>VAXK01000181.1 GCA_005885565.1 Actinomycetota bacterium
GACGCGGAACTTCTCGATCCGGTAGAAGCCGCCGCCGTGGATCTCCCACGACTCGCCGGAGACGCCACGCTCGACGTCCCGCTCGTCCGCCGGCGGCCGCAGGTGGTTGTCGAGGGCGACGAAGTAGAAGGACGTGCCGATCCAGACGATCGCCGCGATCACGTGCAGCCAGCGGAAGAGCAGGTCGCCCCAGTCCCAGAGGTAGGGGTCGACGGCGAGGCTCATCCGCGACGCCACCGGTCGCGCGCGATCGCGACGAGCTCCTCGAGGCCCGTCTCGAGCTCTTCCTCGCGTGTTCGTCGCAGCCGCTCCTGCAGGACTTGGAGCAGCTCGGCCCGCGACCGGCGGTTCACGAAGACGACGAAGCGAAAGCCGTGCTTCTCCTCGTAGACCTGGTTCAGGTACGCGAGCTCGGCCAGGACGGCCGGATCCTCTCCGCGCTGCTCCGGCGACGGCTCTCCGATGCGCGGATGGGCCGCGAGGGCGGCGGCCTTGTCCTCCTCGGGAAGCTGCGCGATCACGCCGTGGGCCGCGCCGAGCGGATCCTCTCGCTCGGCGAGCAGCTCGACGAGCCGGGTGTGCCCGCCGAAAAGCTCCGCGAGCTCGTCGACCGTTAGCTGCCGCGGTAGGTCGCGCACGCGTAGGAAGAGACGAGCAGCGGGACGTGGTAGTGGCCGTCGGCGAGCTCGATCTCCAGCTCGACGCGGCGGAAGAACGGCGACGGCGGGTGGAACACGATTCGGTAGTTCCCGGGCCGTCCCTCGCCGAGCTCGCGGATGCGGCCGTCGTCGTCTGTCTCGCCGGAGCCGACGAGCTCCGCGCCGCGGTAGAGCTCGACGCGGACACCCGTCGCCGGTCGGCCATGCTCGGTGTCGAGGACATGGGTGGAGATGGTCATGCGGCAAGCCTCCGCGCCTGGATGCGGTGCTCGCGGGCGATCTCCTGCTCGTCGGCGCGGACGAGCCGGCCGTCGCGGACGACCTCCTCGCCGCCGACGTACAGCCGATCGACGCGGTGCGGACCGGAGAGGACGAGGCCCGAAACCGGGTCGCCTGCGCCCCCGAGCTCGAGGCCGTCGATGCGCCAGACGGCCAAGTCGGCGCGCTTGCCGGGCTCGAGCGAGCCGAGGTCGTCGCGGCGGAGGAGCGTCGCGCCGCCGCGCGTCCCGAGCTCGAGCGCCTCGCGGGCCGTCAGCGCGGCGGGCCCGTCGCGACCGCGGGCGACGAGGAGCGCCTGCTTCACCTCCAGGAAGAGGTCGCCGCGCTCGTTCGACGCCGAGCCGTCGACGCCGAGGCCGACGCGCACGCCCGCGTCGAGCAGCGGCCGGACCGGCGCCACGCCCGCTCCGAGCCGGAGGTTCGAGGTCGGGCAGTGCGCGACGCCCGTGCCGGTGGCGGCGAAGGTCGCCACGTCGCGCTCGTCGAGGTGGACGCAGTGGGCGCACCAGACGTCCTCGGCGAGCCAGCCGAGCCGCTCGAGGTACTCGACCGGCCGGCAGCCGTAGAGCTCGCGGCAGTACTCCTCCTCCTCGACCGTCTCGGCCAGGTGGGTGTGAAGCGCGAGGCCGAGCCGGCGAGCGAGCTCGGCCGACTCTTCCATCAATCTGCCGGTGACCGAGAAGGGCGAGCACGGAGCGACGGCGATCTGGACGCGGCCGTCGCCGTCGGCGAGCTCCGCCAGCCGCTCCGTGTCGGCGAGCACGTCGTCGAGCTCCTCGACGAGCGAGTCGGGCGGCAGGCCGCCGTCGGACTCGCCGAGGTCCATCGACCCGCGCGAGGCGACGATCCGGACGCCGAGCTCCTGCGCTGCGCGCACCTCCGCCTCGACCAGGCCGGAGCGGCCGCGCGGAAAGACGTAGTGGTGGTCGAAGACCGTCGTGCAGCCGGACAGCGCGAGCTCCGCGAGGCCGGTGCGCGCGGCGGTGTACTCGGCCTCCTCGTCGATCCCGGCCCACACCGGGTAGAGCTCCCGCAGCCACTCGAAGAGGCTCGCCTCCTGCGCCCGCGCGCGCGTGAGCGTCTGGTACAGGTGGTGGTGGGTGTTCACGAGGCCCGGCGTGACGACGGCGCCGCCCAGGCTCGCCGTCTCGTCGGCCTCGGGCCGCTCGTCGGCCCCGACCGCCTCGATCCGGCCGTCGGCGACGAGGATCCAGCCGCCGTCGTGCTCCGTCCGCTCGCCGTCCATGGTGACGACGTACGCGTCCGTGAGCAGCAGGCTCATGCCTGGAGCGGCACGAGCTCGAAGCGGTCGACGTCGACGAGACCGCGGTCG
Source organism: Actinomycetota bacterium (assembly GCA_005885565.1). Classification (GTDB taxonomy): domain Bacteria; phylum Actinomycetota; class Thermoleophilia; order Gaiellales; family Gaiellaceae; genus AC-50. Next base: position 2,272 of record VAXK01000181.1, read on the forward strand.
GTGATCTTCAGGCTCGGGATCACCGACAGCGCGAGGAACGAGAGCGTCAGGAACGGCGTCGCGCCCGACCAGCCGAGCTCTCGCGCGGCGTCGTTGCAGGCCAGGCTCCGGTCGATCACCTCCGCGAGCGGGGCGTCGGCGAGCAGGCCGGCGACGGGGAGCGGCAGCTCGGCGCGTACGTCGCCTCCGTCCACGACGGCGATCCCGCCGCCGAGCTCGGCCAGGCGCTGGACGGCGACGGCCATGTCCCCGTCGTCGAGCCCGACGACGACGATGTTGTGCGCGTCGTGCGCGACGGTGGAGGCGAGCGCGCCGCGGCGGAGGCCCGAGCCGCGGACGAAGCCGAGGCCGATCCGGCCGGTACCGAGGTGGCGCTCGATCACGGCGATCTTGGCCAGGTCGCGCTCCGCGTCGGCGACCGCCTCGCCGTCCCTCGTCGCCGGCTCCTCGACGAGGTGCTCCGTCACCACCTGATCGGGGACGAGGCCGATCACGCGGGCGTTCCCGCCCGTCCACGGGATGCGGAAGTCGGCTGATGCGACGGGCCGGATGCGCACCGAGTGCTTGACCCATTCGGGCACGTCGGGGCGGGGGATCTCCGCCGCCGGGCGGCCCGCCTTCAGCACGACCTCGGGCTCGAAGCGCTCGAGGTCCGGCAGGACGAGCAGGTCGGCCTGGTAGCCGGGCGCGATCGCGCCGAGGTGCCAGAGCCGGTGCCAGGTGGCGGGGTTGTGGGAGGCGAGCACGATTGCGTCCTCCGGGGCGATCCCGGCCGCGACCGCCTCGCGCACCATGCCGTTCACGTGGCCGTTCTCGGCGATGTCCTCCGGGTCGCGGTCGTCGGTGCAGAACGCGATCCGGTTCGTCCCGAACTCCTTGGCGAGGGGGAGGAGCGCATGCAGGTTGCGCGCCATCGAGGCCTCGCGGATCAGGAGCCACATCCCGGCCCGCAGCCGCTCGCGCCCCTCCTCCGGGGTCAGCGCCTCGTGGTCGGAGCGGATCCCGGCGGCGGCGTAGGCGTTCAGCGGCTTCCCGAGCACCCCGGGCGCGTGGCCGTCGACGTGCACGTCGACCGCGAGCGCGAGCTTCTCGAGCTCGTTCTCGTCGCCCGCGATGACGCCGGGGAAGTTCATCATCTCGGCCAGGCCGAGCACCCGCTTTCGCCGCAGGAGGCTGTCGAGGTCGCCCGCCCGTAGCGGCCGCCGCGGCGACTCGAAGTCCGAGGCCGGGATGGTCGAGGAGGCCATGAAGTAGAAGTCGAGCGGCAGGCCGTCGCACGCGTCGAGAAGCCAGTGGACGCCGTCCGTCCCGAGCACGTTCGCGAGCTCGTGCGGGTCGAGGACGACGGCGGTCGTGCCGAGCGGCAGGACGAGCCGGGCGAACTCGTCCGGGAGCAGCTTCGTCGACTCGAGGTGCATGTGCGCGTCGATGAAGCCGGGCACGACGTAGCGGCCGGCCGCGTCGAGCACCTCACGGCCCTCGTAGTCGCCGAGCCCCGCCACCCAGCCGTCCGCGATCGCCACGTCCGCTTCCACCCACTCGCGCGTGAAGACCGAGAGGACGCGGCCGCCGCGGACGACGAGATCGGCCGGCTCGCTCCCGCGGGCGACGGCGAGGCGGCGGGCGAGATCGACGGCCATGGCCCGATGAATCCTCTCATGGCAGCGAAGTACGCTTTACGGCCGTGGACGTCCTCACTCCCCGCACCCTCGACGAGGCCCTGCGCCTGAAGGCCGGGAGGCCCGAGGCGGTGCCGATCCAGGGCGGAACCGACCTGATGGTCGAGCTCA
>VAXK01000182.1 GCA_005885565.1 Actinomycetota bacterium
TGAAGAAGCGCGGGTTCAGCAGCCTCGCGAGCTCCTGCGCCTGCTCGAAGCGGTCGTTCACGCCCGCCAGCATCACGTACTCGACGAACACCTTGCGGCGGCGCCGGGCGAAGTACTTCGTGCACTGGTGCACGAGCTCGGCGAGGGGGTAGCGCGCGTTCACGGGCATCAGCTCGCTCCGCAGCTCGTCGGTCGGCGCGTGGAGCGAGAGCGCCAGCCGCACGGGCTCCTCGACCTCGTCGACGAAGCGGCGCAGCCCCGGCAGCCAGCCGACGGTCGAGACGGTCGTCCGCCGATGGGTGATACCGAGATCCGGGAGGCGGCGGGCGGCCGCGAGCACCTCGTCGAGGTTCAGCATCGGCTCGCCCATGCCCATGAAGACCGCGTGGTTCACGTCGTCCAACCGGCGGAAGTGGAGCGCCTGGTCGAGGATCTCCGAGGCGGTCAGGTTCCGGCGGAAGCGCATCTGGCCCGTCGCGCAGAACGTGCACGTGAGCGGGCAGCCGGACTGCGACGACACGCAGATCGAACGGCGCCCGTCCCGGTAGCGCATCAGCACCGCCTCGACGGGATGGCCGTCGTGCGTCCGGAAGAGCGCCTTGACCGTGCCGTCGCGCGACTCGGCCTCGTGGGCGAGCTCGAGCGTCGAGAACGGCACCTCGACGGCGAGCGCCCGCCGCAGCCGCACCGGGAGGTTCGTCATCGACTCGTAGTCGCGCGCGCCGCGGGCGACCCATTCCCACACCTGCCGCGCACGGAAGGGTCGCTCGCCGCGGTCGACCAGCGTCGTCTCGAGGAGGTCGAGGTTCACCGGGACACGGTAGCCACGCACGGCCGGCGCTTCCCACACCGGACGAGCGCTTCCTCGCCGGCGAGGACGACGATGCGCGGCCGCACGTTCCTGATGCGCACGGAGCCGCGCAGCACGCGAACGCGCACGCTGCGGCGCGCCAGTCGGAGGTCGTACGTCGACGGCCGCTCGCCGAGCGGCTCGACCCAGGCGCCCCGCACGTCGATCCCGCCCGCGTGCCGGTCGCCGCGCGCGCGGACCGAGCCGCCGTCGATCGCGAACGAGTCGCCGCGCCCGCGGCGGCGGTAGCTCCCGGTGGCGGCGGGGGTGGGGCCGTCGATCCGGTAGAGGAGCCGGTCGCACTCGGGAGCGGCGAGCACGAGGCGCGAGCGCGCCCCGACCTTCAGCGCGTAGGCATCGACGACGAAGTCGCCTCGCCGGAGAGGGCGCAGCTTGTTCATGACGTCGAGATCCTCGCGCCAGGCGCGTCCACGCAGCGCCGCCACGCGGATCGGGCCGTCGTCGCACGTGTGTGGCGGCACCGACGCGGCAACGGAGGCGGTCGGCGACGACTCGCCCGTCGCCGCGCAGACGGCGACTGCCGTGTACCTGATCTTCGACCCTGCGTCTCGAACGGAGACCTGGTCGGAGAAGTGGGGGCCGGGGACGTCGTAGCTGCCGGAGTACGTTTCGACGAGCCGCCGGTCGAAGGAGACACGGTAGGCATACCGGAGGACAAGGCTGTCGCACGGGGGATCGGCGGAGGCCTCGAGCGAGATCGGGACGTCCCAACCACGACGGCCGAGGGGGTTGAACGTGTCCTCTGGATCCGGCGTAGGCGCGAGCGCCCTCGCGCTGAGACTGACCGCGGCGTGACGGGCGGTCGTCGCTCCGGGCGCGGCGAGCGCGATCAGCGCCCCGAGCGCGAGCGCTCGAGCCACGCGACGACCTCCTCCGCGTTCCGGTCGGGCGGGAACACCGGGTAGAAGACCTTGACGATCCGGCCGTTCTCGCCAACGAGCGCGAGCCGCTTGTAGAGCGTCAGCCCTTCGACCTCGAACGTCGGCAGGTCGAGCGCGCGGGCGAGCTCGAGGCGCTCGTCGGCGACGACCGGGAACGGCATCCGGTTCCGCTCCGCGAACTCGCGCTGGTCGGCGAGGCTCTGCGCCGAGACGCCGGCGACGCGGGCGCCGAAGGCGGCGAGCTCGGCCGCGTGGTCGCGGAAGCCGCACGACTGCGGTGTGCAGCCGCGCGCGCCGGGGATGTCGTCCCAGCCCGGGAGCATCGGCCGGCCCGGCTTGCCGGTCCGCGGGTAGACGTAGAGCACGAGCCGCTCGCGGGCGAGCTCGGCGAGGTTCACCGGGCCGCTGGACGACGGAAGCGTCAGGTCCGGGAGCCCGAGCCCGGGCAGATGATCCGCGGCGCCGTCGTCCTCGGGGACGGGCAGGCCGCCGGGCAGGACGTACGGATCACCGCTCGCCATCGCCGCGAGGGTAGCGGGAGGCCGGGCGCGCCCGGCCTCCCGCGCGTATGACCTAGTGGCGATGCTTGAACGCCGACCTGCCGGGCTGCGGCTTGGCCGTGTACACCACGGGGTCGTTCGCCGTCGCGGTGCCGGCTGCGGCCGACGACTGACCCGAGACGAACGTGTTGAGCGACACGTCGCAGTTCGGCGTCGCCGTCGCGCAGTCGGTTCCGCCGGCCGTGGGCGGGTTGGCGATGACGAAGTAGCCGCGCGCCTGGGAGCTGCCGTTGAACGAGGTCGAGATGTAGTCCCCGACCATCCGCCCCTGCGTCGTGTTCGGAAGCGAGCTCAACGCCATCGGCCCGGCGACGTCGACGAACGGATGCCAGGTCACGCCGGCGTCCGAGGACGAGATGAACCCGACGTGCAGCTGGCACGTCGTGAAGGTGCAGTTGACGTTCGGGTAGAAGTAGTAGGTAACTCCGACCTTCGTGGTGGAGCCCGACGTGTTCCGGTCGACCCCGACGCCCGGGATGAAGTGATCGGCCACGCTGTTCGTCGGGTCGATCGGGATGCGCTGGACGGCCGACCACGTCGTGCCGTTCGTCGAGGTCACGAAGACGAGGTCGTTCGTCGAGCACCCGCTGCGGAAGCGGCAGTCCTCCCAGACGACGAAGATCTTGCCGTCGCCGGCCAGCTCGGCCGAGGGCAGGGGGCCGCTGCGGATGCCGCCAGGGTCGGCCTTCGCGGAGATCGACGTGATCGTGAACGCCTGGCCGAAGGTGACTCCGCCGTTCGTGGAGTTCGTGAACCCGAGCGCGGTCTCGGACGCGTTGTCGAGCGGGACCACGACCTGCCCGTTCGGCTGCACGACCGGCTGGCCGCCGATCACGCCGACGTTCGGCGTCGTCGAGAGCGTCCAGGTGAGACCGCCGTCACGTGAGAAGGCGATCTTCAGATTGTTGCCGTGGCCGAAGTCGTCCCACACCGTGTAGCACGAGCCGAAGAACGGGCTCGTCGTCGTGTTGTCGCAGACGGTCCAGTTCTTGTCGAAGTCCTCGCCTGCTCCGGCGGCGCGGACGGTCACCGGGTTGCCCCAGGTCGCGCCGCCGTTCGTCGAGCGGTTCACGATCACGGCCGTGCCGGTGATGCTCGCGTCGAGCGCGAGCGACGAGACCATCCAGACGCCGTGCGCCCGGTCGTGGGCGACCGACGGATCGCTGACGCGAGCGAACGGCCCCGGCGGGTTCTGGAAGACGGTGATTCCAGGGAGCGTCCCGCTCGTGTAGGAGACGCCGTTGTCGATCGACCTCGCGAAGACGATTCCGGAGGATCCGCCGTCGGTGAAGCGTCCCGCCTGCGCTGCGGCGACGCCGGTCGAGCCGAAGAAGAACGAGTCCGGCTCGACGACCGTCTTGTGCTGGCTCGTCGAGTTGGTGAACGGGTCGGTCGCGATCTTCAGGACCGGGATGGTCGCGCTCGCCGCGAGGCTCAGCACGAGCGCGACGGTCGCGGCCAATCCGAGGGCGAGGGCGGCTCGCCTACCGTGCATAGCTCCTCCTTTTCGTGTGACTGTCATCTGAAGCGGATCGGGGGGTCGTAGAGGGCGACGTCGAACGTGCCGGGCAACGGCGGCGGCTTCGCGACGATCACGGCGCCGTGGGAGG
>VAXK01000077.1 GCA_005885565.1 Actinomycetota bacterium
ATTGATGTCGATCAAGTGCTATTCGCCTTCTTTCTTCGTGGTCGTCGGTTCGTCAGTCTTCGATGTCGACGGGAGCGTCGTCGTCGGCAGCGCCGACGGGCTCGGCGTCCGCGTCGTCCTCGTCAGCGTCGAGCTCGATGCCGTCGAGATCCTCGAGGGACTCGTCGGCCGGCAGTGCGAGCTCGCCGTCCTGGTCGACGCGGTCCTGGCCCTCCTCGGCCTCCTGGGCCGTGGGCTGGCGCGCGGCTGCGCGGAGCGAGCCGGGCGAGAGGTCGATGCCGAGCTCTTCCGCAGCGCGGAGCAGCTCGTCGTCCTCCTCGCGCACCTCGACTTCCTTGCCCTCGTCAGAGAGGACGTGGACGTCGAGCGCGAGCGACTGCATCTCCTTCAGCAGCACCTTGAAGGACTCGGGGATCGACGGCTCGGCGATGTTCTCGCCCTTGACGATCGCCTCGTAGGCCTTCACGCGTCCGACCGTGTCGTCGGACTTGATCGTGAGCATCTCCTGCAGCGTGTACGCGGCGCCGTAGGCCTCGAGCGCCCAGACCTCCATCTCGCCGAAGCGCTGGCCGCCGAACTGCGCCTTTCCGCCAAGCGGCTGCTGGGTGACGAGCGAGTACGGGCCGGTCGAACGCGCGTGGATCTTGTCGTCGACGAGGTGGAGCAGCTTGAGGATGTACATGTAGCCGACCGTCACTTCCTGCTCGAACGGCTCACCGGTGCGTCCGGAGAACAGGCGGACCTTGCCGGAGGCCTGACGGCCGAGCGGCGCCTTCGTGTCCGTGAGGATGTGGATCGGGCTCTCGGGGTTCTGCTTCGTCCAGTCGAGCAGCGCCTGGTCGACGTCGGCCACCGTCGCGCCGTCGAACACCGGCGTCGCGATCGGAGTCGGCTTCGGCGCGTTGATCACGCGGCCGGCCGCGCCGTCCATCGGCAGGACATCGTCGCTCGCGAAGACACCGTGCGCGGCAGACCACCCGAGATGCGTCTCGAGGATCTGGCCGATGTTCATCCGGCTCGGCACGCCGAGCGGGTTGAGCAGGATGTCGACGGCGCGCCCGTCCTCGAGGAACGGCATGTCCTCCTCGGGCACGATCTTGGCGATCACGCCCTTGTTGCCGTGGCGGCCGGCGAGCTTGTCGCCCTCGGCGATCTTGCGCTTCTTGGCCACGTAGACGCGGACGAGCTCGTTCACGCCCGGCGGCAGGTCGTCGCCGGCGTCGCGCGAGAACGTCTTCACGTCGATGACCTTGCCGCCCTCGCCGTGCGGGACCTTGAGCGACGTGTCGCGGACCTCGCGCGCCTTCTCCTTGAAGATGGCGCGGATCAGCTTCTCCTCGGCCGTCAGCTCGGTCTCGCCCTTCGGCGTCACCTTGCCGACGAGCAGGTCGCCGGAGCCGACCTCGGCGCCGACGCGGACGATGCCGCGGTCGTCGAGGTTGCGGAGCGACTCCTCCGAGCGGTTCGGGATGTCGCGCGTGATCTCCTCGTCGCCCAGCTTCGTCGAGCGGGCGTCGATCTCGTACTCGTGGATGTGGATCGAGGTGAGCACCTCGTCCTTGACGAGCCGCTCGGAGAGCACGATCGCGTCCTCGAAGTTGTAGCCCTCGAACGGCATGAAGGCGACGAGCAGGTTCGCGCCGAGCGCGAGCTCACCGTGGTCGGTCGACGAGCCGTCCGCCAGCACCGCGCCGGCCTCGACCTTGTCGCCCTGACGCACGATCGGCTTGTGGTGGATCAGCGTCCCCTGGTTCGAGCGCATGAACTTCGTCAGGTCGTACTCGTCGCGTGTGCCGCGGCCTTCGATCACGATGCGGTCTGCGTCGAGCTCGACCACCGTGCCCGCGTTGTGCGCGACGACGACGTCACCCGAGTCGACGGCCGCGCGATGCTCCACGCCGGTGCCGACGAGCGGCGCCTGCGGGATCATCAGCGGCACGGCCTGCCGCTGCATGTTCGCGCCCATCAGCGCGCGGTTCGCGTCGTTGTGCTCGAGGAACGGGATCAGCGCCGTCGCGACGGAAACGATCTGCGCCGGCGCGACGTCCATGAAGTCGATTTCCTTCGCGGCCGCCATCACGGCCTCACCGAGCGGCGAGCGGCAGAGCACCTGCTCGTGCTCGAACTTGCCGTTCTTGTCGACGGCCTCCGAGGCCTGCGCGATCGTGTACTGCGCCTCCTCGGCTGCATCGAGGTACGTGATGTCGTCGGTCACCTTGCCGTTCGCGACCTTGCGGTACGGCGTCTGGATGAAGCCGAACTGCGAGACGGTCGCCATCGACGCGAGCGAGCCGATCAGGCCGATGTTCGGGCCTTCCGGCGTCTCGATCGGGCACATGCGGCCGTAGTGCGTCGGGTGCACGTCGCGCACCTCGATCGGCGCCCGCTCGCGGGTCAGGCCGCCGGCGCCGAGCGCCGACAGGCGGCGGCGGTGCGTCAGGCCATCGAGCGAGTTCGTCTGCTGCATGAACTGCGACAGCTGCGACGAGCCGAAGAACTCCTTCAGCGCGGCGACGACGGGCCGGATGTTGATGATCGTCTGCGGCGTGATCGTGTCCACGTCCTCCGTGGTCATCCGCTCGCGGACGACGCGCTCCATGCGGTAGAGACCGACGCGGAACGCCTCCTGGATCAGCTCGCCGGTCGTGCGCAGGCGGCGGTTGCCGAAGTGCTCGTACTCGTCGAGCTCCGAGCGGATCGGGTCGCGGTTGAGACCGATCGCGTCGGCCGCGTAGTCCTTCGACTCGTCGGTGAGCCCGATCGCATGCGGCATCGCGACGAGCTTCTGGACGAGCGCGAGGATGTCCTGAGTCGTCAGGACGCGCGTGTCCTCCGGGACGTCGACGCCGAGCCGCTGGTTCAGCTTGTAGCGGCCGACCTTCGTCAGGTCGTAGCGCTTCGGATCGAAGAAGAGCGACTTGAGCAGGTTGCGGGCGTTGTCGAGCGTCGGCGGCTCACCCGGGCGCTGCTTCTTGAAGACCTCGATCAGCGCCTCTTCCTCGCGCGTCGTCGGGTCCTTGTCGAGCGTCTTCTCGATGAAGTGCGAGTTGCCGAAGAGCGCGAGGATCGCCTCGTTCGTCGACGTGTCGAGCTTGAACCCGGTCGTCGGGTCCTCGGCCGGCAGCGCGCGAAGCAGCGTCGTGATCGGCAGCTTGCGCTTGCGGTCGATGCGGGCGTAGACAACGCCCTTCTTGTCGATCTCGAGCTCGAGCCACGAGCCGCGCGACGGCATCAGGTTCGCGGTGAAGACCTGCTTCGTCGCGTCCTTCGGCTCCATGAGATAGGCGCCGGGCGAGCGCACGAGCTGCGTCACGATCACGCGCTCGGTGCCGTTGATGATGAAGGTGCCCCAACGGGTCATCATCGGGAAGTCGCCCATGAACACCGTCTGCTCGCGGATCTCGCCCGTCTCCGTGTTCACGAAGCGGACGGTCATCGAGAGCGGGGCCTGATACGTCAGGTCCTTCTCACGGCATTCCTGGATTGAGAACTGCGGCTCGCCGAAGCGGTATTCGCCGAACTCGACGGCGAGTGTCCCGGTGTAGTCCTGGATCGGCGAGATGTCGTCGATCGTCTCCCGGAGCCCTTCGCTGAGGAACCAATCGAACGACTCACGCTGGATGTCGATCAGGTTGGGGAGGTCGAGGACGTGCTTGAGGCGAGAGAAAGAATGGCGCGCGCGAGGCGCTGTGACCGTCTTGGCCAAGTAGAACAGCCTCCCTTACTGGCTATGAGGTGGCGGGCGAAGCAGAGATAAGAAAGAGGTGGAGCGAGAGCGTGCGAGGATGAAGACGACGTCCGGACGTCGGCGCAACCCTCCACGATAGCGGAGGCGTCCCTCCAGCCGCAAACGTGCGGCGAGGGACCCGCTGGGCCAACTCAGGGAGGGTACCAGAGGGAGGGGCCCAGGCACTGCACCGCAACTGCGATGCCGCGCCCGGGCCCGATGTGGCTCTACTTGTGCTTGTTGCCGTGCTCGCCGGAGTCGCCGGCGTCGCCGTGCTTGGGCGCTGCGGGCTTCGCGTCCTCGGCCTTCTTGGGCTTGGCCGTGCGCGCCTCGACGTGGTTCGCCGTGTACGTCCCGTTGCAGACCTTGCCGTTCACGGAGACGTCGTCGCCGGCGTTCGGGCCCGCGAACGTGCCGCGGCCCTGCCATTCGACCTTCGTGTCCGAGTCGGCGGCGACGGTGACCGAGGTTCCGGTGGCCGTCTTGGCCTCCTTGTTCCCCTTCGTGACGTTGACCACGAGCGAGGTGCCGGAGACCGAAGCCACCGTGCCCCTGAGCTCGAACCGCCGGCAGCCGTTGGGGAGCGGCGGCGGGGTGGGGTTCGTGGTCGTCGTCCCGGTCGTCGTCGTCCCGGTCGTGGTCGTCGCGACCGTGGTCGTCGTGCCGGTCGTGGTGCCGGTGTCGCTGCGGCCGGTGGCAGTCAGGCCGAACGCGGCGGCGGCCCCGGCCACGGCCAACGCGAGAAAGAACGCCTTCATCTTCATTTGGTCGGTGCCTCCAGAGCGAATGCGTTGAATCGCTGTATCGGCAAGAAAGACGCCGGGGGCGCGACAAACCTTTGCCGCGCCCCCGGAAAACCACCCAAAAGGGTGACCGGCCTACTTGATCTCGACGGTCGCGCCGGCCTCTTCGAGCTGGCCCTTGACCGTGTCGGCCTCCTCCTGGTTCACGCCTTCCTTGACGGCGCTCGGAGCGGAGTCGACGAGGTCCTTGGCCTCCTTGAGGCCGAGGCCCGTGACGGCGCGGACGACCTTGATCACCTGGATCTTCTGGCCACCTGCGTTGGTCAGCATCACGTCGAAGGAGGTCTTCTCCTCCGCCGCTGCCTCGCCGCCGCCGGCGGCCCCGCCGGCCGCAGCGACCGCGACCGGAGCGGCGGCGGTGATGCCCCACTCCTCCTCGATCTTGTTCTTCAGCTCGACCAGCTCGAGGACGGTCATGCTCCCGAGCTGCTCGAAGACGGTGTCAACAGCTGCCATTACTCGCTCTCCTCCTGGGATTCGGCGGTCTCGGACACCTCGGCGTCCGACACCAGTTCGGGTTCGGGTGCGGGCTCGGCCTGCGCGGGTTCCGCAGACGCTCCGCCCTGCGACTCGAGCTGCTCGATGCGCGCATCGATCAGCCCGTACAGGTTCTGCAACGGCGCGTTGATCAGGCCGGCGATCGCGTTCAGCGGTGCGATCACGGCGCCGATCACCTGGCCGCGCAGGATCTCGAGCGGCGGGAGCTTCGCGAGCTCCTCGACGTCGGAGCCGGAAATGACCCGGGCCTGTCGGCCAGCGTCTTCGCGACGGCGACCGGGTCGCCGCCGCTCTCGAGGAAGGCGATCGCCGTCGGCCCCTCGAGCAGCGCGAGCAGCGCGTCCGCCCCGGCGGCCTCGGCCGCGCGGCGGGTGAGGGTGTTCTTCACGACCGAGAACCGTGCCCCCTGCTCGATCAACTTCCCGCGCAGGGCGTCGATCTGGGGCATGGTCAGGCCGCGGTAGTCCGCGACGATCATCGTGTCCGCGCTGCGGAGCTTCTCCGTCAACTCGGCGACGACGCGTTCCTTGTCCTCTTTCTGCATCTCACCTCCTCTTACGTCATGAGCCCGCACACGGCGGGCTCATGGAAAAGAGAAAGGCACTTCCCAGGAGGCCGCCTCGACTGGGCTTCTGCTCCCACGCACTCGAGAGCTGCCAGTTGTCTGTGGCGACGGGCTGTTCCTAGGCCGTAGCTTCCACGGCCTCCTGCTGTGCACCATCAAGCTCGTCCACGATCCCCCTGGTCCGCGTAGGATCGATGTGGATCCCGGGGCCCATCGTGGAGGTGAGTGTGATCTTCTTGATGTACCGGCCCTTCGCGGCGGCGGGCTTCGCGCGCACGATCTCCTCGATCAGCGCCGCGTAGTTCTCCACGAGCGCGCGCTCGTCGAAGGACTTCTTGCCGATCGCGATGTGGACGTTCGCGCCGCGGTCGGTGCGGTACTCGAGCTTGCCGGCCTTCGCCTCCTTGACGGCCTTCGCCACGTCGAACGTGACGGTGCCCGTCTTCGGGTTCGGCATCAGGCCACGGGGACCGAGCACGCGGCCGAGGCGGCCCACGTTGCCCATCTGGTCCGGCGTCGCGATCGCGACGTCGAAGTCGGTGAAGCCTACCTCGATCCGCTTCGCGAGATCGGCGGAGCCGACGATGTCCGCGCCGGCCTCTTCGGCCTCGCGCGCCTTGTCGCCCTCGGCGAAGACGGCGACGCGCTGGTCGCGGCCGGTGCCGTTCGGGAGCATCATCGTCCCGCGCAGCTGCTCGTCCGCGTGGCGGACGTTCAGGCCGAGGCTCATGTGCACCTCGACGGTCTCGTCGAACTTCGCGGCCGGTGCCTCCTTGAGCATGCGGACGGCCTCGACGGGCGAGTACGTCTGCTCGCGGTCGACCGCGCCGCGGGCCTGGCGGTAGCGCTTCCCGTGCGTCGCCATTACTTCTCCACCTCGACGCCCATGCTCCGCGCTGTTCCGGCGATCACGAGCATTGCCTGCTCGACGTCGCGCGCGTTCAGATCCTGCATCTTCGTCTCGGCGATCGACTGGAGCTGCGCGCGGCTCAGACGTCCGACCTTGTTCCGGTTCGGCTCCGACGAGCCCTTGTCGAGCCGCAGCGCCTCCTTGATCAGGACGGCGGCGGGCGGCGTCTTCGTGATGAAGTCGAAGCTCCGGTCTTCGTAGACCGTGATCTCGACCGGGATGATGCGGCCGTTCTCCTGCGCCGTCTGCGCGTTGAACGCCTTGCAGAACTCCATGATGTTCACGCCGTGCTGGCCGAGCGCAGGACCGACCGGCGGCGCCGGGTTCGCCTGCCCGCCGGGGATCTGGAGCTTGATCAGCGTGAGGATCTTCTTGGCCATCAGTCGATCTTCTTCACCTGGTCGAAGCCGAGCTCTACCGGCACTTGGCGCTCGAAGATGTCCACGAGCACCTTCAGCTTCTGCTGGTCGCCGTTCACGTCGACGATCTCGCCGTCGAAGTCGGAGAGCGGGCCGGAGGTTACCTTCACCGACTCGCCGAGCGTGAACTGCACCTGCGTGCGCGGCCGATCGCCGACGGCCGTGCCGGTATGGAGGATGCGGTCGACCTCGGTCTGCGCTAGCGGCACCGGCTTGGCGCCGGCACCGACGAAGCCCGTCACGCCGGGTGTGTTCTTCACCACCGACCAGGCGTCGTCGTTCAGGTCCATGTTCACGAGCACGTAGCCGGGCAGGACGCGCTTCTCGGCCTGCACCTTCTGGCCGTCCTTCGTCTCGATCACCTGCTCGGTCGGGACGACGACGCGGCGGAACCGCGGCGCCTGGTTCATCGAGACGATCCGGTGCTCGAGGTTGGCCTTCACCTTGTTCTCGTGCCCGGAGTAGGTGTTGATGACGTACCAGCGGAACATCGGCGCCCTTACTGCCCCAGGAAGACGTTCTGGACCACGCGCTTCCAGATGAGGTCGTTCGCGTACAGGTAGACCCCGACGATGAGGCAGGCGATGAGGACGACTGCGGTGCCCTGGATCACCTGCGACTGGTTGGGCCACTCGACCTTCTTCAGCTCGCCCCAGGACTCGGCGACGAACCGGCGCGCGCCGCCGCCCGGCGTGCGCCGCTGGCCGCCCTGGCTCTTCGGCGCCTGCGCCGCCGGCCGAACCTGAGCCTGGCGGGCGCGCGCGCGTGCGACCATCTTCGAGTCGCCGGTCGTCTGCTGCTGGGCTCGCCGCGCTCGGCGCTGCTGTCGCGTCTGCTTGGCCATCAGCGGGTCTCCCGGTGCAGGGTGTGCCGTCCGCACCAGCGGCAGTACTTGCGGAACTCGACCCGGTCGGGGGAGTTCCGCTTCGACTTCTGCGTCTGGTAGTTGCGGCGCTTGCAGTCGGTGCAAGCGAGGGTGATCGCGACTCGTACTCCGGTGGCCATCTCTTTCTTTCCGTTCCTAGTCTTGCAGGCGTAGCGAGATAGCGGCGGGTGGATTCGAACCACCGACCTGCGGGTTATGAGTCCGCCGCTCTAACCGCTGAGCTACGCCGCCGAAGGCCGGGTGAGTGTAGCAACGGCCCGCCGCATCCTTCGAAGCCCGAGCGCCGTTGTGCCCATTAGTGATCTCGGACGAGGAGGATGCGCTGTGAGCGCCGCAACGGCAACGGGTGAGCTGGGGGCGACCGGGAGAGCCGTCAAGACGAACATCCCGAAGCGACTCGACCGGCTGCCGTGGAGCCGCTGGCACTGGCTGGTCGTCATCGGCCTCGGGATCACGTGGATCCTCGACGGTTTCGAGGTCACGCTCGTCGGCTCCATCGCGAGCGCGCTCACCGACAAGCACACGCTCGCGCTGACGACGCACCAGGCGTCGTCGGCGGGAACCTTCTACCTCGCCGGCGCCGTCGCGGGTGCGCTCTTCTTCGGGTACCTGACCGACCGCGTCGGCCGGAAGAAGCTCTTCATGGTCACGCTCGGCGTGTACCTCCTCTTCACCGTGGCGACCGCGTTCTCCTGGAACTTCGCGAGCTTCGCCGCCTTCCGCGTCCTCGCGGGCTCGGGCATCGGCGGCGAGTACGCGGCGATCAACTCGGCCATCGACGAGCTCATCCCCGCGCGCGTGCGCGGGCGTGTGGCGTTGGCGATCAACGGTTCGTGGTGGGTCGGGGCCGCCGGCTCGGCGCTCGCCTCGTACGCACTTCTCAACTGGATGAGCGCGTCGATCGGGTGGCGGCTCGGGTTCGGGGTCGGCGCGACGCTCGCGCTCTGCATCCTCGCCATCCGTCGCTTCATCCCGGAGAGCCCTCGCTGGCTGCTCACGCACGGGCGCGCGGACGAGGCCGAGCAGGTCGTGCGGGAGATCGAGGCCGAGGTCGAGAAGACGGCCGGCCCGCTACCGGAGCCGGAGGACGCGCCGATCGAGGTCGAGCAGCGCGAGCACATCGGCTTCGTCTCGATCGCCAAGTACGTGGTCAAGGAGTACCCGGCGCGCGGCGTGCTCGGGCTGTCGCTCATGACCGGCCAGGCGTTCCTCTACAACGCGATCTTCTTCACCTACACGCTCGTCCTCACCGACTTCATGGGCGTCTCGAAGACGAAGGCCGGCCTCTTCCTGATCCCCTTCGCGGTCGGGAACTTCTTCGGGCCGCTCGTGCTCGGCCCCTTGTTCGACTCGATCGGCCGCAAGGCGATGATCTCGTTCACCTACATCACCTCGGGCGTGCTGCTGATCATCACCGGGCAGCTCTTCGTCCACCACGTCGTCAGCGCGACGACGATGACGATCTGCTGGTCGGTGATCTTCTTCTTCGCGTCCGCGGGGGCGAGCGCGGCCTACCTCACCGTCTCCGAGCTCTTCCCGATGGAGGTGCGGGCGATGGCGATCGCGCTCTTCTACTCCGTCGGCACCGGGTTCGCGATCCTCTCGCCGACCTTGTTCGGCGCGCTGATCGCGACGAAGAGCCGGACGAACGTCGACTACGGCTACCTGCTCGGCGCCGCGCTCATCGTCGGCGCGGGACTCGTCGCCGTCTTCCTGGCGGTGAACGCCGAGCGGCGCTCGCTCGAGGACATCGCGCGGCCGCTCACGGCGCGGCAGCGTCCGGCGGACACGGCCGCCGCCCCGGCGCGCGCTCGCTAGGGGATTCAAGGGAGGGAGCGGGCCGCCGCAGCGCCCGCCCCTCCCTCTTAGCCGCGATCCTTGAGGTACGGGGCTGCCGCCGTCGCCGCCGTCATCAGGACGAGCGGGACGACCGACCACGCGACGAGGAGCGCACCGGCGATTCCCATCGCGGAAAGCTTCGGCACCGCGGGCGGCCCGCGCAATGGGCCGACCGGCTCATCTTGCGCAGCGCCGGTCCTAGACTCCGAGCGTGGGGTTCGCGATCCTCCTCGCATCGGTCGCCCTCGTGCTCGGCCCGCCGGCGCCGACGGGTGGCGCGACCGCGGCTCCCGGCCGCGACGACACGGCGACGCTCCAGGCGCAGCTCGACGCGGGCGGCACCGTCTTCCTGCCGGCGCTCCCGAACGGCCAGTGCTACGCGACGCACGGGCTCTGGGTCAGCCTCGACGGCACGAGCATCGTCTCGGACGGGGCGTGCATCGTCGCGCTCGGACCGGGGCCGGTGCGCCTGCACTCGCCGGACGGCGACCCGATCCCGGCGGACGCCGTCTTCTTCGTCAACCGGAGCAGCGACGTGAACGCGGCGCCCCACGGCGTGACGATCGCCGGGCTCCGGCTGATCGTGCCGCGGAGCGCGTCGATGTTCGGCATCGAGATCTACGCGAACGACGTGTCGGTCGAGGGCGTGCGGGTGGAGGGCAACCCGATCGACTCCCTGCTCGTCGGCGGCCGGGCGAACGGCGAGGGCTACTCGAGCAACGTCTCGATCCGCGACTCGAGCTTCACCGGCGGCACGCGCAACGTCGTCTCGGTCACGGCCGTGCAAGGTCTGACCATCGAGCACTGCCTGCTGACGGGCGCCGACGACACGAACTACCTCCCGGAGACGGGCCACGCGTACGGGAACCCCGCAGCCGGGATCGACGTCGAGCCGAACGCACCGGCCGATCCGATCGTCGGCGTCCGGATCACCGGGAACCAGATCGAGGGCAACGCCGGGCCGGGGATCCTGCTCGCCCTTCCGCCCGCGCCGGCGACGGCCCCGAGCGTCGACATCTCCGGCAACCGCATCACGGGCAACGGCCTGAAGACGACGCCGCCCGTCCTCGGCGGCATCGTCGCGCCGGCAGGCCAGCCGGGCCTGACGATCGGAGGCAACGTGATCGGGCAGAACGGCGGGCCTGACCTCGTGCGTTAGCGCACCCGCTTTTCACGCTGTAGCGTTATGCCTTTGAACCATGAAGCACCTGGGAGCCGCCGCCGGGATCGTCCTCGTGCTCGCGGGCGCCGCGAGCGCCGGCGGCGCGGCGAAGACGCCACCGTCGAAGCCGGCGGCCTGCTCGTGGGGCGCGTCGTCGGTCACGGCCCAACGCGTCGACGGTCAGTGGGTCGTCGGCACGCCGACGACGACCGGCTGCATTCCCTAGGAGAGCTCGACGATCTCGTCCCCGACGGAGATCATGCCGTCGGTGAGGATGTCGGCGTTGATGCCCGCGCGGTGGGTGAGCTCCTTGATGATCCCGGGCCGCGTCATCGACTGGAGGTGCGTGCACGGCTCGCAGAGCTCGACGCCGTAGCACTCGACCTCCCCGAGGCGGAAGCGCCTGCCGACGAGGTCGTCGAGCCGGACGCCGCGGGTCGTCACCTGCCGCCGCGTCTCCCCGGGCGCAAGCCCCACCGCCTCGACGTTCTCTGCCTCGACGAGCGTGAGCGCGCGGCCCGGCTCGGCGCCGTCTTCGTAGAAGTAGCGCCGGTCGCCCTCGAGGCCCTTGCCCGCGACGGCGCGCACCGTCTCGACCGACCGAAGCCGCGGGCCCTCGGGCTCTCCGAGGTGGATCGCTTCGACGGTCATGCCGCGCGCACACTAGCGGCGGGCCCGGTCAGGGCACCGGGCTTGCTTTCTGCGGAGACAGGGTAAGAGCGAACGATTCCAGGCCGGGGCCGGAGCCCCGGCTCGCCCAGTGAAAGGAGACTCGATGGCCTTGCCACTGCGGCCGCACGGCTCTCGTATCCCGCTGCTCGTCCTGAGCCTGCTCGGCGTGGTCGCGCTCGTGGGCCTGCTGCCCGGATCCGGGCACGCCGGCACGACGGCACCGACCTTCGCGGCGCCGGTCTACGTCGACCAGGCCCTGGCCGGCGGTGAGCCGGAAGTGTTCGCCGACACACTGCACGGGCGCCTGATCTACAGCGCGCACGAGGGGACGACGCACCTCTACCGCGACGGGATCGTCAGCTCGCCGTGGGGAGACTTCAGCTTCGTCTCCAACTACTGCAACCAGGTCAACATCTGGACGTCGCCCGATGGCGGCACGAACTGGTACCGCGATCGCTACCTGGGGACGCAGTGCCCGACGAGCCCCGCGATCAACACCGGCTTCAGCGACCCCGACCTGACCCAGGACGCCGGGGGCCGCGTCTACGACACGGGCATCGACCTCGTCAACGACGCGCTCTTCTCGTCGATCGACGGCGGCCAGACGTGGGACCAGGGGAACGCCGACTGCCACGACGGCGACCGGCCCTGGCTCGCGGGCGGGAAGGCGAACCAGGTGTTCATGGGCACCGACACGCTCGAGGGCAGCGGTAGCGGCCACCAGGTGTTCGTGTCGAACGACGGCGGCCAGACCTGCAGCGCCACCGGCATTGACGACAACGGCTCGCTCGCCGACGGCGGCTCGTGGACCGCGTTCGGGAAGCTCTACTACGACAAGCTGAACGGGGCGGTCGTCGAGCCGGCGATCTTCCAGCACGGCGACGGCAGCTTCGGCGTCGGCATCAGCACGATGCCGAACAGCGGCTCGAGCTTCACCCCGCACGAAGGGTTCCGCGGCACGTCGATGTACGCGCACTGGCCCGCGATCGCGATCGACGCTGCGGGCACTGTCTACGTCGTCTGGGACACCGACAACCGCCAGGCCGGGACGAGCGGCGGCTGCAACGGCGCGCAGACGCCGGCTCCGAACTCGATCATGATGGTCTCGACGAAGAACCTCGGCCAGACGTGGTCGGCGCCGGTCACAGTGGCGCATCCGGGCACGCGGGTGCTCTGGCCGTGGATCGCGGCCGGCGACGCGGGCAAGGTCTCCGTCGTCTGGTACCAGACCGAGCCGCAGGACGGCATGCCCGACCTGGACTGCCAGACGGGCCACATTCACGTGATGGAGGCGTCGATCACGAACGCCGCCGGCAAGTCGTCGCAGAGGTCGAACGTGGACGCCGCCGGCAGGGTCGTGCACGTCGGCTGGGTCTGCCAGGGCGGGACCACGTGCGTCGCGACCGGCCAGGACCGCCGGCTCGGCGACTACTTCACCAACACCCTCGACTCCCGCGGCTGCGTCCTGATCGCGAGCGGGGACACGAGGCTCACCGACCCTACCACCGGTGGGCCCTACCCCACCGCACGGCCGCTCTTCATCCGCCAGAACGGCGGGCCACGCCTGATCGGCAACGGCAGCTGTTCGTGAGCACACGTCGTGGGCGGAGGCACCCGCCTTCGCCCACAACCCGCAGAGGAAAGGGCCCGCTCTTCGCGGGCCCTTCCAGCGCTTGAAGCCCGCACCGTCAGGCTTGGCGAGTATTCGCGAGTGTCACTGCGAGTGCAGCGCCGGCCCGATGGCTACTCCGGAGAAGCCTGGGTTCGCCCAACGCAATCCCACTCCGGTCCGGAAGTCCGCTCCCTCGACGAACACCGTGACCCTGACCGGTCGCCGCCGCTACTTCACGAGCGTGAGCAGCTTGAACATCGGCAGGTACATCGAGATGATGATCACGCCGACCATGCAGCCGACGGCGATCATCATCACCGGCTCGATGATCGACGTCAGCGACTGGATCGCGGCGTCGACCTCGTCCTCGTAGAAGTCGGCGATCTTCCCGAGCATCTTCTCCAGCTCTCCCGTCTCCTCGCCGATCTTCACCATCTGGCTCACCATCGGCGGGAAGACGTCGCTCTCGACGAGCGGCTGCGCGATCGGGATGCCCTGGTGCACCTGCTCGCGCACGTTCGAGAGCGCCTCCTCGACGACGTAGTTCCCCGCCGTCTGGCCGGTGATCTCAAGAGCGCTGATGATGTCGACGCCCGCGGCCACGAGGCTCGAGAGCGTGCGCGAGAAGCGCGCCATCGTGATCTTCCGGACCGTGTCGCCGATCCGCATCGGGATGCGGAGCTTCGTCCGGTCCCAGACGCGCCGGCCCTGCTCGGTCCGCTTCAGCTTGCGGATGCCGAAGCCGGCGCCGATCGCGGCCGGGAAGATGACGTACCAGTCGTTGCGAAGCGCGTTCGAGGCCCCGACGACCATCTGGGTCAGCTGCGGGAGCTGGCCGCCGAGCTGCGCGAAGATCTTCACGAAGATCGGGACGAGGAAGAGCAGCATCCCGATCAGGACGAGGGTCGCGAAGATCAGGACCATCGTCGGGTAGATCATGGCGCCCTTCACGCGGCGCTTGATCTTCGTGTCCTTCTCGATCTGGAAGGCAACCCGGTCGAGGACCGTGTCCAGGATTCCCGCCGCCTCGCCCGCCTCGACCATCGAGACGTACAGGCGGCTGAAGACCTTCGGGTGGCGGGACATGGCCTGCGAGAGCAGGAGGCCGCCTTCCACGTCGGCACGGAGCTCGTGGATGACCGCGGCGAGGTACACGTCCTCCGTCTGCTCCTCGAGGATGACGAGCGCGCTGACCACGTTGAGGCCGGCCTCGATCATCGTCGCGAACTGGCGCGAGAAGATCTGGAGCGACTTCGGTTTGATCTTCTTGAAGACGGTGCGGACGCTCTCCTCGCCCGACGCGGGGAGCTCGGCAAGGCTCTGCGCGAGCAGGCCGCGGACGCGGAGCTGCTCCCGTGCGCCCTTCGGGTTCGGTGCATGCACCTCGCCCGAGAGCTCGAGCCCCTGGGCGTTGATCGCCGTGTATGCGTAGGCCGCCACGCTCAATCGAGCTATCGGCAGGGGGATCGGGCCGCTTGAGGTAACACGCGCGCGTGTCGATATCGGTTGGGTGCTGACGCGGCTCCGCGGCGAGAAGGGCTTCGGCCTGCTCGAGCTCCTGATGGCGATGACGATGCTGAGCATCGGCATCCTGGCGCTCGTCTCCGCCTTCAACTCCGGCACGATCGCCCTCGAGCGCGCCGGGCGGACGGCGACCGCGTCCGCGCTCGCCGACGCCCAGATGGAGCGCTACCGCGCGCTCACCTACGGCGCGATCCAGCTCGACGCGAACGCGGTGAACGCGACGGACACGACCTACCGGAACGACTCCGCCCTCGGCGGAAGCCTCGGCAACGACGTCACCACTTCGACGGGCTGCAGCGGCGTCCCGCCGGAGTGCAACCCGAGCCGGACGCTCACCGGCGCCGACCGGCACAACTACCGGCTCGACACCTACGTCACGCTCACGACCCCGCCGACCGGGCGGCAGGAGAAGCTCGTCACAGTCGTCGTCCGCGGCTCGGCCTCGCCGTACGCGACGTACGCGCGCGAGCAGTCGACCTTCGATCTCTCGACCGGCAGCTAGCCTCCCTCCGGGCGCTTCGACCGGTCAGCTCAGACGCACGCGGAGGCGCAGCCTGCATGTGCTGATAGCAGCACCGCAAGCGGTGCCTGAGGACCGGCAGCTAGGGAGTCGCGGTCGTCGTCGTGGCCGTCGCGCCGGTGGGCGGCGTCACGGCGGAGGGCGCGGTCGCGGTCGGCGAGCCGGCCGACGGCGCCGGCGGGAGCACGCTCGCCGGCGGGACGCCGCTTCCGGTCCACAGGAGCCGGAGCTCGTACTGCGTCCCGTCGGCGTCGTTCCGGAGCGTCAGCGGGTGACCCTTGCGCAGGGTCACCGTCGCGTGGCCGTCGGAGAGCGAGCCGCCGGCGATCGAGATCTTCGCGCTGCCGCGGCCGAGGGCAACGAGATGGAAGAGCGGATCGAACGGCGCCAGCGGGAAGTCCTGGCCGATCGCGATCTTCTGCGGCGGGCCGCTGTTCACCGTGATGACGGCCGAGTTCGGCGGCGGCGGCGCGACTCGCGGCGCGGGCGGAGGCGACGACGACCGGGCGCTCGGCGCGCTCGACCCGGACGAGCGACCGGCAGCGCTCTGCGGGCGACCGCCTACCAGGACGACCACGGCGTGCGGATCCACCTGCTGGCTGAAGGGGTCCTTGCTGTCGAAGCGGCTGAACGACGCGAGCTGCCCGAGCGCGACCGTCGACGTCCCAGCGGAGGAAGCGAGGCTCGCCGTCACGGCGGGGGTCGTCGTCGACGTGGTCGTGCCAGCAGCCGCGGCCGCGGGGACGTTCTGCGACTTCAGCTGCTTCATCGTCATCGGGATCGCGAACGCGAGCACGCCGAGCAGGAGGACGCCGCCCACCCCGGCGATGATCTTGTCGCGCTTGGCCTTGGCCTTGGGGTCGAGCCGCTTGGCCATCAGGGGCCGGCCGGCGTGGTCGTCGTGGAAGTGGACGTCGTCGAGGTCGTCGACGTGGTCGTCGTCGGCGTCGCCGTCGCAGGCGTGAGCGTCCCGTACACGAAGGCGTCGACGACGAGCGTGGCCGAGATTTGCGGGAAGCCGCCCTGCGCCTCGTCGAAGCTCAGCGTGTCGATCGCGAACAGGCGGCCGGTCGCGTTCAGCTGGCCGTGCTCGACGTCGACGAGGTTCCGCAGCCGGAACAGGAAGTCGACGAGGTTGTAGAAGTTCCCCTGGAAGGTCAGGTGGATCGGCACCGCCTGGTAGCCGGAGATCGGTACGGAGTTCTGCGGGGCGATGGACTGGAAGGTGATGCCCGTGTCGGCGGCGATCTGGTTCAGCTGGAGCAGGACGCCGGACATGTCCGCCTGACCCGGCATCGCCTTCGCGAGGCGGAAGAGGTCGGCGCTCCGGATCTTCGGCCGGCCCTTCACCGCCGCGCTCTTCGCGTAGTAGTCGGAGATCTGCGTCTTTGCCGCGTCGGTCTCCTTCTGGAGGCGCGCGGCCTCTGCCTTCTTCGGCCGGATCAGGCCGAAGTACGCGGCGGCGCCGAGGACGAGCACGCCGACGACGACGAGCGCGATCCGCGCCACCAGAGGCAGCCGCTGCTTCGTCGTCCTCACGAGGCGGCTCCGGGCGGCGAGACGTCGGCGAGAATCGTGAACTGGACGACATCCTGCAGCCCGACCTTCGTCAGCGAGCTCGTCTGGAGCTGCACGTTCGTGATGTCGGGCAGGACGTTCAGGCGCGAGAGGAGCCGCGCGACGCCGTCCTGCGAGTACGTGTAGCCGTTCATGACGAAGCCCGACGGGGCCGTCCCGGGGGCGACCGGCGCGGCGGGCGCGGCCGAGGCCGGTGAGGAAGGTGCGTGCGCCGAGAGGCTCGTGAGCCAGACGTCGCTCGGCAAGACGGTGGCGAACTCGCGCAGCACGCGGTCCCAGGACACGCGTCGCGAGAGCGCCGAGGTGACCGCCGAGACGCGGGCCTTCTGCTCACCGGCGAGCCCGGCCTCGATCGCGGTCTGCGCCTTCGGCAGCGGCGGCAGCGTCGCGAGCTGCGCCTTCGCGTCGCCGAGCGCGTTCCGCTTGTCCTTCACCGACGCGCTGGCGCCGAGGAACATGACCGAGAGGACGACCGACCCGACGAGCAGCAGGCCGAGCCCGACGAAGACGGGCGCGTTCTCGGCCGTGGTCCGCTTCGCCCGGGCGTCGCGCGGCAGGAGGTTGACGGCGCGCACGCCTCAGTCCTCGATCCCGAGGCCGATCGCGACGGCGAGGGAGCCCACCGGCTCGGGGGTCTGGAGGCGCTTCGCGGGCTTCACGCGCTCGAGTGGGTCGCCGAGCCTTACGCGCACGCCGA
>VAXK01000183.1 GCA_005885565.1 Actinomycetota bacterium
GAGCGGCCTGAAGATTCGCCGCCGAAGCTCCGCCGCGACGCTTCGCCCGGTGACCCGCTCGACGAGCAGGCCGAGGACGAGGTAGTTCGTGCTCGAGTAGTGGAAGGAGCCGCCAGGTGTTCCCGTGCGGGGCCGGCTCGCGGCGAGCGCCACGAGGCGGCGAGCCGGCCAGTTCGAGCGGAAGCCGTTCAGCACGGCAGGATCGTCGGCGACGTCCGCTAGGCCGGAGCGGTGCGCGAGCAGGTCGCGAATCGTGATCCCCCGTCGGTCGGGGAGAAGGCCGGGGAGCCAGCGCCCCACAGGGTCGTCGAGCCGCAAACGCTTCTCGGCTGCGAGCTCGAGCACGACCGTCGCGACGAAGGTCTTCGTGACGCTGCCCACGCGGAATCGGTCCTCCGGACGAAGCTTCCGGCGCGAGCCGACGTCCGCGAGCCCGGCCGCCGCGGTCCGCGTGCGGTCGCCGTCGCGAACGAGGACCAGCGTCCCGGGCACCCCGGTCGAGACGACCCGCTCGACGGCGGCGTCGAGGTCCGGCGGATGGCTGCCGCCGCCGCAGCCTCCCGCGAGGAGCAGGACGAATGGTGCCGCGAGAGCGGCTAGGCGGCGCGCCCCGGCCCGGTCGTCGCCCACTCGTTGAGCTCGTACCAGTGCGTCTCGCGGAGCGCGGCGGCGACCTTCGGCTCCGTGTGCTGCGCGTAGTAGACGTGGTGCTCGA
Organism: Actinomycetota bacterium; assembly: GCA_005885565.1. GTDB lineage: Bacteria > Actinomycetota > Thermoleophilia > Gaiellales > Gaiellaceae > AC-50. The sequence goes on from VAXK01000183.1 coordinate 716, forward strand.
GGTCGCAGCAGATGGCGACGGCGCCGAGCGGCACGTCCGGAAGGTTCATGAGCGCCTCGCTCGGCAGGTGCGCCTCCGCGACCGTGTAGTGCTTGAACTGGAGGTCCGGAGCGAGCTCCATCAGGCGTGGCCAGTCGGGACAGCTGCGCGAGCTCATCGCGTGGGGAGTTCTTCGGCGGCGCCGATTTCCTCCCTCGACCAGGAGCCCTCGAGGCGCAGGACGCCGCGCTCGCCGCCGGCCGGGATGACGACGAAGCTCGCCGCCTCGTCGAGCTGGTGGTACAGGTGCTCGCCGCTCGCGTCCGAGAGGCCGAAGCGAAGGCGGAACCGTCCGTCGGCGAGCGGCAGCTCCGGCACCTCGAAGCGCAGGCGGCACTCGCCGCTTCCCTCGAAGCCGAGCGCGGCGGTGTCCTGCGCGCCGGCGGCGAGCAGGAGATTCGACTCGTCGCGGAGCTCGAAGCGCAGGCGCGGCGGCGCGACCGGGCGCTCGGCGGTCAGGCGCAGCCGCACCGCGAACGACTCGCCGGAGAGGAACTGGCGCCGGTCCTCTCCGTCGGGGCCAAGGAGTTCCACCCCGGCGATCCGCACCTCGCCGCTCCCCCACTCGCGCAGGCCCGCGGTCCGCTCTTCGGGATCGCGTTCGTCGGCGAGCTGCTTGTGGTAGCGAACGATCGCGTCGTGCGTCGTGCCGTCGAACTCGAGCCCGCCCTCGCGGAGCAGCACGGCGCGCTCGCACAGCCGCTCGACCGAGCCCGCGTCGTGCGAGACGAAGACGATCGTCCCGCCGCGCTGCTTGAACTCGAAGATCTTCCCGAAGCACTTGCGCTGGAAGGACTCGTCCCCGACGGCGAAGACCTCGTCCAGGAGCAGCACGTCCGAGTCGAGGTGCGCGGCGATCGCGAAGCCGAGGCGCATGTACATCCCGGACGAGTACGTCCGGACCGGCAGGTCGATGAATCGTTCCAGCTCGGCGAAGGCGACGATCTCGTCGAGCGACCGGCGGATGTCGGCGCGGCGGAGGCCGAGGATGGAGCCGTTCAGGTAGACGTTCTCGCGGCCCGTGAAGTCGGGGTGGAAGCCAGCGCCGAGCTCGAGCAGCGAGCCGACGCGGCCGCCGACCTCGACTTGGCCGCCCGTCGGCTTGATGATCCCCGAGAGGAGCCGGAGGAGCGTCGTCTTGCCCGAGCCGTTACGCCCGACGAGGCCGACGGCGTGGCCGGGCTCGACGGCGAAGGACACGTCCCGAAGCGCCCAGACCTCGGTGGGCTTCATCGCGCCGCGCGCGAGCACGAGGTCCTTCAGCGTCCGGCCCTGCCGCGGGTAGACCTTGAAACGGCGCGAGACGCCGTCGATCGCGATCTCGCCAGGTCTCATCCCGCCGACGACGGTAGCGGAAGCCGCCGCCGGACCAGCCCGGCGAGCACGCGCACGAACGCGGGGTCGGCGTTCGGCATCTCGATGCGGTCGAGTTGCATGCCGAACTCGTGCGCCTTTTCTTGCGCTTCCGTATCGATGTCCCAGCGGATCTCGAGGTGGTCGGAGACGAAGCCGATCGGGCAGACGACGACGTCTCGGGCGCCGCGGCCGTGGAGGTCCTCGAGGTGGTCGAGGATGTCCGGGCCGAGCCAGGGCTCCCCCGTAGCCGACTCGGACTGGTACGAGAAGGACCAGTCGCGGAGCGCTGCGCGCTCCGCGATAGCTGCCGCGGTCTCGAGGAGCTGCTCTTGGTAGGGGTCTCCGTCGTCGAGGATGCGCGCGGGCAGGCTGTGCGCGGTGAAGACCACGTGGGCGTCGGTGCCGCGAACGCGCCCGGCGAGGAAGTCGACGAGCCCGTCGTCGTCGTGCCAGCTCTCGACGAAGACGAGCTCGGCGCGGCCGGCGAGCGCCTCCTCGAGCTGCGCACGGTAGCCGGCGATCGAGAGCCGCGAGTAGTGCGGCGCGAGGACGAGCCCGACGACGGTGCGTGCCCCGGCGGCGAGCGCCGCCTCAGCGGCCTCGACGATCCGGGGCGTCCAGTGCTTCATGCCGGTGAAGACCGGGATCCCGAGCTCGGCCTGGAGCGCGGCGCGGGTCTCCTCGGTGACGGCGTTGAGCGGCGAGCCGCTCTCGATGTCGAGCCGGCGGTAGCGCTCGACGAGGTCGTCGAGCAGCTCGGGCCGAATCGGCCTGCCGCCGCGGATGTCGGCGTAGTAGGCGGGCACGTCGGCGAGCCGCTCCGGGCTCCCGTAGGCCATCAGGACGACGGCTACGTCGCTCACGCGCGAGACGCTAGCTCACGCGCCTCCTCGCCCAGCCGCTCGATCAGCAGCAGCGCGCGGCGCCACCGCGTCTCGCAGAAGGCGAATCGGACGGCGCGTTCGTCGCCCGCGCAGCCGGCCTCCCTCAGGCCGGCGCGGTAGCCCGCCCCACACGGTTCGTTTCAACTCGGCCGCGTCCTCTGCGTCGACGAAGCCGTCCAGGAGCGCGTCGGCCACGAAGTTGCCGGGATCCTCGCCGAGTGCGCCGATCCCGCAGTACGCCCAGTCGACGAGGATCGTGTCGTCGCCGTCGCCGAACAGGTTCTCCGGGTAAAAGTCGAGGTGGCAGAAGGTCTGTGGGCCGGCCTCGAGCATCCGCGGCGCGGCGACGGCGGCTGAGCCAGCGCTCGCTCGGCAGAGCCGCGGCGAGAGTGCCTTGCATACGCCCAAGCGTCCCGCTGTGAGCCCATAGCCGTCGATCGTCCATGCTGGTTCCGCCAGCGCCTCGAGCCAGACACCCGCCGTCGCCGCCGGCACGCCGCCTCCGAGCGGCTCCGCCTCGACGGCCTCGAGGTCGGCGCCGAAGACGGCCCGCAGCTCTTCAGGCGGGAACATCGGCCAGGACCGGAGGGGCCGCGGGAGCCGTAGAGACGGCGTGCGCAGGTGCGTCCTTGTCGCGGCCGCGGCCGCTCTGGTCGCAGCCCAGATTGCGGCCGCGGACGTCTACGTCGTCCTCGCGAACACAACCGTCCACCGGGGCGGATACCTGCGCGGCACGGGCGACGGCTCGCGTCTGCCCTTCTACCTCGTCCCGAAGCGACGAGCGCCCGATGTCGGAACCCAGGTCAGGCAGCCCCCGGGCCGACCGTACGTGTTCCTCGGGCGCCTCCGCCGCACGCGCAACTTCTACGCGACGCTCCCACGGCCCCAGGAGCACCGCGGGGTCGAGGTTGCCCTGCACGCCTCGGTCCGCGCCGACCTCGGCCCAGCCGCGGTCGAGCGGGATGCGCCAGTCGAGGCCGACCACGTCTCCGCCCGCCTTGCGCATCGCCCCGAGCAGGTGCGCGGTGCCGGTGCCGAAGTGGATCGTCGGCGCGTCCACCGCGGCGAGGATGCGTGCCGACCATGGCGCGACGAACTCCTCGTAGTCGGCGACCGACAGCGCGCCGACCCACGAGTCGAAGAGCTGGATCACGTCCGCTCCGGCCTCGACCTTCGCGGCCACGTACGCCGCGAATGTGTCGGCCAGCTTCTCCATCAGCCCGTGCCACACCGCCGGCTCGCGGTACATCAGCGTCTTCACGGTCATGAACTCACGGCTCGGGCGGCCCTCCACCAGATAGCCGGCGACGGTGAACGGGCCGCCGCAGAAGCCGACCACGGCCTGGTCCGGCCGCAGCTCCCGCCGCACGATCCGTACCGCCTCGAGGATCGACGGCACCGCCTCTTCCGGCTCGGGGACGCGCAGCGCGGCCACGTCCGCAGCGGACGCCATCGGCCGCGCGACCACAGGGCCGACGTTCTCGACCAGGTCGACGTCGACTCCCATCCCGAGGACGGGAAGCATGATGTCCGCGAACATCACCGCCGCGTCGACGCCGTGGCGGCGCACCGGTTGGAGCGTCACCTCGGCGCAGAGCTCCGCGTCGCGGACGATGTCGAACAGCCCGTGCGTCCTCCGCAGCTCGCGGTACTCGGAGAGCGAGCGTCCCGCCTGGCGCATGAACCAGACCGGCGTCCGCTCGACACGCTCACGCCGCGCCGCGCGCACGAGCAAGGGCTCCGACATAGCCGTTTAGCCTAGGAGGTAGATGGAGGCCGCGGGCGATCACCCGGTGCCGAGCGGGCCGCTCGCGGTTCGCTGGCTCGCATGTGACCCCGGCCGTCCTCGGGCGGGCGCTCTCGGGACCGCGCGGCTCGCCTTCGAGAACGCGGGGACAGTCCCCTGGCCGCCGACCGGCGAGCGGCGCGTCTGCCTCGGCTATCACTGGCTCGACGAGCTCGGGAACCCGATCGTCTGGGACGGGCTCTGGACGGCGCTGCCGCGTGAGGTGGCGCCGGGCGAGCGCGTCGAGGCCGACCTGACGGTGCGCGGCCCCCTCCCGCCGGGGCCGTACCGGCTCGCGTTCGACCTCGTCGCCGAGGACCGCTACTGGTTCACCGAGCTCGGCAACGCCCCGCTCGAGCGCGAGGTCCCCGTCGCGCCGCGGATCGCGCGCCGCGCGCTCGCCGTCCGCGGAGGTAATCCCGGCCCGCAGGACGAGCCGCTCGTCCCCGAGGACGAGGCCGAGGCGATCGCCTATCTCGCGCCCGGCGTCACCGCCGCGCCCGACTGGTCGCGCCGGATCCTCGACGCGCACGAGGAGGGCTACGCCGCCGTCGGCGGCTCTGTCGCCGTCGAGGCCGGCCTCCTGCGCCGCCCGCCGCCGCCCCTCGCGCCGTACGCGCCCGGCGGCGGCCGGAACCCCGCCTTCGAGCATCCGCTCCTCTGTCCTTCACTCGTCCGGGAGGTCGATCCGACCTGGACCGACCCGGTCGAGGGCCTCCCCGCGCTGGAGCCGCCCCCCGACGAGCCGTGGCTCTACGACGGACGCATACAGGTCACAGCTCGACTGCGATCTGGTCGTCGACCCGGCTGAAGAGCCACGCTCCGAGCGCGAGCGACACCGCCGCCGCGACGCACAGGTAGACGACGTCGCCGATGTGCGGGAGCCGCCCGAAGAACAAGGGGTCGCGGATCGCGTCCACAGGCGGCGTGACGAAGTTAAGTTCGCCCAGTGCAGCGCGCGCACGACACCGTGGTAGCGGTGGAACGCGCTCGGAATCCAGAGGATCGGCGTCAAGAAGAACCACGGCAGGAGCAGCGCGCCGATCAGATGCTCCACGTCCCGGAAGACCACGTTCGCGGAGGCCACGGCCAACGCCAGACCCGCCGTCAGCCCCACCAACGCGAGCCCCAGCGGGAGCGCGAGCCACATCGTCCCCCGCACCCGCGGCAGGAGCGCGAAGTCGAGCGCGAGCAGCACGGCCATCATGACCCCGAAGCTGACGAGGTTCGTCGCGACGACCGACAACGGCACGAGCTGGCGCGGGAAGCGCGTCTTCCGGATCAGGTTCGCGTTGTCGAGCATGCTCCGCGACGCCGCGTGGATCGAGGTCGAGAAGAAGATCCAGATCGCGAGGCCGGAGAGCAGGAAGAGGGCGGGATGGTCGACCGGGATCGCCTTCCACAAAAGAGAGAAGACGAGCAGGTAGATCCCGAGCAGGACGAGCGGGTTGACGAGCGACCACGCCACGCCCAGCACCGACCCCTTGTACTTCGCCTGGAGATCGCGGCGGAAGAGGTTCCCGAAGAGCTCGCGGTAGCGGAAGAGGTCGGCGTAGACGGCCACGGCCGGGGCCTAGTGTAGAAACGGCGCAAGATCATCACTCTCTAACAGGCTCGGTCTACCCTTCGAAACCCGTATGACCGCCGCGCTCGCCACCTTCGCGCTGCCGGCCGCCGCCCTCGCCACCTGGGCGCTGATCCGCTCCCCGCTCGGCCGCCGTTTCGTCGCCGAGCCCCGTGGCGACCGCTGGCACGAGCGCCAGACGCCGCTCCTCGGCGGCATCGGCCTCTTCGCGGGCATCGTGGCCGGAGTCGGCGCCGCGCTCGCTGCCGACGCGCTCGAGCCGAGCAGGGAGCTCTTCGGCATCCTCGGCGGCTGCGCGATCGTCTTCGCGGCCGGGCTCGCGGACGACCTGCGGGCGCTCCCGCCCGCGGCCAAGCTCGCGAGCCAGGTCGGGGCCGCGGCGCTCGTCATCGCCACCGGGCTCCAGGTGCAGATCGTCTCGAACGACGTCCTCGCCACCGCGATCGCCGTCCTCTGGCTCGTCGGGGTGACGAACGCCTTCAACCTCCTCGACAACATGGACGGGCTCGCGGCGACGATGGCCGCGATCGCCTGCGGCTACTTCGCGATCGACGCCTCGACGACGCACTCGAACCGGCTCGTGCTCGTCGTCGCGCTCGCGGTCGGCCTCGCGTGCGCCGGCTTCCTGCCCTTCAACCTGCGGTCCGGCAAGCCGGCCGCGATCTTCATGGGCGACTCGGGGAGCCAGCTCCTCGGCTTCGCGCTTGCGGCGCTCGGGCTCTCGGCGAGCTGGAAGGCGGCGGGAACCACCGTTGCGGCCATCTTCCTGCCCATCCTCGTGCTGGCCGTGCCGCTCCTGGACACGACGCTCGTCACGATCGTCCGCATCCTCGAGGGGCGGCCGATCTACCAGGGCGGGCGCGACCACACCTCGCACCGGCTCGTCTACCGCGGGCTCTCGGAGAAGCGCGCCGTGCTGCTGCTCGGGCTGATCGCGGTCGGGCTCGGCGGGACGAGCCTCGCGTACAACAACATCGGAAGCGGCGCGGTCACGCTCGTCGGCGTCCTCCTCACGTTCGCGCTCCTCGTCCAGTTCGCGACGTTCCTCTCCGACCTCGAGCACGCCCCGGACGGACGGATGGCGCTCGTCGTCGTCCACGCGCGCCGCCTCGCCGAGGTGCTCGTCGACTTCGCGATCGTCGGCGCTGCCTTCTTCGCCTCGTACCTCCTCTTCGTCCACGGCTCGGGAAGCACGTACCAGAAGCACATCTTCGTCGTGACGCTGCCGGCCCTCCTCGCAGCGCGGTTCGCGCTCTTCATCCCGTTCGGCCTCTACCGCGGCGTCTGGCGCTACGCGGGCGCGCGCGAAGCGACGGCGACGATCACCGCGGTCGGCCTCTCGGAGCTCGCCGCCTACGTCTTCATCACAGCCACGCAGCCGTGGGGCGACTTCCCCCAGAGCGTCTTCGTCGTCGACTGGCTCCTTTGCGCCGTCCTCGTCGGGGCCTCGCGGCTCGGCGAGCGGGCACTCTTCCGCGCGCTCACCGTCCTCAAGGGACGGGAGGGCCAGCGGCGGACGCTGATCGTCGGCGCGGGCCGCGGGGGCCGAAGCCTCCTGCGCGAGCTGCGCGAGACGCCGGGCGAGCACGTCGTCGGCTTCGTCGACGACGACCCGCGCCTGCGCCGCCGCCGCCTCCAGGGCGTGCCGGTCCTCGGCAGCGCGGACGACATCGAGCGGATCCTCGTGAGCGCGCATCCCGACCTCGTCCTCGTGACCATCCCCGACGCGCCCCGCGAGCGCCTCGACTTCGTCGTCTACGGCTGCGCGCAGGCGGGCGTCGCGTGCCGGTTCGTCCGGCGGCACACGGACCTCGACCCGCGCGTCGTCCTCGGCGCGACGGCCGAGTGACGTCGGTCGCGGTCGCCGCGCCCGCGCGGACGCGGCTCGAGCGGGTCAGCGCGGCGCTCCCCGTCCTGACGGTCTTCGCGTGGCTCTGCCTCGTCTACGGCGTCGAGGCCTGGCTGCACGGAACGCCGTGGCTCTTCACCGACGAGCTCGAGACGGCGCAGCTCTCGCGCGCGATCGCCGCCACCGGGCACGCGGCGCGGCGCGGCCAGCCGCACCCGTTCGGGTCGCTCTACACGTTCCTGATCGCGCCGGCGTGGTGGCTGCACAGCGTCCTCGACGCCTACTCGACGATCAAGTACCTCGGCGTCGCGGTGATGACCTCGGTCGTCTTCCCCGCCTACTGGCTCGCGCGGACGCTCGTCTCGCCGCGGCCGGCGCTGTTCGCGGCGGCGGCGAGCGCGGCGATCCCCGCCTTCCTCTACGCGCCGATGCTGCTGCCCGAGCCGCTCGCCTACCCGTACTCGGCGCTCTGCCTCTTCCTGATCGTGAAGGCGCTCTCGACCCGCAGCGCCTGGTGGATCGCCGGCGCGGCGCTGGCCTCCGCGGTCGCGCCGCTGGTGAAGAGCCAGCTCGGCGTCATC
>VAXK01000078.1 GCA_005885565.1 Actinomycetota bacterium
GTCTTCTACAAGGTGCTGCTGCCGCTGATCGCGCCCGGCCTCGTCACGACAGGGCTCTTGGCCTTCATCGCCGCCTGGAACGAGTTCCTCTACGCGCTCTCGTTCACGAACACGCCCGACAAGCACACGGTGCCGGTGGCGATCACGCAGTTCGTGGGGAAGTCCGGGAGCACGTTCCAGGTGCCGTGGGGACAGATCATGGCCGCCACCGTCATCGTGACCGTGCCGCTGATCGTCGCGACGCTCGTCCTCCAGCGGCGCATCCTCGCCGGCCTCACCGCGGGAGCGGTTAAAGGCTAGATCGCGGCCTCGGTCTCCGGATCGAAGAAATAGAGGCGTCTCGTGTCGACCACGAGCTGGATCTCCGAGTCCTCGGCGATGCGGGTTCGCGGGCTGACGCGGGCGACGAGGCGCGACCTCGGGCCTTCTCCGTTCTCCTTGACCCCGAGCAAGACCTCGGCGTCCTCCGGGCTCTCGGCGGCGACCGCGGCGAGACCGGCGGCGGAGACGGTGAAGTAGACGAGCACCTCGGCGCCGAGGGGCTCGGTCAGGTCGCAGTGGGTCGTGAGCCGTCGCTCCTGCGGCACGTCGCGCTCGAGGCTCGCGTCCTCGAAGTCCTCCGGCCGGATGCCGAGGACGACCCGGCGGCCGACGTAGTCGGCGAGGATGGACTTGTTCCGCACGAGCTGCTCGTCGACGAGGAGGCGGTGGCCGCCGAAGCTCACCCAGACCCCGCCCTCGTCGCGCTCCAGCTGCGCCTCGACGAGGTTGATCGCCGGAGAGCCGATGAAGCCGGCGACGAACTCGTTCACCGGGCTCTCGTAGAGCGCCTGCGGCGTGTCGACCTGCTGGAGGTGCCCGTCGCGCATGACGGCCACGCGATCGCCCATCGTCATCGCCTCCACTTGGTCGTGCGTGACGTACAGCGTGGTCACGCCCAGGCGGCGCTGGAGCTGGTGGATCTCGGCCCGCATCTGCACCCGGAGCTTCGCGTCCAGGTTCGAGAGCGGCTCGTCCATGAGGAACGCCTGCGGCTCGCGCACGATCGCGCGTCCCATCGCGACGCGCTGGCGCTGCCCGCCCGAGAGCGCGCGCGGCTTGCGCTTGAGGAAGTCGTCGATCTCGAGGATCTCCGCCGCCTCCTGGACCCGCTTCTGCACCTCCGGCTTCGGCAGCTTGCGGAGCTTGAGCCCGAAGGCGAGGTTCTGCTCCACGGTCATGTGCGGGTAGAGCGCGTAGCTCTGGAAGACCATCGCGATGTCGCGCTCCTTCGGCGTGAGGTCGTTCACCACGCGATCGCCGATCCTGATCTCGCCCGCGCTGATCTCCTCGAGGCCGGCGAGCATCCGCAGCGCCGTCGTCTTGCCGCAGCCCGACGGGCCGACGACGACCATCAGCTCGCCGTCCTCGATCGCCAGGTCGAGGTCGTGGACGGCGGTCGTGCCGTCGTCGTAGACCTTCGAGACCTTTTCGTATGCGATCGGAGCCAAGACGAATCCCTAGTCTCTCGCTGCGTGACGGATCGTTACACAGAGCGGGCGTCGTGATCGAGCCCTGGTGGCAAGGCGGCGTCCTCTACCAGGTCTATCCGCGCTCCTTCGCCGACTCGAACGGCGACGGGATCGGCGACCTCGAGGGCGTCACGTCCAGGCTCGAGTACCTCGAGTGGCTCGGCGTCGATGCGGTCTGGCTCAACCCGATCTACCCGTCGCCGAACGTCGACTGGGGCTACGACGTCGCCGACTACACCGCCGTCCACCCCGACCTCGGGACCCTCGGCGACCTCGACCGGCTGGTCGCCGAGGCGGGGCGGCGCGGGATCGCCGTCCTGCTCGACCTCGTCCCGAACCACACGTCGATCGAGCACCCGTGGTTCCGCGAGCGGCCGGACCTCTACGTGTGGGCCGACGAGGTGCCGAACAACTGGCGCGCCGCCTTCCGCGGCGGCTCGGCGTGGACGCTCGACCCGGAGCGCGAGGGCTACTACCTGCACAACTTCGCGCGCGAGCAGCCCGACCTCGACTGGTGGAACCCGGAGGTGCGCGCGGAGTTCGAGCGCATCCTCCGCTTCTGGTTCGACCGCGGCGTCGCGGGCTTCCGGATCGACGTCGCCCATGCGCTGGTCAAGGACCGGGAGCTCCGCGACGACGTGGCGGCGACGGACGAGGACGACCCGCACACCCGCGCGCACGGGATCCGCCGCATCCACTCCATGAACCGGCCGGAGACGCACGAGGTCTTCCACGCGTGGCGCCGGCTCGCCGACTCCTACGAGCCGCCGCGCGTCCTCGTCGGCGAGGTCTACGTCCTCGACGTCCCTGCGTGGGCCCGCTACTACGGGTCGGGCTCGGACGAGCTGAACCTCGCCTTCAACTTCGCGCTCGTCCACGCCGACCTCGAAGCGGCCCAGATGCGGCACGTCGTGGCGGCGACGGAGGCGGCGCTCCCGGCGAGCGCGTGGCCGTGCTGGACGGGGTCGAACCACGACGCCGGGCGGCTGACGACGCGGTGGTGCGACGGCGACGAGGCGCTCGCGCGCTGCGCGCTGCTCGTGCTGCTCACGCTGCGCGGCGCCGCGTGCCTCTACTACGGGGACGAGCTGGCGCTCGCTGCGGGTCACGTCCCGCCGGAGCGGGTGGTGGACGTCGGCGACCCCCCGCGCGATCCCGCCCGCACGCCGATGCCGTGGAGTCGCGAGGGCGGCTGGGACGATCCGTGGCTGCCGCTCGAGGACACGAGCCGAAACGTGGAGGACGAGCGCGCCGACCCCGGTTCGACGCTCCACTTCACGCGCGACCTGATCGCGCTCCGCCGCACGCTCCCCGACCTGCGGGGAGGTTCCTACGCCGAGCTCCCGGCCCCGGAGGGAGCGTGGGCGTGGCGCCGCGGCGAGGGCGTCTCCGTGGCGGTGAACCTCGGCTCCCGCCCCGTCGAGGTCGCCGTCGAGGGGCGCGTCGCGCTCGCGACCGACCGCGGCCGGGAGGGCGAGCGCGTTGGCGGTGGGCTCGAGCTCGCACCTGCCGAAGGCGCCGTCGTCACCTCCGGCTGATCCCGAGTCCCCCGTTCGGGCGATGCGCGCCGGCGCACCATCGCCGAAGACGAAGGCATGGCGCGTGACGCGCCGACGGCTCCGACTGCGGCACGTAGCGGGGCCGGACGGCTCGTCGCGACTGCGGCAATCGGTGCGAAAGCGAGGAAAGCGTGAGCTCGGCTCTGAACCAGAATTCGAACGGCATCGCGGCGGCCGGAATGGCCGGTCCCGCCTACGTGAGCGAACCTCCGCTCAGCCCACCGTCCCCCCGTGCCTCGGCCCAGGCCCCGGCGCCGCCCCCGCAGCAGCCGGAGCGGCCCGTGCTCGAGGTCGCGCCGGATCCCGTTCCCGTCGCGGTCGTTCCTCCGGCGCCGGCCCCGCCCGCGCCCGCCCCGGCCGAGCCGGAGACGCCTGCCGGCCTGCCGCTCGAGGGGCTCCTGCTTCGCTTCGGCCTGATCACGACGGAGCAGCTCACCGAGGCCATGCGCGAACGGAGCGCAACCGGCAAGGACATCGGCGCGATCGTCCTCGAGCACGGCTGGGTCGACGAGACCCAGCTCGCCCGCGTCGCATCGGACGGGAGGGCCGCGGCGCCCGAGCCGCCGGCCGAGCCGGAGGTCGAGCCGGAGCCGAAGCCCAAGCCGGTCCCGACCGCGCCGCCGCCGGCGGCGACCCAGCCGGCGGGCCAGCGCGTGAAGGTCTTCGTGCGGCTGACGAGCGGCGAGCGCGTCGACGCCGGCGCCTTCGCGAGCCTCGACCAGGCAAAGGAGCGCGGCGCAGAGATCGCGCACGCCCTGTCCGCCGAGTCGCCCGAATGGCCGTTCGTCGCGGGCCGCTTCCTGCGCCCGGACACGATCGTCTCCCTCGACGTCGAGCCGGAGCTCTCGGCTTAGAGACGGCTTCGAGTCTGTCGACCGGTCCTTTCAGACGGACGGTCGGCGCCGCCGGTCGTCGCTTAGCCTCGCGAGATCACGAGCTCGGACACGCCTCGCCGTAGTGCGACGAGAATCGTCTCGGCGACGTCCGCCGGATCCATGAACCGCTCGGGGTCGACATGCGTCACCGCGGCGCGACGCCAGAACGGCGTGCGCATGCCGCCCGGATAGGCGGCGACGATCCTGGCGCGTGAGCCGGCGGCCTCGAGGCGGAGCGACTCGGTGTATCCCCGCGCGCCCCACTTGGCCGCGCAGTAGAGCGTCTCGTTCGCGCGAGGCGTCTTCGCGGCCGTCGACATGACGTTCACGATCGTCCCGCCCGCCTCGTGGAACCGCGCGAACGCGGCCTCCGAGAAGAGCACGAGCCCGACGAGGTTGCCTGCGAGGACCTCGTCGAGCGCCGGGCGCGAGCCCGTCCCGGCAGGGCCGAAGACGCCGCGCCCGGCACAGTTGACCACCAGCGACAAGGCCCCGTGTCCGTCCGCCTCGGCGAAGGCCCGCTCGACGGTGTACGGATCGGCCACGTCTCCGCGAACGAAGTGGCAGCCGGTGTCCCAGCGCGGATCCTCGGGCTCGTGGCGCGCGACGCCTACGACCGGCCCGTCCCGTGCGAGCCGCACGGCGAGCTCGAGCCCGAGCCCGCTGCCCGCCCCGGTGACGATCGCGACCGGAGCAGTGCTCATCGGCCGGTTGCGGCGCGCAGCTGGTCCCGAACCCACCTCTCCGGCGTACGCGCGCGAACGGCGCGCTTCAGGGTCGCCGCTCGGCTCCGTCGCTCGCGTGCCGGCATGTCGACCGCGCGTCCGAGCGCGTCCGCCGTCTGCTCGACGTCGAACGGATTGATCCCGAGGGCGCCGTCCGCCAGGTCCTCGTAGGCGCCGGCGTTCTCGGACAGGACGACGACGGCATCGCGCTCCGAAACAACGGCGGCCTCCTTTGCGACGAGGTTGAGACCGTCGAAGAGCGGGTTGACGAGCACGGCGTCGGCGATGCGCAAGGCGCCGAGGGCGCGGTGGTGATCGGGCAGCCGGGGGTCGCTGGCCAAGAGCAGGCTGACCGGCGCGCGGCGGCCGCGTCCGCCGAACCGCTCGTTGATCCGCTCCGCGGCCCGCTCGCAGGCCTGCTGGTAGCGCCGGTACTCCGGGACCCAGGTCCGCGTCGGCGTGAGAACGGCGAGGAAGCAGACGTCCGCCGCCAGCTCGCGTCGTTGCTCGAGGAGCAGCTCGAACGCCTGGAAGCCCCGGAGTGCGTTCTTCCACAGGTCGACCCGATCGACGCGCACGAGCGCGTGCCGGCCCGCCGCCCGGCGGTTCAGGCGCGCCGCCCACCGGTCGGCCTGCGGCGAGCGCGCGGAGCCGGCAAGTGCCGTCGTGTCCACGGCCGCGGGGGCGGCGATGACGGGGACGCGGCGTCCTTCCCACTCGACGGTGTCCTCGGCGACGCCGGCCCCCGGCAGGAAGCGGTCGCAGCAGTCCAGGAACGCCCGGGCCCAGCGGCGGCTGTGGAAGGCGACGCCGTCGTGCGCGAGGATCCCCGAGAGGATCTCCGTGCGCACGGGCCGTGGGAGGAGCGCGAAGTAGTCGGGCGCGCACCACGGAACGTGGTGGAAGTAGAGCAGCGGGCGTGCGAACGACGGCCGCAGCCGTCGGACGTCCCGGGCGACGAGCATGAGGTGGTGGTCTTCGACGAAGACGGGATCCTCTCCCGGCGCACGCAGGATCGCCTCGGCGTAGAGCGCGTTCACACGCGCGTAGTCGCGCCAGGCGGCGGCGAATCGCCGGTCGAACACCGGAGCGCGCGCGAGCTCGAAGAGGTAGTGGAACAGGCGGCCGAGATACTCGACGGAGACGACCTCGTAGTGCCCGCGATGCATCGCCTCCGGCACGTCCAGCACCTGTAGGACGAATCCGTCGCGCTCGCGCCCGCCGGGACTGGAGCGCGCGACCTCTCGGTCCTCCGGCGAGAAGGAGGAGAACATCCAGCGCCCGCCGAAGCGCCGCATCACCGGCGTCATCACCGGCACGAGGCCGCCCGGCCCGACGCTCCTCGGCAGCAGCCGACGGCCGGCGCGCCAATACGTCACTGGGCCCCGGTGCGAGCAGACCAGGAGAGCCGCCAAGACGTCCGAGCCTACGTCAGCTCTCGTGCTCGGCGTCGATCCGCCCGTCGGGCCGGCCCCAGTCGTCGCTCAGCCGCACGACGTCGTCCACCTCGGGCGTCGAGACCTCGAGAACGACGAGGTCGGTGACCGCCTCCAGCCGGTGCACCGCGCCCGGCCGGACGTGGACGACGCTTCCAGGTTCGAGCGCCCGCCGCTCCAGCGACCCGGCCGGGTCGGGCTCGAACACGAGCTCCGCCCGGCCCTCGAGGACGAGGTTCGCCTCCTCCTTCTCGCGGTGGAGCTGGAGGCTCGTCCGCATCCCGGCCCGCAGCCGGATCAGCTTGAAGACGAACGGCGCGTCGCCGTGGACGAGCCAGCGCTCCTCGCCCCACGCCTTCGAGACGACCTTCGCGGCGTCCGTCGAGGTCACGTGGATCCCGTCGCTCACGGGACCGCCTCGGACCGGAACTGGTCGAGGTGCCGCTCGATCACGCTCTTCACGGCGTCCTTGAGCAGCCCGTCCAGCGGAGGAAGGACGGCGGCGACCTCGGGATGCGAGAAGACGTAGTGACCCGCCAGCACCGCGCGCTCGTACCAGCCCGCGGTCGGCGGCGTCGCCAGCCATTTCTGCCAGCGACCGGAGCGGTAGGCGAGGTGCAGGAAGCGGGTCCGCGGCCCGTGGAGGCCGTGCGCGCGAAGGAGCTCGAGGAACGTGCGCGTCTGCGCCACGCCGTACTCGGGCGCGACGTTGGCGGCGCCGACCCGGCTGCGCGCAAGAAGCCCCCAGCTGTCCCCACCGAGGTAGTCGCAGTTGTGCGCCTTCAGCGCGACGCCGTGCTCGTCGCACACGGCGACGAGCGCCTCCAGCCGGTCGACCACGCTTGCCGGGTCCGCTCCGGTGACCTCGCCCACGTTTCGCATCTCGACGACGTTCGTCCCGGTCTGCGCCACGACGAAGCGCGGCCGCGGCAGGCCGCGCCGGTCGAGCTCGCCGAGCACCGACCGTAGGAGCGAGCCGAGCGCGGCCGGGCAGCCGACGGCCTGCCCCTGCTGCTCGACGCCGATCTCGAAGTCGACGCGTCGCCCGGCCGACTCGGCGTAGCGAGCGATCCGCTCGTAGAGCTCGATCAGCCGAGTTGCGGCGACCTCCTCGGACACGGCGCCCGACGAGCCACAGCTCGTGTCGATGTGGAGCAGGTCGAAACCGGCATCGACGTCGGCCCGGAGCGACGTCAGTGCCGATTCGAGCGCCGCCTCCTCCGGCAGCCCCTGCTCGTTCGCGTGCTGCCACGGACCGCCGTGGTCACGGCAGAGCTTCACGCGCCGGTCGGGATCGCGCTGGCGCACGTACCGGGCGAAGCGGTGGGTCGTCCATCCCTCGACGTAGCCGGGGCCGATGCGCGCGTCGTCGACCTGGCGACGGCTCGCGATGAGCATGATCTCGCGCTCGGTGTCGGCGGCCACCTCGAGCGCAGCGTCGACCACCTGTCGCGAGACGACGCCGATGCCGACGCCGGGAGCAAGCCGGCTCGGCCGCGAGTCTGCCGCCCGCCGACGGGCGTGCCGCCGCATTCTGGACGACAGGCGCGCCGCCGCCTGATGAGAGCCCACCCCCAGCACGACCTTGCATGTTCAACACCTCAAAAACACATGTCAACCAGTGGCGCGTCCCGCATGGCCGGTATCGACGACGCGGTAGCCGTCGCCGGAGCGCAGGACGCGCGCGCCCATGCCGCGCTTCGCCACCGTCTCGTAGTCGTTGCCGGCGCCGAGCTCGAACACGGCGAGGAAGGAGAAGCGCTCTCGGCCGACGTTCACGGTCCGGTGCGCCCGGCCGCCGGGAATCGATGCCACGTCGCCCGGCCGGAGCTCGATCCACTCGGCACGCGCGCCGTCCGAGAGCAGGAGGCCGCCGACGCCCTCCGTGCAGACGTAGGTCTCGGCAGACGCATCGCGGTGGACGTGACCGCGCGTCATGAACAGCTCGTCGCCGACCGATCCGCGCTCGATCGTGGTGACGGCGAGGCCGACCCCGTCGGCCAGGCCGCCGGGCGCGGTGACGACGCGGTAGACGACCGGGTCTCCATGGGCCACGAGCGCGTCGAGCGCGCGCGGGTCCGCGACGAGGCCGCGAAGGTCGGAAGCGCGTATCTCGTCGACCCTCGCGTCCGTCATCGGCGCTTATCGCCGGCGTCGGCGGAAGGGGTTGCGCGGGGCATCGGCCGGCGCGGGCTCCTCGCCGAGCGCCCGCGCGGCGGCCAGCACGTCGTCGGCCTCGAGCGTCATCAGGGCATGGACCCCGGCGTCGTCCCGGCCGGCGAGCCGAAGCGCCTGCGCGTTCAGCGCCTGCTCGAAGATCGTCCGCGCGAAGCGCGCGTTCCCGAACCCCTCGCCGCGCGCGGCGCCGTCGAAGATCGTCCGCAGCGCCTCGGCGGCGCCCTCGCCGAAGCGGTACTCGGACTCGCGCGCAAAGCGCTCCGCGATCGCGATCAGCTCGTCCGTGGAGTAGTCGGGGAAGACGATCTCGCGCGCGAACCGCGAGCGCAGGCCCGGGTTCGAGTCGAGGAACCGGTTCATGAGCCGCGGATAGCCGGCGACGATGACGACGAGGCGGTGCCGGTAGTCCTCCATCCGCTTCAGCAGTGTCTCGATCGCCTCCGGGCCGAAGTCGAGCCGGTCGGCCTCGGTCGCGAGCGCGTACGCCTCGTCGACGAAGAGGACGCCGTCGAGCGCGCGGCGGATCGCGCGGTCGGTCTTGAGCGCCGTCGTGCCGACGTACTGGCCGACGAGCCCGGCCCGGTCGACCTCGACGAGGTCGCCGCGCCGCAGGAGTCCCATCGCGCGGTACGTCTCCGCCAGCAGCCGCGCCACCGTCGTCTTCCCCGTGCCCGGGTTCCCGAGGAAGACGAGGTGCTGCGAGGTCGCGACCTCCGGGAGCCCGTGCTCGAGGCGCTGTGCCTGCACCCGGAGGAAGGCGACGAGCGCGCGCACCTGCTCCTTCACGGTCTCGAGGCCGACGAGCGAGTCGAGCTCCGCCTGGAGCTCCTCGAGCGACCGCGCCGGCTCGGCCGGGGCCGGCCGCATCGCGTCGATCCGCTCGGCGATCCACTCCGCCGCCGGATCGTTCCCGACCGTCTTGCGGATCTGGTCGCCGAGGACGCGCAGGCCGCGGGCGACATCTTCCAACGGATTCGGCACGGATGGATGCTTAGCAGAGCAGGGCTGTGACGGCAGGGACGTTTGCCGCGAGGCGACAACATTGAGATGATCGGCACGTGGACGGTCCGTCCTCTTTCGACTCCGTTCTCGCTGAGCTCCGTGCGGCCGCGAACCAGCACGCTACCGAGCACGCATCCGAGGCCGAGAAGTGGCGCCGGATCCTCGTCGGCCTCACTCTTGGCGCAGGCGTCCTGGCCGGCGTTGCAACCTTCTTCGCGTTTCGTCAGGAATGGTCTCGGGCGATCGGGTTCGGCGCCGGCGCCACGTTCCTGCTCCTCCTCGAGGCTCTCGTTCGGCCCGACGCTCGACGCGACGATCACCAGCGCGCCGCCGGTCGCTATCGCGCCGTCCGGAACGAGGGCGACGCCCTCGCGACGCTCGAGCCGCTGCTCCCCGAGGACAAGCGTGTCCGCTGGCTGGCGAGGCTCGACAGGCGCCGTAGCAATCTCGACGCCGAGGCTCCGGTCGGACGGCCCTGGTGGGAGTGGGTCACCCATGTGAGGGGCGTCGGATCCGGGTTGGTAGCGGTCGCGGCTGCCGCCCTCATCGGCGCCGGGATAGGCCTCGCGTTTACGGGATCGGCGGCGCAAGAGCCCAGGCTGCCTCCGCAGGGGCCGCCTCCGTCGTCGACGGACGCCGCGCTCGCCGCCCGTTTCGCTCCGGTGTTGAAGCTCAGCCGCGACGAGCTGTTCGTTCCGATCGACCGCGCACGGTTCGTCGAGGTCACGAGACTCCTGCTGAAGGCGAAGCTCAGAAGGGCCGTTCCGCTTCCATTCGACGGCCGAGAGGCCGGGCTGCCGGAGGCTCGTGTCTGCCCCGGAAAGCGATCCTGCCGTCTGCATCTCGACATCCGTGACCTCAAGCCGAAGTCCGGACCCTTTTGCTACCGACGACTCCAGGACGAGATCCTTGCGCCTGCGGCTCCCACGCCGCTCCCGCCCGACGCAAAACGATGCACCTTGCCGACAGTCCCGGCCCTGGTCTCGAAGTACGCGGCACCCTCCATCTACTGGCACGTCTGGCGCGACTCGAAAGGCGACGACATCGCGATCCAGTACTGGTTTCTCTACCTCTTCAACGGGTTCGAGAACTGGCACGAGGGAGACTGGGAACAGATCACCGTGCGATTCGAGGGAGGGATCGCCCCGCGTGAGCCCGAGGCCGTTTTCTATTCAGCCCACCAAGGCGGTCATTTCCGCACGTGGCGGTCGGTAGCGAAGGCCGCCGCAACACATCCCGTGGTCTTCGTCGCGCGCGGTTCACACGCGAACTACTTCGGGAGCGGCGCACATCCCGTGGAACTCGCGTGCTTGAAGAAGCTTCACTTGTTCGGAGCCTCGGTCTGCGCCAGAGTCGACGACACCGCCGACGGCTGCGGACCGATGCTGGTGCCTCTTCGAACGGCCCCGTTCTCGGCGGATTCGGCGCCCGACTGCAGTCTGACGGACGACGCGGCCGGAAAGCCGATCGCGTACGCGCTGGCCGCGCTCGGACAGCCAAGCTTCGACGGCGACTACGGTTTCGGGAACTACCTGCTGCACGGCCGAGTGCCGATCGGCGAGCGCGGGCCCGAGGAGCCGCAACGCCGAAGCGAGTGGCAGGATCCGATCAAGGCCTTCTCACACGCCAAGCCCGGCTAAGGCAACGCTGCGCCGGGTCACGCTGCGGCGCGTAGATTAGGTAACATAGTTACTGAATATGAGTACCGTGGTTACCGATCCGGTCGTCGTCGCCAACCGCCTCCGGCCGATCCTGCACAAGTTGAGCCGCCACCTCCGCCGCGAGACGCACTCCCTCGGCGTCACCGGGAGCCAGATCTCCCTCCTCGCCGAGATCAGGCGCTCGCCCGGGATCGGCGTGCGCGAGCTCGCCGCGGTCGAGCGCATGTCCTCGCCGGGCATGTCCAAGTACGTCGCCCGGCTCGAGCGCGCCGGCCTCGTCCGCCGCACCGAGCCGACCGACCGGCGCCGCGTCGGCCTCGAGCTGACGGACGAGGGCCAAGCCGTTCTTCGCTCCGTCAGGTCGCGCCGCACCGCGTGGCTCGCCGCGCGCCTGAACAACCTCGACCCGGACGAGCTCGCCGCCGTCGACGCGGCGATCGAGCCGCTCTCCCGCGTCCTGGAGGAGCGCGGGTGACGGCGACGCTCCTCAGCCTCAACCGGCGCACCTTCGCGAGCCTGCGCAGGCACCGCAACTACCGGCTCTTCTTCGCCGGCCAGCTCGTCTCGCTCCCCGGCACGTGGATGCAGCGGATCGCGCAGGCGTGGCTCGTGCTCTCGCTGACGCACTCGCCGTTCGCGGTCGGCGTGCTC
>VAXK01000079.1 GCA_005885565.1 Actinomycetota bacterium
CGTGCCGAGCTTCTTCTCCGGCCGCGTCGAAAGCTCGAACCGGGCCTCCATCCCGAACAGGTCGTAGAGGTATGACGCGTAGTCGAGGCAGGCGAAGATCTCGTCTTCGATCTGGTCAGCCGTGCAGAAGATGTGGGCGTCGTCCTGCGTGATGTGCCGGACGCGGAGCAGCCCGTGCAGCGTCCCGCTCGGCTCGTCGCGGTGCAGGGTCGACGACTCCGCAAAGCGCATCGGAAGCTGGCGGTAGCTGCGCAACTGGCTGCCGAACAAGAGCATGTGACCGGGACAGTTCATCGGCTTGAGCGCCAGGCGCTTCTCGTCCTCGTGCTGCTCGACGAAGAACATGTTCTCGGCGTAGTTGTCGTAGTGGCCCGAGGTGACGTAGGTGTCGACGTCGTAGAGCAGGGGCGTCTTCACCTCGAGGTAGCCGCGCCGCCCGTTCTCGCGGCGTCGCAGGTCCTCGAGCTCGTTCCAGATCACCATCCCCTTCGGGTGCCAGAACGGCGAGCCGGGCGACACCTCCTCGAGATGGAAGAGGTCGAGCTGCGTGCCGAGCCGCCGGTGGTCGCGCTTCCGCGCCTCCTCGAGCTGCTCGAGGTGCCGGTCGAGGTCTTCCTTCGAGTAGAAGGCGGTGCCGTAGACCCGCGTCAGCTGCTTGTTCTTCTCGTCGCCGCGCCAGTAGGCGCCGGCGAGGCCGGTCAGCTTGACGGCCTTGATCGGCTTCGAGTCCTGGAGGTGCGGCCCGCGGCAGAGGTCGGTGAAGTCGCCCTGCGTGTAGAGGGTGATGTCGCCCTCGGCGGTGTCCACGAGCTCGACCTTGTACGGCTCGCCCTCCGCGCGGAAGCGCTCGCGCGCCTCGTCACGTCGGATCTCCTCGCGCGACCACTCCCGCCCCTCGTCCAGCTCGTGCTGGATCTCCGCCTCGATCCGCGCGAGGTCCTCCTCGCGGATCGGCTCGGGGAAGTCGAAGTCGTAGTAGAAGCCGTTCTCGATCGGCGGCCCGATCGCCGCGGCGGCGTCCAATCCCGTCGCGCCGTCGGCGAGTTCGAGTTCCGAGTCGTCGGGTAGGAGCACTTTCATGGCGGAAGAGGATACGCACCCCCGTGACGACGACCGCAACGACGAGCTCGACCAGTCGCCGGTTCCAGACCCGGAGGAGACGGACGCGGATGCCGAGGACGATCCCGGCGCCGATTGATCAGCGAAGCGCCGCGTCGCGGACGTCGGCGGGCGCCTTCAGCCAGTAGCTCTCGCGCAGCCATTCGAGCGCCGCGTCGAGCGTCTCCTCGTCCGTGATCGCGGCGGTCACCCAGCCGTAGCGGCCCACGTGGCTCGCGCGCCGCACCCACGGCAGGTACGCCGTCACCTCACGCTCCTCGGCCGTGAGCTTGAGCGTCAGGTGCACGGCGTCCGGCTCCTCGATCATCCACGCGAACATGCGGTTCTCGCCCACCTTGAAGACCGGGAAGCCCCAGGGCGAGTCCTCGTAGGTGCGCGGAAACGAGAGCGCGAGCTCGCGGATCCGGGCCGCCGGCGCAGTGGGTGTCACGCGCCCATTCTCACCGTTTGCGACCGTCCCGGCCGGGGTAGGCGTTTATCTGTTGAAACAAGGAAAGGGGGCTGACGAGATGCCCAAGACCGTTCGCGAAGTGATGACCTCGAACCCCTGCAGCATCGACGCCGACAAGTCCGTCGCCTACGCGGCGAAGATGATGCGCGACGAGGACGTCGGGATCGCCCCGATCGTCGAGGGTGATCGCCTCGTCGGCGTGCTCACCGACCGCGACATCGCGGTGCGCGTGGTCGCCGAAAGCCGTGACCCCGAGCAGGTCAAGGCGGCGGAGGTCGCGTCGCGCGACGTCGTCACGCTCGATCCGGAGCAGGACCTCGACGAGGCGCTCCGGCTGATGGCCCGGCACCAGGTGCGCCGGCTCCCGGTGGTCGAGGAGGACGGCCGGCTCGTGGGCGTGGTCGCCCAGGCGGACGTGGCCAAGGTGGCCGACGAACGACACACCGGCGAGGTCGTCGAGCAGATCTCGCGGTAGCTGCAACCGGCGGGGCGGCGACCCTTCGGCCGCCGCCCCGTCAGGCTTCACACGCTTCTGCGTCTCCTTCGCAGCACCCGAGCTTGAACCGGCAGCGCGGGCACTGCCAGGTCTGGTGGCGCCAGTCGAGCTCGGCGCCGCAGCGGGGACAGAGCTCGCGCTCGGTCTGCACTGCGGCGCCGTGCACTACCTGGCGACCAGCGTCAGGAAGCGCGAGATGCGGTCGCCGTGGATGTCGTTCATCTGCACCTCGACGTAGTAGGTGCGCCCCTTCACGGGCGTGAACGCGATGGGCACGCTCACCCAGCCGTCGATCCCGAGCTTCCCCTGCGGCTGCGGGTGCGCCACGAGCGAGTCGCCGAGGATCACGCGCATGTCGACGCCGATCGTCGCGCCGGCGGGCGAGCGCGCAGCCATCTCCCGGGCCGAGAGCCGCACGACCGGGTTCGGCTTCCCCGCCTTCACGACGACGAGGGCGTTGCGCGGGTCGAACCGGTACGCGAGATCGGCGAAGGTGAAGAACGCCGGCTTCAGCGTGCCGTCCTCGGCGATGAGGCCGCTCTGCCAGGGGTCGCCCTGGTCGTCGTGGAGGACGAACCAGATGAACATCGGCACGTACGAGTAGCGCGCCGCGATCGCGACCGCACGCGTCATGTAGGCGGCCTGGGTCTGGTAGCTGACGCCGTTCTGGGCGGGCGCCGTCTGGTGGCCGTACTCCGTGATCCAGATCGGCACGCTGCCTTTCCGGTGGAACCATTTCTTCAGCGACGACTCGAGCTTCGGGATCGTCGTCAGCGCGACGTTCGGCCACCGGACGACCTGCTCGGGGCGCTGCCTCGGATCGGTCGGGTACGGGTGGTGCGCCACCGCGTCGAACTTGAGCCCCGGCGCGGCCTTCGCGACGAGCTGGTAGAAGCGGCCCGGCGAGTGAGTGTCCTGGAGGCCCTTGATACGCCGGTCACGGCCGCGCGCGGAGGTCTCGCCGAGACCCACGAGCGCGAGCTTGTTCCCGGCCTTGATCCCGGAGTACGCGGCCTTGAAGAGCTTCGCGTACAGCGCCGGGCCGACCGAGCGGCCCCGGCTGTCGAACTGCGGCGAGAGGAACTGGTTGAGGTTGGGCTCGTTCCAGACGCCGTAGTAGCGGACGAAGGGGAAGCCGGCGTAGCGGCCGGAGTACCTGGCGGCGACCGCGCGGGCGAACGCCGTGAGGTCGCTCAGGCGCCGAGGCAGTCGGTTCGTGGCGGGACCCGCCCACTTGGGCGTCCCCCAGATCTGGAGCATCGGCTCGATGCCGCGCTCCTGCGCGCCGCGGATCATGTCGTCGAGATCCGTGAACTGGTATGCGGGGTCGAACGGGTTCGAGGCGTTCGACGGACGCGTCGGCGCCACCTTCGACCAGTTGACTGCGGCGTTGATGATCGTCGCGTGCGCGTCGCGCGCGCGATCGAGGTTCGCGTTGTGGTCGGCGCGCCAGCGGAACGCGGCGTCGTCGTAGAAGCCGACGAACATGCGCGCGGCGCCGAAGGCGGTGGACGGCGCGACCGCAGCCGCGAGACAGACGAGCAGGAGAAGACGGACGAGACGATTCACCGGCAGAGGCCCCCTTCGGGTCGGAACGAGAGGACGGTACAGAGGCTTTATGACGACGCTGTAAGGAAAAGGATGGCGGGGGCGCCGGAAGGCGCGCGTCTACGCCACTTCTGCTCTGAGATCGCGCGGAAGGCGGTCCTCGAGCCAGGCCGTGAGCTCGGCCGGGGGAAGCGGCTTCGCCAGGAAGTAGCCCTGCGCCGAGTCGCAGCCGAGCTCGGCCAGGCGCTCCCAGACCTCCGCCGACTCGACGCCCTCGGCGACGACGCTCAGGCAGAGGTTGCGGCCGAGGTCGATCGTCGAGCGGACGATCCGCGCGTGCTGCTCCTCGCGGTCCATCGCCATCACGAAGGAGCGGTCGATCTTGATCTCGTCGACCGGCAGCTCGCTCAGGTAGGCGAGCGACGCGTAGCCGGTCCCGAAGTCGTCCACGGCGAGGCTGACGCCGGTGTCGCGGAGCCGCTGGAGGATCTCCTTCGCCCGCGGCGGGTCGGCGAGGACGCTCGTCTCCGTGAGCTCGAGCTCGAGGACGCTCGGGTCGAGGCCGTACTTGTCGAGCATCCGCTCGAGCTCGTTCGGGAACTCCTCGTCGAGGATGTTCCGCATCGCCACGTTCACGGCGACGGTGAGCTCGAACCCCTGCTCCCGCCACCGGCCGCACTGCTGGAGCGCCTCCTCGACGACGAAGAACGTGAGCGGCCGGATCAGCCCGGTGTGCTCCGCGACGGGGATGAACACGTCGGGCGGGACGAGGCCGCGCTCCGGGTGCTGCCAGCGGACGAGCGCCTCGACGCCGCGCACGGTGCCGTCGGCGAGCGTCGCCTTCGGCTGGTAGTGGAGCACGAGCTCGCGGTTCTCGATCGCCCGGCGGAGCTCGGCCACGAGGACGAGGCGCTCGGGCCGGTAGTTGTCGACGTCCGCGTCGTAGACGGCGTAGTGGGTCTTCGTCTCCTTGGCCATGTACATCGCGACGTCGGCGCGCTGGAGCAGGGTCTCGACGTCCTCGCCGTGCACGGGGTAGAGCGCGATGCCGATGCTCGCCTCGGCCTCGAGAGGGAGGCCGTCGATCACGAACGGGTCGTCGAGCGCGAGCGCGATCCGCTCTGCGAGCGCGATCCCGGCGTCCGCCTGCGTGACGCTCGGCAGGAGGAGGGCGAACTCGTCGCCGCCGAGCCTGGCGACCGTGTCGGTCGGACGGACGACGCCGGAGAGGCGGCTGGCGAGCTCCTTCAGCATCAGGTCGCCGCAGTGGTGGCCGAGCGTGTCGTTGACCTCCTTGAAGCGGTCGAGGTCCATCAGCAGCACGGCGACGCCGCTGCCGGTTCGGGTGCTGGCGCGCAACGCGTGGTCGAGCCGGTCGAGGAAGAGCGAGCGGTTGGGAAGGCCGGTGAGGTGGTCGTGGAGCGCGAGCCGCTCGTTCTCGTCCGCCTGGCGACGGAGCTTGCGCGACGCGCCGGCGACGAGGCGGAAGATGCTGATCCAGAGGAGCAGGAGGCCGCCGCCGATGAAGGCGTACGTCGTGCGCACGTCCGACGCGATCGCCGTCTGGATGGGCGCGTAGGGCAGTTCGAGCTCGAGCGCGCCGAGCACGTGGCCGGGAGTCCCGAACCGAAGCGGGACGACGACCTCGTACGACTTCCCGCTCCAGTCACCGGGCGACATGCCGGCGGCGACGCGCCCGCCGAAGGCGCGCCGGAGCCGAGGTCCGGGCCGGTATGCGTGGCCGATCGACGTCCGGTCGTCGGCGTAGAGGACGCGGCCGCGGCTGTCCCAGAGCGTTGCGCCGGCGACGCCCGAGGCCTTTAGGCTCGCGATCGTCTGGTCGAGCGCGATGAGGTCGCCCTGGCGAAGCCCGTAGCGGAACTCGTACGGCGTGAGCTGGGTCTGGAGCGCGGTGGCGACGAGGACCGCCGACTGGCGCGCGTCCGCGTAGGCGCGCGAGCGCACCTGGTGCGCGAGGTACTGCGAGAGGCCGAAGCCGAGCAGGGCGACCGGGAGGAGGCTGACGAGGGCGAACGTCGTGAGGAGGCTCGGCCTCCGGCCGCGTGGAGTGAGAGGTCGCCGCAAGACGTGACTATTTTCGGCACGAAGGGGTGAGCCCGGCTCCCCCGGAAGGGTGGCAGCGCAAGTTTCGGCCTTCGCGCGAGTCCGTTATCGGGACGAAGCAGACCACGGGGTGCGTTGGGCGACGCGCCCCGCGGCACTCATCCCCTCCGCCGCGGGAGGAGCATTGCGGTCGCTCCTCCCGCGCCGTTCGCCGCGAGCGGCGAAGCGGCGCTGCCGTTCTCGCGATCCCAGCGTGTCGACCGGTCATTGCAGACGGACGCGCGGCAGAGCCACGCGTCCTGACAACGGCACCGCAAGCGGTGCCTTCCGCGCCACTCTCACGACCCCAGGGTGTCGACCGGTCATTTCAGACGGACGCGCGGCAGAGCCACGCATCCTGATAACGGCACCGCAAGCGGTGCCTTCCGCGCCACTCTCGCGACCCCAGGGTGTCGCCCGGTCAGTGCAGACGGACGCCCTCTACCAAGAGGGGTTATGCAGGCACGGCGCCGGCGCGGTTCAGGAAGACGCTGTCGAGGGCCGAGCGGAGGCCGACGGCGAGCGCGCCGGTGAGGACGGCGGCCTCGCCGAGGCTCGAGACCTCCACGCGGGGGGGATACGGGAGCCAGCTCCCGAGCAGCCTGCGGACGGGCGCGAGGAGGAGGTCCTCGTTCGCGCCGAGGCCTCCGCCGAGGACGACGAGCGCGACGTCGGCGACGGCGCAGATCGGCGCGACGTGGAGCGCGATCCGGCGGGCGACCTCCTCGACGACCTCGCGGGCGACGCGGTCGCCCCCGCGGGCCTCGGCGAAGAGGGTGCGCGTGTCGTACGGGGTCGCCAGGCGGCGCGCCGCAGCCAGGCGCTCCGCGAGCGCCGCGACCCCGGCGGCCGAGGGATCGAGCTCGGCGTGGAGGCCGCTGAGGGCGAAGTCGATCTCGCCGGCGGCGCCGTGGTGCCCGCGATGGAGCTCACCGCGCAGGACGACCCCCGCCCCCATCCCGGTGCCGACGGACAGGAAGGCGAAGTCGTCGACGCCGCGGGCGACGCCGCGCCAGTGCTCGCCGAGCGCCGCCAGGTTGACGTCGTTCTCGAGCGTGACGGAAAGGCCGAGCCGCTCCTGGAGCTCGGCGTCGAACGGGCGCTCCTCGAGACCGGGCACGTTCTCGGCGAGGTTGATGCGGCCCGTGTCGGGTTCGACGACCCCCGGGACGCCGACGACGACGCCGTCGATCAGCTCCTCGGGAAGCTCGGTCTCCTCCACAAGGGAGGTGCGGAGCGCCGCGATCGTCTCGATCGCCGTCTCGGCGTCGGTCGAGGGGAGCTCGACGTCCTCGCGCGCGCGGACCTCGCCGGCGAGGTCGCAGGCCGCCCCGCGCAGGAAGCGCGCGCCGAGGTCGAAGCCGAGCACGAAGGCCGCCTCCGCCGCGGGCTCGAAGTAGACGGCGCCGTAGGAGGGGCGGCCGGGGTCGGGCGCGGTCTCCCGCACGAGACCGGCCTTGAGGAGCGACTGGAGCGCGAGCGACACGGTCGGCTTCGAGATCCCGGCCCGCCGCGAGATCTCGGCGCGCGAGATCGGCGCACCCTGGCGGATCGTCTCGAGCACGGTCCGCTCGTTCATGTGCTTGAGCAGCGGCGGAATCGCCGGGCGGGAGGTCGGCCGGGTCATCTGGGCAGGAAGCCTAACGAAGGCGGCCCGAAATCGGAAGGAACCTTGACTGGTTTCCCTCGCAGGTCTAGAGTCGCCGTTCGGAAACTTAACTAACGTCGTCCGGCGCCCTCGCGGCACGCGAGGGGTCTGCCCACACCCCGGGAGGATCCGAATGAGACGCGTGACGGGAAGCTTGCTGGCGGCGGCCGCGGTGGGCGCGGCGCTGACGGCGGCGATCACCATGGGCTCGGCGCACGCAGGCGCCCGCTCGGCCAAGGCGGACAAGCTCGTCGTCTGGGTCGGCTGGAGCAAGCGCGAGCTGAGCGTCTTCAAGAGCGTCGTGAGCGAGTACGACGCGAAGCACCCCGAGGTTCAGATCAAGGTCGTCGGCTCGATCAACGACACGAAGATCACGAACGCCATCCGCTCGGGAAACGCGCCCGACGTCGTCAGCTCGTTCACCTCGGCGAACGTGGGCGTCTATTGCGGCACCGGCGCCTGGGTCGACCTCTCGCCCTACCTGAAGAAGGACCACGTCGACCTCTCGCAGTTCCCGAAGACGTCGCTCTACTACACGCAGTACAAGGGCAAGCGCTGCGCGCTCCCGCTGCTCGCCGACTCGTACGGGCTCTACTACAACAAGGCCCTGTTCAGGAAGGCGGGGATCACGAAGCCGCCGAAGACCTTCACCGAGCTCGCCGCCGACGCGAAGAAGCTCACGCAGCGCGCCAAGAGCGGCAAGCTCAAGGTCATGGGCTTCGACCCGTTCTGGGGCTTCTACTCGGGGAACTTCGCCGACATGACGAACTACGCGCCGCTCTTCGCGGCCACGTACCTCGACGGCAAGGGGAAGGCCATCCTCGCGTCCCGGTTCGCATGGTCGAAGCTCCTCCGGTGGCAGAAGAAGCTGATCGACTACTACGGCTACGACAAGGTCGTGCGCTTCCAGGCCGGCCTCGGCGACGAGTTCTCGCCGTCGAACGCCTTCGAGGTCGGGAAGATCGCGATGCTGATGGACGGCGAGTGGCGCGTCGCCTTCATCGCCGCCGAGCATCCGAAGCTGAGCTACGGGACGGCGCCGATGCCGGTCGACGACGCGCACCCGAACCTCTACGGCGCGGGCTCCGTCAACGGGACGATCATCGGCATCCCGAAGGGCGGGAAGCACGCCGACGAGGCGTGGGCGCTCGTCAAGTACCTGACGACGAACGACCATGCGCTCGCGAAGTTCTCGAACGGGATCCGGAACGTGCCGTCGACCCGGACCTCGGCGAAGTCGCCCGAGCTGAAGCCGGATCCGCGCTTCCAGACCTTCATCAGGATCTTCAACAACCCGAACTCGGCGACGGCGCCGATCACCGCCGCCGGCAACGCGAACCTCACGCTCGTCGGCCGCTTCACCGTGAAGTGGCAGGCGGGTAAGGTCAAGAACCTGCACGACGGCTTGAAGAAGCTCGACAGGCAGATCGACGCGCAGAACGCGCAGGCAAGCGCGGGCGGCGGGCCTCCGTGACAGCTGCACCGGTCGCCGAGGCACGCGCTGCGCCGGCGATCGACCGCCGGCGAGCCAGGCGGAGAGCGGCATGGCGCCGGAGGGGCCTCGTGCTCCTCCTCATGTCGCCCTGGCTCGCCGGCTTCTCGATCTTCTTCGGCTACCCGCTCGTCATGACCGGGTACCTGTCGTTCACCCACTACGACCTCCTCTCGCCTGCGAAGTGGATCGGCTGGGCGAACTACAGCTACCTGCTGCACGGCGACCCGCAGGTCTGGCCGGCCGTCGTCAACTCGCTCGAGTGGATCGGGATCGTCGTGCCGCTCCAGGTGCTGTTCGCGTTCGGGGTCGCGCTCATGCTCGCCCGGGCGCGGCTGGGGCTCGGCTTCTTCCGCACCGTCTTCTACCTCCCCGCGCTCGCCCCGCCCGTCGCCGCGACGCTCGGCTTCGTCTACCTGCTGAACCCCGCGACCGGCCCGATCAACACAGTCCTCGACCACCTCGGGATCCAGGGCCCGCTCTGGTTCCAGTCGCCCGGCTGGGCGAAGCCGTCGCTCGCGCTGCTTTCGCTCTGGGGCGTCGGGAACACGATGATCATCTTCCTCGCGGCGATCCTCGACGTGCCCCGCCACCTCTACGAGTCGGCGGAGCTCGACGGGGCCGGGCCGCTCCGCCGGCTGCGTTGGGTGACCTTGCCTACGGTGAGCCCGGTTGTCCTGTTCGCCGCCGTCTTCGGCGTCATCCAGGGGCTCCAGTACTTCACGCAGGCCTACGTCGCGGCCAACATCGCCGCCGGCCAGGCCTCACAGGCGGGCGACACGATCAACAACCTCGGCTACCCGCAGGACGCGACCCTCTTCTACCCGGTGCTCCTCTACCAGCACGGCTTCGTCAACTTCAACATGGGCTACGCGTCGGCCCTGGCGATGCTCCTGCTCGCAGTCGCCTTCGCCGTCGTGCTCGTGATCCTCCTGAACTCGCGCCGCTGGGTCCACTACGCCGGGGCGGTCCGCTGAGATGAGCACGGCGAGCGTTCCCGTCGGCGCCGCGGCGCTCGTCCGCAGGCGGCCGCCGCCCGCCGTGCGGCGCCAGCGCTTCCTCGTCGCCGTCGCGAACCACAGCCTGCTGATCGCCGCCGCGATCATGTTCCTGGCGCCGTTCGCCTTCATCGTCCTCACGGCGCTGATGACGAACGACCAGGCGCTCTCGTCGCACCTCTGGCCGCACCCGTTCCGGTGGCGGAACTTCAGCGACGTCTTCCACCAGGCGCCGCTCCTCCGCTGGACGCTGAACACGATGATCTACTCGGTCGTGGCGACGATCGGCGTCGTCGTCTCGAGCGTGCCCGTCGCCTACGCCCTCGCCCGCCTCCGCTGGCGGGGGCGGAACCTCGCCTTCATGGTCGTCCTGATCGCGCTGATGCTGCCGCCGCAGGTGACCGTCGTGCCGCTCTACGTGATGTGGTCGAAGCTCCACCCGTTCGGCTTCCACTTCATCGGCACGCTGTGGCCGCTCATCATCCCCAACTGGCTCGGGGACGCCTTCTCGATCTTCCTCCTCCGCCAGTTCTTCCTGACCATCCCGGAGGAGTACCTCGACGCCGCCCGCGTCGACGGCTGCGGCGAGCTCCGCATCCTGACCACCGTCGTCCTGCGCATGGCGAAGCCGGCGATCGCGGCCGTCGCGCTCTTCTCGTTCCTCTACACGTTCAACGACTTCTTCCTCCCGCTCCTGTACGTGGGCGAGAACCCGAGCCACTGGGTGCTCTCGATCGGCCTCTCCGAGTTCCGCTCGCTGCGGCAGGTGCAGTGGAACCTGACGATGGCGGCGACCCTGCTCGTGATGGCGCCGGCGATCGTCCTCTTCTTCCTCGCCCAGCGCGCCTTCATCGAGGGCGTCACGCTCACGGGGGTCAAGGGATGAGGGTCGCGGTCATCGGCGCCGGCTCGACGTACACGCCCGAGCTCGTGTCCGGGCTCGCGCGCGAGCGGGAGCGGCTCGGCGTCACGGAGCTCGCGCTCCACGACGTCGACGCGGAGCGGCTCGAGGTCGTCGGCGGGCTCGCCGGCCGGATGCTCGAGCGCGACGGCTTCGAGGGCCGGCTCATCGAGACCGGCGACCTCGACCGGGCGCTCGACGGCGCGAGCTTCGTGCTGATCCAGATCCGCGTCGGGGGCCAGGCCGCACGGCTCCTCGACGAGACGGTGCCGCTCGCCTGCGGCTGCATCGGCCAGGAGACGACGGGCGCCGGGGGGCTCGCCAAGGCGCTGCGGACGGTGCCCGTCGTCCTCGAGATCGCCGAGCGCGCGCGGGAGCGAGCCGCATCCGACGCCTGGATCGTCGACTTCACGAACCCCGTCGGGATCGTCACGCGCGCCCTCCTCGACGCCGGCCACCGCGCGGTCGGGCTCTGCAACGTCTCGATCGGCTTCCAGCGCGGGTTCGCGCGCCGGCTTGGCATCGAGCCCGAGCGGGTGCTCGTCGACAACGTCGGCCTGAACCACCTCACGTGGGTGCGCTCCGTGCGGGTCGACGGCGAGGACGTCCTCCCCGACCTCCTCGCCGAGCACGGCGACGAGCTGGCCGCGGAAGCCCGGCTGCCGCGCCGCTTCCTCGACGAGCTCGGCGTGATCCCGTCCTACTACCTGCACTACTTCTACGCGCACGACGAGGTGCTCGCCGAGCAGCGCGACGGCGTGCCGCGTGCCCGCCGGGTGATGGAGATCGAGCGGGAGCTGCTGGACATGTACCGCGACCCGGCGCTCGCCGAG
>VAXK01000080.1 GCA_005885565.1 Actinomycetota bacterium
CTCCTCGGCTCCCTGAGCCAGGTCGTGCTCCAGGCGACGACGACGCAGAACGACCTGATCGTCACGTCGTTCGTCACCGCCGCGGCCGTGTTCGTGCTCGACGGCGGCCGCCGCGGGCTCGCGCTCGCGGGGCTCGCGGTCGGCCTCGCCGTCGGCACGAAGACGACGGCGCTCCTCGCGCTCCCGCTCCTCGCGCTGCTTGCGCTCGGCACCCTGCGCCGGCGCCAGATCGTCGAGCTCCTCGGGTTCTCGGGCATGGGCACGCTCGGCTTCGGGTCGTTCGCGTACGTCGAGAACATGATCCACCGGCACAGCCTCCTCGGCGCCGGCTCGGAGCAAGGCGCCTTCCGGCCCGACCTGACGGTCGCCGGCGTCGCCGGACGGTTCGGCGACATCCTCGCCCGCTTCCTCGATCTCTCCGGCTTCCGGCCGATTCTCGGCAGCACCGCAGGCCTCGTCGCGCTCGCGGCTGTGCTCGTCGGTGCGCCTCCTGTGCTCTGGCTCGTCGAGCGACGCTTCGGCCGACCGCCCTGCGGCGATCGGGAGCCGGCCGCGCGGCTCCTGCTCGGCCTGGCGCCGGTCGCGGTCATCGCGCTCGGCGTGCTCGAGAGCGTGGTGGGGATCCACGTGGGAATCAACCTCCGCGCGAACGAGGACTTCGCGTTCTTCGGCGCGCTCGGCGCCGCGCTGGTGGTTCCCGTAGCCCTCTTCACCCTCGTCGCCTCCATCCGTCGCCGAGCCGACTTCCGGAGGTGCGCCCTCGCGGCGGCGATCCCGCTCTTCGCGGTCGAGCTCGCCGCGGTGTACGAGTACAACGACTGGATCGGCCGCTTCATGGTCGTCCCGGTCGCGCTGACCGTTCCGCTGCTGGCGGCGGCGTATCCGGCGCGAAAGCTCGCCGCCGCGAGCGTCGTGCTCGCCGCGACGGGGTGCTTCGCGACGCTCGGGTTCAACGAGCTCAAGCCGGTCGGCCTGCACGGGACGACGCCGGTCTGGGCGATGAGCCGCGTGCGAGTGGAGACGATCGGCCGTCCGCGGATGCAGCCGATCATCGACCTCGTGCAGGCGCGAATCCCGCAGCGGATCAGCCTCGGGCTCGTCGCGGGCCAGGACGACTGGAGCTACCCGTTCTACGGCTCGTCGCTCGAGCGGAGGGTCGTCTACCTGAACGGGAACGGCGCGCTGGCGTCGGCCGAGCGCCGGGGGATCGACGAGGTGCTGTTCGCCCGAGACAGGAAGCCCGTCGGGAGCCTCGAGCGGTGGCGGCTCACCGTCGATCGGCGCAGCGGCTGGATCCTCGCGCGCAGAGCGGCGTGATCACCGCGCCGCGGGCGGGCGCCATCTCGGGATCAGCGCCGCGATCCGCGTCGGGCCTCCGGGCCTGCTCTCGACCTCCAGCCTGCCGTCCAGCAGACGCACACGCTCGCTCATCCCGACGAGGCCGAGGTGGCCGCTCCGGGCGGCGTCGACGAGCGTCCGCTCGACCTCGAACCCTCGGCCGTCGTCGCGGATCTCCGCCTGGAGCTCCTGGAGACCGGCGTGCACGGTCACCGTCGCGAGGCGCGCGGCCGCATGCGTCTCGACGTTCGCGAGCGCCTCCTGCACCACCCGCAGGATCGTGATCGCCTGCGAGGGCGTCAAAGAGTCGAACTCTCCGTCCGCGTGGAGGTCGACGGCGAGGCTCGACCGCTCCTCCAGGTCGGCCGCTTCCTTGCGCAGCAGCTCGGGCAGCGACGTCCGCAGGACGGTCGGCGTCTCGAGCGAGCGTGCGACGCTGCGGAGCTCCCCGTCGAGCGCGACGAGGCGCGCCTCCAGGTCGTCCACCCGGCCCTGGAGGATCGCCGCGTGGCGGTTGCCGCCGAGCGCGCGGCCGAGCTGCGCCCGGAACAGGCGGAGCTCGGCGCCCAGCGCGAAGACCTCCTGCACGGGGCCGTCGTGGAGGTCGAACCCGAGCCGGGCGAGCCGGCGTTCGGCGGTCTCGAGCAGGGCGCTCTCGCGCTCGCTGCGCCGCTCGAGCAACCGCGCGCGCTCGATCGTGGGCGACAGTCGCGCGGCGAGCTCCGCGGCAAGCACGAGGCCCATCCGGTCGTTTCGCGCGGCCCGGACGACGAGAGCGGCTTCGACCCGCTCCCAGCGCGTGATCGGGAAGGCGCGAATCGACCCCGCCGGGGAGTCGTCTCGACCGAAGAGCGTCTCGGCGGCGGCGGCCCGGACCCTGCGGGTCGGCTCGGCGCCCACGCGCGCCAGCAGGCGCGGGCGAGAGTCCTCGTCGGCGATCCAGACGGTGACGTCCTCGGCGAGCGAGAACGCGCCGAGCAGCCGGAGCTGCGCCTCGAGCGCCAGCTGGGGCGGTGGCTCGAGGAGCCGTGCGTCGGCCAGGGCCCGAAGGAAGAGCTCGACCGCCACCAGCTCCGGAGCGAGCTCGAGCGCTGCGCCGAGATCGCGCGCGAGCGCCGTCATCTCGTCGTGCTCCCAGTCGCGCTCGAGCGCGAGCGACACGACGACGTCGGCCGTGAGCGCCAGAGCCGCGGCCCGTGATGCGTCCGCGCCGGCGCCGCTCGCCGCGGCGAGCGCCTGAGCGCGGCGGCGAGCACGGTCGACCGCTCCAGGATCGAGGCCGCCCCGCGCTTCCTGCTCGAGGCGTCGCTCGACGGTCTGGAGGAGATCCGAGTCGCGTGCCGTGCGTGCCGTCGCGGCTCTCTCTTCTCCCTCGGGCGAGGACATCCTGTCCTCGTAGTCGGCGAGCCCGAGCCGGCGCCTTAGAAGGCGTGTCGGAATGAACGAGTCGCCGCCTTGGCGATTAGATTCAGCGAGTGGGCGTGTACTACGAGCTCAGCGGCTCGGGGCCGCCGATCGTCTTCATCCACGAGGCGATTGCCGACAGCCGGATGTGGGAGCCGCAGTGGACCTCGTTCGCAGGACGGAATCGTTTGCTGCGCCTCGACCTCGCCGGTTTCGGGCGCACGCCGATCGAGAGGTTGCCGGTCACGCATGCCCAGGACGTCGTCGGCCTTCTGGACGAGCTCGACATCTCTGCCGCCGGCGTCGTCGGTGCCTCGCTGGGCGGTCGCGTAGCGCTCGAGCTGGCTGTCGCCCGTCCTGATCTCGTGCGGGCGCTCGTGCTGGTGGACGCAGGCCTGCCGGGGGTGGATTGGTCAGAGGTCGTGCTGGCCTACGGCGCGGCGGAGGACGAGGCTGTTGCGCGGGGAGATCTCGAGGCCGCAACGGAGCTCAATCTGCGCATGTGGGTCGATGGGCCGCGTCGGGCGGCTGCAAACGTCGATCCCGGTGTACGGGCCGCGATCGGCGAGATGCAGCGGCGCGCGCTCGAGCTGCAAGCGCCGTACTGGGAGCGCCTTGTCGAGGATCTGCTCGTGCCCGATATCGCCGAGCGTCTGGACGAGGTGCAAGCTGCGACGCTGGTCCTCGTTGGCGAGGAGGACGTCGACGACATGCATGTGCTCGCGGAAAGATTCACGACCGAGATCCCGCGGGCGCGGCTCGCAACGATCCCCGGTGCCGCGCACGTGCCGAGCCTCGAACAGCCACTGGCCTTCGACAAGCTCGCGCTCGGGTTTCTCGGCGAGGCCCTCGGATAGACGAGCTCTTAGAACGCGTGCTGCGCGCCGAGCGCGACGGCGGCGACGGCGCCGAGCGCGAGGAACGGGGCGAACGGCACCGCCGTCTTGCGCGCCCCGGAGCCGTGCCGCACGAGGAGCGCCACGCCGACGACGCTCGCGGCGAGGCAGCCGAGGAGGAGCGCCGCCGCGACGCCTCGGCCGAGCGCGGCGCCGAGCAGGAGCGCGAGCTTGACGTCTCCCATGCCGACACCGCCCTTCGCGAGCAGGCTCGGCAGGAAGAGGAACGCGGCGGCGGCCGCCGCGGCGAGAAGTGCCTCGAGCGCGTGGTGCGGCCGCAGGACGCCGACGGCGAGCAGCATGGCCGCCGTCGCTGGCAGGACGATCACGTTCGGGATCCGCTGCTCCTCCATGTCCTTCACGGCGAGGATGGCGAGCACCGCGAAGAAGAGGACGCCGACGAGCCCTTCGGCCCCGACGCCGAAGCGCCAGAGCGGCACGGGCGCGAACAGCAGCGCCGCGGCGAGGGCGACGCGGCGACGGCTCGGCAGCGCGTCGGCGAAGCGGCGCGCCGGCGGTGCGGGCGCCGCGGGCGCGACGGTGGCGGGCGTCGTCACGTCGCGATCGCCTCCGGAGCAAGGCGGGCGTGCGCGCGGTGGATCGCGTCGACGAGCCGGTCGAACGAGCCCCACTTCGGCAGCGCTCCCGGCGTGCCGTCGAGGTCGTCGGCGACGACGAGCACGGCGACCCCCGCGCCGTTGTGGCCGAGGGCGGCGGCCGCCCGGACCGGCCACCGCTCGGGCCCGCTCGTGTCGAGCACGACCACGTCGGCGCGCTCACGCTCGACCGCGTCCATCACGTCCGCGAAGCGCGTGGCGCCGGAGACGGCGAACCCGTTGCGGCCGAGGAGGAAGCTCGCGACGCGCAGGAAGCGACGGTCCGACGCGCCGACGAGGACGCGAATGGCGCCGTTGCCGTTCGCCGGCGCGAGCGTCCCGACGGGTGCGCTCGCGGGCTCGATCAAGCGGAGGCGCGCGCCGGCCCCGACATTCCGGCGCGCGGCCTCGCCTGACCGCAGCTCGAGGATGTGCTTCGCCTTCCAGCGGCCGGCGATCCTCCACGGCTTCATGTCCTCCTTCAGGCCGACGACGCCGAGCTCGCGGTCGAGGAAGACGACGTCGATCGGAAACCGCATGAAGGTCGTGTGGATGGAGGGGCTGCCGACGAGGAGGAGCCCCTCGTCCGACCCGATCTCGCGCCGCCCGAGCAGGCCGCGGAGGCGCAGCCGGAACGAGTCGGCGACCACGCACCGCTCGCAGACCACGCCGCCGTCGGACTCGATGCGAGCCACGCGCGGAGTCATGGCTATGAAGCGCCCACCGTTGCTCTCATGCCCTCGGTCAGCACTATCGCGCGGTGGCCGCCGGCTCCACACGGATGAAGGTCCGGACCGGCCCAACCTTCCGGCGGGGACGCGCCCGCACTCCGCTCTGCCGTAACCTCCACGCGGCAGTCCACGTTGCCCTTACATGAGCTTCGGCGCGTTCATCGTCGCGATGACCATCGGCGCCGCCCTCCTCGCGCTCTGGGCGGGCGTTCGCTTCCCGCGTATGGGGCCGAACACGCTGGCGGGAGCGCTCATCCAGGTCGCGCTCGCGCTGGCGGCAGGGTGGTTCCTCGTCCCGGCCGGCATCTCCTCGGTGGTCCGGTGGAACGAGACGTCCGGCCCGTTGATCGCCGTGCTCCTGTTCGCGCTGCCCGCCCTCATCTACCTGTTCCTGGCGTCGCTCTGGGCGATGCGCGTGCTCCAGCAGATGATGCGCGGCGCCCGCCGCTGACCGGCGCGCTCGACGACGACTAGCCGAAGGGCGGCGCAGTCCTAGCCGGAAGACGGTTCGGCGGCTGCGGCCTTCCGCTGACGATGCAGGAAATCGACCCTCGGAACTGAAAGGGAGGTGCCATGATCGGCGTCTACATCGTCCTGGTGATTCTGTTCGTCGTGCTGCTCTGGGCGCTTATGCGCGTCCGCCGCAGGTCCGCATAGCGGCGCTCAGCGGAAGCCCTGCAGCGCCGTCTGGAGCTTGCGAATCGCCCAGATCGCACTGAGCAGCAGGTAGGTCAAGCACGGCAGCGCGGTCAGGAAGAGCGCGCCGAGGACGGACGCGCTCGAAACCGCGTCCCAGAGCCTCGGGAAGAGCAGCCAGCCGAGCGCCATGGCGATTCCGGCCCGCGCCATCGCATGCACCAGGTCGGCGGGCGCGAGCCCGGGGAAGCGAGCGTCGATCCACAGCGCGATGGCCGCGGTTCCGAGGAGGAACGCGATGAGGAAGAGCTGGGGACTCACGAGGAAGCCGTGCCGCCGGTCATTGCAGACCTATCGGCGGGTCGGCGGGGTACCTAAAGCATGAGCAGCTTTCCCGCAGCGGTCCCGGCTCGCCGCGAGGTCGGCGCGCGGTCGCTGCTGCTCCGGGGGTCGTGGTCGACCGTGGCGCTCTGCTTCGGGACGGCGACCGCTGCCGTCACGGCGACGATCGGGCCCGACG
This sequence comes from Actinomycetota bacterium, assembly GCA_005885565.1. Taxonomy (GTDB): domain Bacteria; phylum Actinomycetota; class Thermoleophilia; order Gaiellales; family Gaiellaceae; genus AC-50. The sequence goes on from VAXK01000080.1 coordinate 6,122, forward strand.
CGCGCTGGCTCGGCGCTCTCGGCCGCGTCATCGTCGAGCGCGGAAGCATTCCGCACGGGGTGCCGTTCGCGGCCGCGCCGTCGTCCGGGTGGCCGAACGTCCCCGTCCTCGCCGAGCTCGTCTTCCGCGGGCTCACGGGAGCCCTGGGTGATCGGGGCCTCCTGCTCGCCCAGCTCGTCGCCGTGAGCGTTGCTCTCGCGGGGACGAGACGCGAGATGCGGCGGCTCGGCGCGACGGACGCGGGCGCGGCGCTGGTCCTCGCCCTCGTCGTACCAGGCGCGCTGCTCGCGTTTGCGGGGATCAGGGCCCAGCTCTTCTCGCTCGCGCTCTTCCCGCTCCTCGTCGCGCTTCTGCGGCGCGAGGCGGCGGCGCCGTCGCGCCGGATCTGGCTCCTGCCGCCGCTCGTCGCGCTCTGGTCGAACCTGCACGGCGTCGTCCTGCTCGGCCTCGCGGCGGCGGGCGTCTACCTCGTCCTCGAGCGGGCCCGGCTCCGTCCGCTGGAGAGCCTCTGCGTCGCGGCCTCGTCGCTGGTCGCGCTTTGCGCGACGCCGGCACTGGCGGGGACGCCGCGCTACTACCACGACGTGCTGACGAGCGTGGCCGCACGACGGGGCTACGGCCTCTGGGCGTCGCTCTCGCTCCACTCGGGCTTCGACCTGCTGCTCGTCGGCGTAGGCGCGCTCCTCCTCGCCGCGTTCCTCCGCAGCCGGCCGCGGCCGTGGGAGGTCGTGGTCGTCGCGCTGCTCGTCTTGTCGACGATCCATACGGCGCGGAACGGCGTGTGGCTGCTCCTGTTCCTCGCCGCGCCGGCCGCGACTCAGCTCCGGGTCCGGGCCCGGCCCCATCCAGCCGTCGTTCATGTGCTCGCGCTCCTGTGCCTCGTCGCCGGCGCGCTGGGCATCGCGCGCGGCCCGCAGACCGCGGGCGCGGAGAGCGTCGCCGTCGTCCGGGCGATCCACGATGCACACGGACGGCCGATCCTGGCCGAGCCCGCCACCGCGGAGGGGATCGCCGCGGCCGGCGGCCGGGTCTGGATCTCCAACCCGCTCGACGCGTTCGCGCCGGCCGCGCAGCGCGCGTACCTCGACTGGCTCGACGGCAGGCCCTCGGGCGACCGGCTCCTCGCAGGCATCCGCACCGTCGTCGTGACGCCGGGGTCTCCCGCGGCGCGGAGGCTCGCTCCCGACGGGCGGTTCCGCGTCGCGCTGAGAAGCGCTCGGGCGATCGTCTTCGTCCGCGCATGAGCGCGAGTGCCGCGCCCGCCGTCCCCGGCCGGGTTGCCTGGTCGCGAACCACGGGCGCGCGGCGGCTGGTGCTCGTGGCGGCGCTGCCCGCCATCCTCCCGGTCGTCGCGCTCTCGCAGGCGCTCGTCACGGGACGGCTGATCGCCCCCGGCGACGCCTTCAACTACTACCTCCCGGTGCACGAGCTCGCGAAGGCGTCGTGGCGCGCCGGCGAGATCCCGGGCTGGAACCCGTTCGCCTTCGCCGGCGAGCCGCTGCTCGCGATCGCTCAGGCGGGCGTCTTCTACCCGCTGAACGCGCTCTTCCTCGTCCTGCCGTCGTTCTACGCCAACAACGTCCTCGTGCTGCTGAACATCGCGATCGCCGCGACCGGCGCGGGGCTGCTCGCCCGGCGGCTGACGGGCGACGACGCGGGTGCCGTGGTCGCCGGGCTCGCATTCGGCTCCTGCGGGTTCTTCTACGGCCACCTGGGCCACCAGACGATCGAGGCGAGCGCGGCCTGGCTGCCCTGGGCCTTCCTCGCCTATGAGCGCCTGCGGGAGCGGGGAGGCATCGGCAACGTGCTCCTCACGAGCGGCGCGCTCGCCCTGGCGGCGCTCGCCGGGCAGCTGCAGATGTTCGCCATGACGGTGCTCGCCCTCGTGACGTACGCGGTCGTGAACGAGCTGCTGGTCGCGCCTGCGCGCGCCCGGCGCTTCCGGAAGGTCGTGCTCGTCGTCTCGGCCGTCGCGGGGGCCGAGATGCTGCTCCCCACGCCGACGCTCGTGATCGCGGCCGTCCTCCTGCTCGACCTGCTCCTCGTCGTCGCACTCGTCAGCCTCGTCGTCCAGAGGGTGCTCGACCGGAGCTTCCCCTCGATTCGCGCAACGCCGCGGTCGCTCCGGCTCCTCGGCCTCGCGTCGATCGTGGGGTGCGGTCTCGCCGCCGTTCAGCTCGTCCCGACCGCGTTCGGCCTCGGGCAGTCTCTGCGAGGGAGCTTCAGCTACGCGGCGGCGACGTCGTTCTCGTTGTCGGCCACGCACCTGCCGCTCCTGCTCTTTCCCTACCTGTTCGGCAACCAGTTCCCCACCGCGCCGTTCACGGCGCCGTACCACGGCCACTGGAACCTCGAGGAGCTCGCGGGCTATCCGGGGCTCGCGTGCGTCGTACTCGTCGCCGCCGGCGGCGCGCGCATCCGCCGGGACAGGCGGGCGCTGGCCCTCGCCGCCGCGGCCGGCCTGATGCTGCTCGTCTCGCTTGGGCGGAGCACGGGGCTCGGCTTCCTCATTTGGCTCGTGCCGCCGTTCGGCCACTTCCGCGCCTGGGCGCGCTACGTCGTGGTCGTCGACCTCGCCGTCGCGATCCTCGCCGCATACGGCGTCGCCGAGCTCCGGGCTGCGGGCGGCGGCGTGCGACGCGCGGCCTGCCGACGCGCTGCCGTCACCGCGGCAGTCCTCGTCGGCACCGGCATCGTCGTTCCGCTCCTTCCGCCCGTCGCGCGTCACGTCCCGAACGGCTTTGCAGCGGTGCTCGCCGTCGCGATCCCGCTCGTCGCGGCGCTCGCAGCGGTCGCGACGTGCTTCCTCTTCGGCAGGAACATGCGGATCGCGACGGCGATCTGCATCCTGCTCGTCCCGCTCGACGGGTTCGTGTCCTTCGACGGCTTCTTCGGCTGGCGCCACTCGCCGTCGTTCACGGCCGCCCGCGCCGCCTACTCTCCGTCGACGCCGGCGCCCTGGGGGAGCGTCCCGGACCGGCCCGGGGGGATCGACCGGTACCTGTTCGTAGGCGGATCGGTCCGCGGGGTCTTCCCCTTCCTCCCGCAGCTCACCGACCTGAAGGGGATGCGGTCGGCGAGCGGCTACGACCCGCTCGCGTCCACGCGCTATCTCGAGGCTGTCGGCGGGATGCAGCCGACCGGGGCGATCGCCCGCCCGGGGCAGTTCCTGCGCCGCCGTTCGCCCTTGCTCGACCTGCTGCGCATCTCGCTCGTCCTCGTTCCGACGCATCAAGCGCCTGCGCGCACGCCGCCGTGGCTGGAGCGGACCGGCGTTGCCGACGGGCTGGTTCGCTACGAGTACCGCCCGCGCGTGCACGACGCGTTCCTCGTCGATCGCGCGGTCGTCGCCTCGGACCGCGAGATCGGTGCGGCTCTCGACGGCCGCCGCGCCTTCGACCCGACGGCGGTCGCGCTCGTCGAGCGGCCGGCTCCCGCCGAGTCCCGCGGCCGAGTCGGGCACGTCCGGTGGAGCGCGAAACATGTCGACGCTCGCGTCGTAGCGGCGGGCCGGAGCATCCTCGTCCTGAGCCAGGCCTGGGCCCCCGGCTGGTCGGCGCGGGTCGATTCGCGGCGCGCGCCCGTGATCCGCGTCGACGGGATCTTGAGCGGCGTCGAGATTCCGGCCGGCGCACACCGCATCCGCTTCGAGTACCGCACGCCCGGCCTCGAGGCCGGCTTCGGGATCTCGATCGGGACCCTCATCGCGCTCGCGCTGTCGGCAACCGTCCTTTTGGCTAGGCGCCGCACCCGCGTCGGGTAGGGAAGTGGGCGCCCTTGTACGCGACGATTGGTGCGCGCATGAGCACGCGCGGCGAAGCCGACCCTCGGTATTCGATCGTCGTTCCGGTCTTCAACGAGGAGGAGTCGCTCCTCGAGCTCGGCCGGAGGCTCACGGCTGCGCTCGACGAGCTCGACGGCGCCTCGGAGGTCCTCCTCGTCGACGACGGGAGCACGGACGCCACGCCCGTCCTCCTCGCGGAGCTCGAGCGCCGGGACGACCGCTTTAGAGCTGTGCGCCTCTCGCGGAACTTCGGCCATCAAGTCGCGATCACCGCGGGCCTCGACGCCGCGAGAGGCGCCGCGATCGTCGTCATGGACGGCGACCTCCAGCATCCGCCGGAGGTCATCCACCGCCTGGTCGAGCGCTGGGAGGACGGCTACGACGTGGTGTACGCGGTCGCCGAGGAGCACGAGCAGGCGACGTGGTTCAAGCGCCGCTCGGCTGAGCTCTTCTACCGGCTGATCAGCCGCGTGGCGAAGGTCGACATGCCGCTCGGGGCCGGAGACTTCAGGCTGATCGACCGGCGGGTTCGCGACGCCTTCACGTCGATGCGGGAGCGGCACCGCTACGTCCGCGGCATGTTCGCCTGGATCGGCTTCAGGCAGACCGGCGTCACGTACAGGAGTCCCGCGCGCTTCGGCGGCAGGAGCAAGTACACGCTGTCGGCGATGACGCGACTGGCCGCCGACGCGCTCTTCTCGTTCTCGCAGGAGCCGCTCATGCTCGTCCTCAAGGTCGGGCTCGCGGTCTCGGCGCTGTCCTTCCTCTTCGGCCTCGCGACTCTCGCGTCGAAGCTCGCCGGTGCGTACAACGTGCCCGGCTACGTCACGATCGTCGTCGCGCTCGCCTTCCTCGGCGGCATCCAGCTCGTCGTGCTCGGCTTCATGGGGCAGTACACGGCGCGGATCTTCGAAGAGGTCAAGCGCCGGCCGCTCTACATCGTCGACGACGGCGGGCGGGTCGCAAGCGGCGAAGCCGAGAGCAGCGTGCCCGAGCTCGTCGGCAGGCGCGCCTAGTAGCCGGGCCGCGACGGCACGAGCCGGTCGCGTGCCAGGACAGCCTGAACGGGCTCGCCTCGGATCGTGCCTGGGATGAGGCGCCGACAGGCGAGCAGCCGGTAGTGGCGAGTGAGCCCGATCGCCGTCCAACCCGGACGCCGGCATGCGGAGAAGATCCGGTCGTCCATGTACGAGCTGTCCGCCACAGGCCCGCGCCCAGCGACGAGCACTGCGTCTCCGCCGGCGGCGCACTGCCTCCCGCTCCGCCCCTCCAACGCGACTAGAACCGGAGTCGCCCGCGCGACCTCCATCTGCAGGCGGCCCATGTAGACCGGGCACCTCTGCGGGTTCAAGACGGCGACCCGGTCGACGAGCGCAGTACCCTCGCGCTCGTTTGCCGCCCATACCCTCACGTTCCAGTACGAGCCGAAGCCTCCCAGCAGGACGATGACGCTTACGGCTACGAGATCGCCACGCCGGAGGCGCGGCCCGCTCCGGGCCAGCGCGAGACCCGTCGCGGCTCCGAAGAGCGTGACGGACGGCAAGTAGTAACGCGAGACGATCTCCGCCCCGCTGAGCGCCTGGAAGGCGAGCGCCGACCAGCCGGTGAGCACGAAGCCGACGAGCAGCCAGTCGAGCGCTTCGCGACGCCGGAGCGCTCGCACGGCCAAGACGACACCGACGAGGCTCAGCAGCGCCCAAAGCGGGCTTCCGAGCGCGACGGTCATTGCGGCCCACTGCGTCGCTGTCCCCAAGACGAGGCGCCCGACGATGCCGCCCGCGCCTCGCGGCACGTGCTGGTGGTAGGCGGTCGTCCCGGCGGCCGCCACTCGCCCCACCTCCGTCGCCATGTGCACGACCGGCAGGAGGACGGCCACGGCAACCGCCTGGAAGCGCCGGTAGGCCAGCAGCGGTCG
>VAXK01000184.1 GCA_005885565.1 Actinomycetota bacterium
GGTTTGGGAAGATTCGGGTCGCGGCATGACCCCTCCCCGCGAACCGATCAGCCGCCGAGCGCCGACGAGCGAGCCGGACTGGCTGACGTTGGGGCAGGCGGCCAAGTACCTGGGTGTTGCCCAGAGCACGATCCGCAAGTGGTCCGACGGCGGTCGCGTCCCCGCCTTCTACACGCCGGGAGGTCATCGCCGGTATCGCCGGGGCGACCTCGACGCGTTCCTGGAGCGCTCGGGCCCCGGACGAGGGCGGACCGGGCCGCTCGTCCTCGTCGTCGACGACGATCCGGGCGTGCGGCAGGTCGTCCGCGCGAACCTCGAGGCCGAGGGCTACGCCGTCCGCGAGGCGGGAAGCGCGGCCGAGGGCCTCGCGTCGCTGGAGGAGGAGGCGCCGGAACTGCTGCTCCTCGACGTGATGATGCCGGAGGTCGACGGCTGGGAGATGCTGCGCCAGGTCCAGGAGCGCTTCGGCGTCGGCGCGATTCCCGTGCTCGTGTTCAGCGGCACCGTCGAGGAGCGTGCCGTATCCGACGCGGCGGCACGCGGCGCGCGCGGCTTCCTCGGCAAGCCCTTCGACCTCCAGCAGCTGATCGACCAGGCGAAGCAGATCGCCCCGGTCTGACCGGGTTCGACCGCCACCTCGAGCGCTTCGTCGTCCACCATCGGACCGAGGTCTTCGACCACGTCTTCGTCTGGCTGTCGAGGGTCGGCACGCTCGGGCTCGTCTGGATCGGGATCGCGCTCGTGCTGGCCCTGCTCCGCCGCCGGCCGGCGCTGGTGCCGCTCGTGCTCGCCGCGGACGGGGTCGCCGACCTGCTCGCGCGCGCGATCAAGAGCGTCGTCGACGTCGAGCGGCCGGCCGTCCGCTACGCCGAGCCCAAGGCGCTCGTGCCCGTGCCGCACGACCATTCGTTCCCGTCCGGCCACGCCGCGACGAGCTTCGCCTGCGGGACCGTGCTCGCGCTCGCGTTCCCGCGTCTCGCCGTGCCGCTCTACGTGCTCGCAGTCGCGATCGGCTTCTCGCGCGTCTACGTCGGCGTCCACTACCCGCTCGACGTGCTCGGCGGCGCGCTCCTCGGGCTCGTCGTAGGGCTCCTCGTCGCCCGCCTCGGAGTCAGGCTCGGCCGGAGCGGCGCCCGACCGTGACCTTGCAGCAGACTGTTGCAAGGTCGGAACGGGCCGGCCGGCGGGCCGGGGTCAGAGCTCTTCGGAGGCGCGGACGAGCCCGGCCACGATCACTGCGAGCGCGGCCAGCAGGCTGATCCAGATCCCGATCCCGCGGCCGCTCGCGGGCAGGAACCTGTCCGGGATGGAGATGAGCCGGACGAGTACGAAGATCGTCGCGAGCGAGCCGAGGGCGATCACGACCAGGCTCTCCGGAACGGTCGCGGGGAGCTCGATCCCGGCCTCGCGGAGCGCGAAGAGCGCAAGGACGGCCAGGCCGGCGAAGAAGACGAGCTTGCCGAGCGCGCCCGTATGCCAGCCGATCACGCTGAGCGTGAACGCGCCGCCCGACTCCGAGCCCGCGTACCAGTCGGTGAACGCCGAGATCGCGAGCACGAGGCCCGAGATCAGCGTCGCCAGCTCGCCGACGGTCCAGTACCGCCCCCCGACGCGTGGGTCCACCTCTTCGCCGACCGGCCGCGGAGGCGGGGCGGGCGAGCGCGGGAGGGGCTCCGGCGTTTGCACTGGGTGGAGTATGGAGATATCTGGACAGAACGAGCCTATGAACTAGCCCGTATGGGGCGTTATGCTCGGGGGGTCGCATGGCGCAGGACGCGTACGCTTCAGACGAGGGGTCGAGCACCGGTTACGTGCAGTTCTGGCCGGCGGGGGAAAGCGTAAAGGGGGAGTTCCACTGCGCGGACTGCGGCTACGGCATCGCCGTCTGCCGCGAGCTGCCGCGGTGCCCGATGTGCGGCGGCGAGTCGTGGGAGCAGGCGCCCTGGAGCCCGTTCGCGCGGGCTGACGGCGCCATCCGCCTCTGACGGCGCTCAGTAGAGCGCCATACTCAGGTACGTGACGGCGATCGAGGGCCAGCGCGGCGTCTCGGCGGCGGCGCTCGACGCCGTCGCCGCAGCGAGCAGAGTTCTGGCGGAGGGCCGGACGCTGCGCGACGCGCTCGCCGCGATCGCCGAGGCGGCCGCGTCCGCGACCGGCTCCGAGGTCGTCGTCGCGCGCGTGCTCGACGACGAGGCGGGGCAGCTGAAGGCCCGAGCCGTGTGGGCGGCCTCGCCGGCGGTCGCGGCGGAGCTCGAGGGCTCTCGCTTCCCGGCCGGAGAGCTGCCGCCGGCCGAGGGCGACGACGTCGCGGAGCTGCCGGCGGCCGTTCGGCGCGCGGCCGAGCGGGCGCACCTCGGCGCCGTCCTCCAGGTGCCGGTCGTGCACGACGGCCGGCCGGTCGCGAGCCTGGAGCTCATGCGCCCGCGCGAGGGCTTCACCGCCGAGGAGCGCGTGCTCGCGCGCCTGCTCGCGCACCAGGTCGGGCTCGCGCTACGCGCCTTCGGTGACGCCGAGGGGCAGGAGCCCCCGGACGGAGACGGCACGCTCGAGCTCGCGGGCGAGGCGCTCGCCGCCGGGGCCGACGAGCTGCGGACGGCCGAGCAGGTGACACGGCTCGCCGCCGAGGCGATGGGCGCGGAGGCGGCGCTTCTCTGGCGGACGAACGGCGAGGAAGACGAGGGACCGAAGCTCGTCGGCTCGTTCGGCGTCCGCGAGACCGAGGCCGCGGTCGCGGCCGCCGGCGCTGCGGCGGCGCGCGCGCTCGAGGATCCGCGGCCGGTCACGGTCGAGACGCTCCTCGGGACGCAGGCCTCGGCGACGATCCTCCTCGGCCAGCCGCCGGTGGGCGCGCTCCAGCTGCTCTTCGCAGCCGACGAGGCCCCGGCGGAGAACGAGCTCGCGCGCCTCTCGACCTTCGGCGTGCGGGCCGCGCACGCGCTCCGCGCCGGTGAGCGGGCCCGAACGCTGGCGGAGGAGCTGGAGCGGACCCGAGCACTTCTGGCCGTCGTCGGCCAGGCGATCGCGCAGCTCTCGCTCGCGCACACGCTGGAGACGGCCGTCGAGCGGGTGGCCGAGCTCCTCGGCGCCGAGCGGCTCGCCGTCTACCTGCGCGACGAGGGACGGCTGACGGCGGCGGCCGGCCGCGGCCTGGCCGGCCCGCACGTGCGGGTGGCGGAGCGGCTCTCCGACCTCGCGCTCGGCCGATTCCGAGGGCGCGGGATCCTCGTCGTCGAGGACGCCGCCGCCGATCTGGAGCTCGCTCCCGTGGCCGACGCAGTCGCGGAGGCCGGCATCGAGGCCGCGGTCGCGCTCCCGCTGCGTGTCCACGACGACGTGATCGGGCTCCTCGCCGTCTACCCGCCTCGCCGCCGGCCGCCGAGCGCGCACGAGACGGCCTTCCTCTCGGCGCTCGCGAGCCAGCTCGCGGTCGCGGTCCAGAACGCGCAGCTCCACGAGCGGGCGAAGCGCCTGGGCGTCGAGCTCGAGAGCGCGCTCGCCTCCGAGCGGCAGGCGGCGCGGCAGCTGCGCGCCCTCTACGAGATCTCGCGCTCGTTCGCGCAGACGCTCTCCCTGGAGACGACGCTCGAGGCGGTGACGCGGACGGTGGTCGAGCTGCTCGACGTCGACGCCGCGGTCGTCCGGATGCCGGACGGGCGGCGGGAGCACCTCGTGACCCAGGCCGTCCATGTCGCGGACGGCCGCCTCGAGGAGCCCGTTCGCGCCGTCTTCACGCGGCCGCAGCCGATGGCGAGGCTGCTCGGCCGGCGCCTGTTCCGGATGGGCAAGCCGCTGTGGGTCGACGCGAAGACGGCGGCGCGGCTTGGCTCGTCGTACGAGCTCCTCGTCCCCTTCCTCGAGCGCGGCTCGACCGCGGCTGTCGTTCCGGTCGCGACGCCGACGGAGGTGCTCGCGACGCTGATGATCGTCTCGCTCGACCCGGCGCGGCCGCTCGACGACGCGACCGTCGAGGCCGCGCTCGCGGTCGCCGGGCAGGCGGCGCTCGCGATCGACAACGCCCGTCTCTACAAGCAGCAGAAGGACTTCGCGGACACGATGCAGCGCTCGCTCCTGCCCCGCGTCGCACCGGATCTGGAGGGCCTGGAGCTCGGCGCGGTCTACGAGTCGTCGGCCCGGGTCGACGTCGGCGGCGACGTCTACGACTACCTGCGTCTTGCGGACGGCCGCCTCGCCGTCGTCCTCGGCGACGTGACGGGCCACGGGATCGAGGCGACGGCGGACATGGCGATGGCGAAGTTCGTCTTCCGCTCGCTCGCGCGCGAGCATCCCGAGCCGGCCGACTTCCTCGCCTCCGCGAACGACGTCGTCGTCGGCGAGATCGCGGCCGCGAAGTTCATCACCATGGCGTACCTCGTCGTCGACGGGAAGACGGGGGAGGTCGCCTGCGCGTGCGCGGGCCACCCGCCGCCGCGGCTCGTGGGCGCCGACGGCAGCGTGCGGCCGCTCGCCGCAACCGGCCTCGCGCTCGGCATCGAGCCCGGCCAGCGCTACGACGAGGCGCGCACGCTGCTCGGCGAGGGCGAGAGCGTCGTCCTCTTCACCGACGGGGTCGTCGAGGCGCGCCGCGGCCGCGAGCTCTACGGCACCGAGCGGCTCGACGAGTCGCTCGCGCGCGGCGCGGGCCTGAGCGCCGACGAGCTCGCGCTCGCCGTCGTCGGCGACTGCCGCTCGTTCGCGGGCGGCGAGCTCGGCGACGACTGCGCCGTCGTCGTAATCAAGCGGCGCTATCCTCGATAGCCGTGAGGCGCCCCGCCCTCACCGCGCTCGTCCTCGCCGGCTGCCTGCTCGGCGGCGGGCTGACGGCGGTCGTCGCCACTGCGCCGGGGGCGATCGGGGCGCTCCTCTCCTCAAGCTCGACCGCGACCACCGGCACCGAGCCGGTGACGTCGACGCTTCCCACCACAGACACGACGACCACGACGACCACGACGCGGATCGCAGCCGGCGTGACCGTCGGCGGCGTCGCGGTCGGCGGCATGGTCCCGGCCGACGCATACACCGCAGTGCGGAAGGCGTTCGAGCGGCCGCTCGTCCTCCTCGTCGGCAAGCGGCGCTTCCAGGTCGCCCCGGAGAGCCTCGGCGCCGTCGCGTACGCGCTCAAGGCGATCAATCGCGCCGGCGCGGCCGCTCCCGGGACGGCGATTCACCTCGACGTGACCGTGAGCCGCCGCAAGGTGGTCGCCTACGTGGCGGGGCTCGCCCGCCGGCTCGGCCGGCCGGCCGTCGACTCGGAGCTCTCGCTCCGCAACCTGAAGCCGTGGCTGTCGCCGTCGCGCAAGGGCGCCTCGCTCCGCCGCAAGCCGGCGGTGCGCCTGATCCTCGCGGCGCTCGCGGCGAATCGCCGCTCGCCGATCCGGCTCCGCCAGACGGTCGCCGCCCCGAAGGTCACGCGAGC
>VAXK01000185.1 GCA_005885565.1 Actinomycetota bacterium
CGCGGAAGTAGACGAGGAGCGACGGGTCGCGCATCGTCGGCACGTCGAGCGGCACGCCCGCGGGCCGGGTGATCAGGTACTCGTGCGCCATCGGGACGATCGGGACGACCACTCCCGCGAGCGCTCCGATCTCGCCGGCGAACATGCCGCCCGCATTCACGACGAGCTCCGTCTCGACGTCGCCCTGGTCGGTCTCGACGGCGGTGACGCGATTGCGCTCGACGCGGACGCCGGTGACGCGCGTCCGTGTGGCGATCTCGGCGCCACGGCGGCGCGCGCCCTCCGCGAGCGCGAACGTGAGCTGGCTCGGGTCGACGTAGCCGTCCGTCGGGAGGTACGCGGCGCCGAGGACGCCGTCGATCGACATCGGCGGGAAGAGGCGCTTCGCGTCCTCCGCCGAGACGAGCTCGAGCGGAAGGCCGAACGTCTTCGCCCAGCCGGCCTGGCGGGCGAGCTCCTCCATGCGCTCCTGCGACGACGCGAGCCGGAGCGACCCGACCTCGCGCCAGCCGGTCTCGAGGCCGACCTCGTCGCCGAGCTCGCGGTAGAGCGCGACCGAGCTCATCATCATCTTCGTCAGGCTGAGCGAGCCGCGGAGCTGGCCGACGAGGCCCGCGGAGTGGAAGGTCGAGCCGCTCGTCAGGTCCGCCCGCTCGACGAGGAGGACGTCGCTCCACCCGAGCCGCGCCAGCCAGTAGAGGATCGCGCAGCCGCCGACGCCACCGCCGACGACCACGGCTCGAGCCCGCTCGCGCACGTCGCGACCCTATGCGGTGGAAGCCACCGTCACGGAACCCGCGCGAGTGAAGGCGCGGGCTCCGCGACGGCCACGAGTTACGTCGTCCCCGGGGCCGGAACCTCCGGCGCCCCCGCGACGGCCTCGCCTTCGGGCGCCTGGAGGTGTGCCGGCTTCGTCCGCTGGACGAGCCCGTAGTAGATCGCGCCGACGATGACGATCACGATCAGCACCGTCCACAGCACCGGTTGCCGGTTGAGCCAGTGCCAGTGGAAGTTGAGCGCGGGAGCTTCCGGCGACGGACGCGGGTTCGTCGCGGCGCGCGGCCAGGCCATGTTGATCAGCATCCCGCCGCCCCAGGCGAGCGCGAGCAGGTTGACCGGCAGGCCCCATCTGCCGAGCGCGAACGGCGCCCGCGACTTCGGCCAGCCACGCAGGCGGGCGCGCAGGAGCGCGAGATTGCCGATCAGGTAGCTCAGGTAGATCATTCCCGTCGCCGCGATCGCGATCACCGCCACGCCGGCGAACTGGATCATCGGGATCGCCGCGAGGAGGCCGATCGCGATGCACGAGGCGATCGGTGTATGCAGCCGTGGATTCACCTTGGCGAGCACCTTCGAGCCGGGGAGGCGGTCGTCGCGGGACATCCCGAAACAGAGCCGAATCGTGGACGTCATGATGGCGAGGCAGCAGACGAAGATCGCCGCGGCCACGGTGAGCAGGAACACCGTCGAGAAGGCGTTCCCGAAGTTCGCGTCGATGATCTGCGCCGGGCCCCAGCCTCCGGCGATCGCGGTCTTCAGGTTCGGAATCCCGAGCAGCATCGCGTAGAGGAAGACGGCACCGATCACGAACGCGCCGATCACCGACCCGATCACCGCCTTCGGCGCCTCGGCTCGTGGGTTCTTGGTCTCCTCCGCGAGCGTCGAGGCGGTGTCGAAGCCGTAGATCACGTACAACGACATGAACATCGCGACCAGGAAGGTGCCCGTCGTCAGGCTGGTGCCGCCCGTGTGGAAGATCACGGCGCCGCTCTGGTGGCGATGGAAGAGGGCCACGACGAACGCGAAGACGACCATGCCGAGAATCTCGAACAGCACGCCGGTGTTGTTCACGATCGCGACGAGACGGACGCCGAAGATGTTCATGATCGTGATCGCGAGGAGCGTGATGAGCGCGATCCATCGCTGGTTCGAGTGCGTGTTCGCGAGGTTCCAGCCCATGTTGTTGAAGGCCGGGATCAAGGCGACGGGCAACGTCGCGCACACCGACGCCACGGTGAGGATCCCGGCGAAGAGGTAGATCCACCCCGCGAACCAGGAGTAGGCCTTCCCGGCCAGGTACTTCGTCCACTGGAAGACCGACCCCGCCACGGGGTAATGGCTCGAGAGCTCTGCGAAGCCGAGCGCGACCAAGAGCTGCCCGAGGGCGACGATCGGCCAGCTCCAGATGAAGACGCCTCCGATCGTGGTCAGGCCGAGGAAGAAGAGCGCAAAGATGCCGGTCGACGGCGAGATGTAGCTGAACGCGACCGCGAACGAGCTGAACCCGCCGAGCGTGCGCTTCAGCTCCTGCTTGTAGCCGAAGCGAGCGAGATCGGCCTCGTCGCGTCCTTGCTCGTCGGGGGCCGGTGCCGCGGTATTCACCATGAAGGTGCCCTCCAATCCGAATTGACGCGCAATTGAGGCACTTTCGGCCCCCGCGTGTCAATGGCCCTAGCCGCGAAGCGCCTCGCGGAACCGCGGGTCCTCGGCGGTCCGCGCGAGCCGCTCGAAGTGGCGGTCGGCGTACTCCGCGAAGTCGAAGTCGAGCTCGGAGATCGCCTGCTGGACGACGCCCCACATGGCCTCGCGGAAGTCCGACATGAAGCGCATCAACGTGAGCGCGCCGGCGTCGTCGCTGCCGTACGCGCCGAGCAGCCGGCGCTCGCCGTCCTCGTCGAGCTCGTGGTTGACGGCGAAGTTGCCGAGGTCGAAGAACGGGTCGCCCATGCCGGCGTACTCCCAGTCGACGATCCAGAAGCGGCTGCGCTCTGCGATGAAGTTCGCGTTCAGGAGATCGTTGTGGCAGGGCCGCGGTGCGACGCCCGCGCGCCGCCGCTCGATCGCGTCGGCGACCTCCTTCGCCCGCTCGTACGCCGCCGGGACGGCGACCCCGCGCGCGAGCGCGGTCGCGCGGTAGACCTCGACGACGCGGAAGCTGTCGAAGCGCGCCGGAAACGCCGGCCCGGCGTGGAGGCGGGCGAGCGCGCGGCCGACCTGCTCGACGTCGACGCGCCCGACCTCGCCCTCGACGAACCGCGTGACGAGGTAGCCCTCGGGCTCGACGAAGCCGACGACCTCGGGCGCGAGGCCGAGGTCGGCCGCGATCCCCGAGGCGGCGTGCTCGGCGCGGCGGTCGATCCCGAGGAGCTCGGTGTCCTTGCCGCCGATCCGTAGGACGAAAGTCTCGTCTCCGACCGAGACCTTGAAGTTCCGGTTCGTGATGCCGCCGCCGAGCGGCTCGAGGCGTGTGTCGCGGCCGTCCCAGAGGCGCGCGACGATCGCTTCGGGCTCCACGCGGCGATGCTATGCGGAACCTGCTCAGGTGATGAGGCCCTGCCGCATCGCCTCGGCGACGGCGTGCGCGCGGCTCCGCGCGCTGAGCTCGTTCTGGAGGTCGCGGATGACGGTCTTGATCGTCCGCTCCGAGTACGCGAGCTTCACGGAGATCGACTTCGTCGTCTCGCCGGCGGCGAGGAGGCGCAGCACCTCGAGCCGCCGCTCGTCGAGCGGCCCCGCCGAACGTTGGACGTCTTGCTCGCTCACGCGCAG
>VAXK01000186.1 GCA_005885565.1 Actinomycetota bacterium
GAACCTCTGGACGACGGCGCTCGTCGTCTTCGCCTTCTTCTTCGCCTACTACGTCTACGAGCCGCCCTACCGCGGGCTCTACCCCGACCTGCTCCCGCCGCACGTGTTCGGGAAGGCGCAGGGCGTCCAGCACGTCCTGCGCGGGCTCGCGCTCGGCGGCGCGCTCGTCGGCGGCGGGTTCCTGCTCGACCTCTGGACGCCGGCGCCGTTCCTCGTCGCCGCCGTCGTCACGACGGCCGCCTGCGGCGCCGTGATCGTCTTCGTGCGCGAGGACGGTGGCCACGGGCGCGTCTTCCGCGGCTTCCGCGCCTACCTCTCGACGAGCTGGGGCATCCTGCGCGAGGAGGCCGACGTGCGGAGCTTCCTCGCCGCGAACGCCGCGTGGGAGGGAACGTTCGCCGCCGCCCGGATCTTCGTCGTCCTCTACATCACCCGCGGCCTGCACCAGTCGCCGAAGATCGCCTCGCTCGTGCTCGCGACGGTCGCGGGCGGCTACGTCGTCGCGGCGGTGTGGTCGGGCCGCGTCGCCGACCGGATCGGGCTCGGCCGCGTGATCTTCTTCTGCTCCTTCGTCTACGGCGGCGGCCTCCTCGCCGGCGGCTGGGCCCGCGAGTGGCACGACTGGTACTACGGGCTGGTCTTCCCCGTCGCGATCGCGGGCGGCGCCGTCATGACGCAGGCCTGGGGCCTGCTCTTCAAGCTCATGCCGCCGAAGCACCGCGGTGCGATCTCCGGCCTCGCGACGACGACGAAGGGCGTCGGCCTGATCGTCGGTCCGCTCCTCGCCGGCGGCGCGATCGACCTCGCCTCGCCGTACCTCCGCTCGACCGGCGGCTACCAGGTGCTCTGGCCGGTGTGCTCGCTGCCGATCCTCGCGGTGATCCCGCTCGTCGGCCGGCTGATGCGCCTCGAAGCCGCTACCGGCAGCTAAGGCGCCGCTTGCGGCGCCGACCACCACGACGTGCAGGCTTGCCTGCGCGTCCGTCTGAAACGACCGGTCGATCCGCTGGAGGCAGTCTCAACGGCAGACAGACGCCCGAAAGCTGAGCAGCCCGAAGCCGAAGATCTTCTCGTTGACGACGTAGATCGCGTTCACGCCGCCGGGCGTCGGCATCGTCAGCGCGTAGTAGTTCCCGGGGCAGTCGGCGCGGGCGAGGGTGCCGTAGAGACCCGCCACGCGGTCGACGTTGTCGCCGACGTAGAGCCCCTTCGTCGTCTTCCAGCCGCTCGGCGCCCAGAGGGTGAAGATCGCCTCGACGCGGCCGCGCCGGAACTGCACCGCCGCGCCGTGCGGCTTGTAGCGGCGGTACGTGAAGTACCACGTCGGCTGCGCGCAGCCGCGACAGCGGCCGTAGCTGGAGCCCCACGCCGCCTTCACCTGCGCGGGCGTCATGCCGAGCCGCAGGCCGCCGAGGCTCTTCCCCGGCGCGAAGACGCCCTTCCGCGGCGGCGCCGCGGCCGCTACCGGTACCAGGACGACCGTGGCGGCGAGCACGAGGATCCGGCGCACAGGCCGAAACGGTAGCTCAGGCTTCGGGCTTCACTGCCTTCAGGTAGACGCTCGCCATCCGCATCGGGACGAGCGGGCGACGCGCGAGCTCCTCGCGGAGGTAGGTCTCGAACTCGGCGCGCTCGTCGTCGTCGAGCGTGGCTTGGAGCTCCTCCTCGAGCGTGGGGTCGAGCGGGTTTCCCGAATAACGCTTGAGCGTGTCCCAGCTCTTGGCCCAATGCGGCTCCTGCTTGATTTCGGCGCGATAGTCCATGCGGATCTCCGCGAAGCCCGCCTCCTCGGCGAAGCGGAGCAGGTCGCGCTCGTCGAAGTTCAGGAGCGGGTGCTCGGCGGGCTGCTTCCACCGCGCCCTGACCTTCTCGGCCAGGTGCTCCACTGGCGAGACGTCGAGGCCCCAGTAGCGCTCTCGCCAGTTCTCATTGCCGAAGACGTTGATCGGCTCGAAGATCGACAGCCGCCCGCCGGGCCTCAGCACGCGGTGGAGCTCGACGAACGCAGGTCGCTTGTTCATCAGGTAGATGAGGACGGAGCGCGTCGTGGCGACGTCCACCGACGCGTTCGGAAGCGGCAGGTCGTCCGCGGAGGCGCGGAGGAACTCGCACCGGTCGGCAGCGGCGAGCTCGTCCGCTATGCGCCGGCACTCGTCGAGGAGGTCCTCGGAGACGTCGCTGAAGATCACCCGGCCGCTCCCGCCGACGAACTCGAGAGCGCCGAAGCCGATCAGGCCGTCCCCGGTACCAACGTCCAGCACGACGTCGCCCTCCCGGATCTCCGCGTTCTCCAGCACCCGCCGGCGGAACTCCTCCAGGTTCGGCAGCTGCCGCGCGAGCTCGTCGGGATCGCCGGCGTGCCGATGCTCGAGCAGCCAGCGAGCCCACCGATCCCGCTCGCCGCTCAGGTGTGGCGGAAGGGCAGCACCGTCTCGCGGGCGCGTTCCGGCGCTACCAGGAAGACGACGCCGCTTCGCATCGGGAACGGCTCGCCGGTGTACTTCACGGAGAGGCGGTCGATGATCTCGAGCGCCTCCTCGCCCTCGACCGTGCCGACGACGCGCCCGCGGAGCTGGGCGCTGCGGTAGGGGTTCCCGAGGTCGACGAGCGAGATCGCTATGCGCGGCTCGCGCTCGAGGTTCCGCGCCTTCCGGCTCTCCGGCTGCGTGAAGAAGACGACGTGGTCGCCCTCGACGCCGATCCACACCGGCACCGAGTGCGGCGAGCCGTCCGGCAGCGTGGTCGCGAGATGGGCGAAGTTGCGCGCCTCGAGGAGCGCGCGGACCTCGTCGGGTAGCGGGGCCACGCTCAGGCCTTGACCGGCTCGGCCGCGCCCGGAGCGCGCCACGAGACGAGCGGGGCCATCTCGCCGGTGTGGCCGTTCAGCCGGCGGAAGCCGAGCGCGTGCTCGGCCTGCATCAGCTTGTGGATCTGCGTCGTGCCCTCGTAGATGAGCGGGGCGCGCGCGTTGCGGAAGTAGCGCTCGATCCCGTACTCGGCCGAGTAGCCGTACGAGCCGAAGACCTGGATCGCGAGGTGCGCGGCCTGGAACGCGGACTCGGTCGCGTGCCACTTCGCGAGCGACGTCTCGCGCGTGTTCCGGCGGCCCTCGTCCTTCATCCACGCGGCCTGCATGACGAGGAGCTTCGAGGTCTCGTAGCCGAGCACCATCGACGCAATCATGTCCTGCACGAACTGGTACTTCCCGATCGGCTGCCCGAATGTCTCCCGGTCGCGCGCGTACTCGACCGAGCGCTCGAGGCAGGCGCGGATGACGCCGCACGCGCCGGCGGCGACGGTGAAGCGGCCCTGATCCAGGCCGTACATCGCGATCTCGAAGCCCTGTCCCTCCTCGCCGATCAGGTTCTCGGCCGGCAACTCGACGTTCTGGAAGAAGAGCTCGCCGGTGGAGCCCGCCCAGACGCCGAGCTTGTTCTCGGTGTCGGCGGTCGTGAACCCCGGCGTGCCCTTCTCGACGACGAAGGCGGAGATGCCCTTGTGCTTCGCGGACGGGTCCGTCTTCGCGAAGACGAGCGCGTGGTCGGCGACGGAGGCGTAGGAGATCCAGTTCTTCTGGCCGTTCAGGACGTAGACGTCGCCCTCGCGGCGGGCGGTCGTCTTCATCGAGGCCACGTCCGATCCGGCCGCGGGCTCGGTGAGGCCGAAGCAGGCGATCTTCTCGCCGCTCGCCTGCGGGACGAGCCAGCGCTGCTTCTGCTCCTC
>VAXK01000187.1 GCA_005885565.1 Actinomycetota bacterium
CGCGACCTCGAGCGGCTGCGGCTGGTCCAGGGGCTCACGACCGAGCTCGGGCTCAACCTCGCGGGCGTCGAGGCCGTGCTCGCGCTCCGCGACGAGGTCGAGCGGCTGCGCCGGCGCCTCACCGCGATGGAGCGAAGGCTTCGGGAGGAGGTCGCCGCGGTGCACAGGCAGTACCGCCGCGACCTCGTCCTCTACACCGATCAGACAACGAGATTGCCGGTACCAACAAGGAGATAGATGGACTTCAACAAGCTGACGATCAAGTCTCAGGAGGCGGTTGCGGCGGCGCTCGAGCGGGCGCGCCGCGACGGCAATCCCGAGGTCTACCCCGAGCACCTGCTCGCCGCGCTGCTCGACCAGGAGCTTGCGCGCCAGCTCGTCCCCGACGCCGGCTCGCTCCGCGCGCAGGCCGACACGACGCTCGCGCAGCGGCCGCGCATCGAGGGCGCGACGCAGCAGCCGCGCGTGTCGGCGGCGCTCGACCGAGCGCTCGACCGCGCCGCGGACGAGGCGCGGCGGATGGAGGACGACTACGTCGCCTCTGAGCACCTGTTGCTCGCGCTCGACGCCGTCCCCCGCGATCAGCTGCTCGCGAAGATCAAGGAGGTCCGCGGTGGCCGGCGTGTCACCTCGCAGGACCCCGAAGGCACCTACCAGGCGTTGGAGAAGTTCGGCCGCGACCTGACCGCGGCTGCCGAGAGCGGCAAGCTCGACCCCGTGATCGGCCGCGACGAGGAGATCCGCCGCGTGATCCAGGTGCTCTCGCGGCGCACGAAGAACAACCCGGTGCTGATCGGCGACCCGGGCGTCGGGAAGACGGCAATCGCCGAGGGGCTCGCGCAGCGGATCGTCGCCGGCGACGTCCCCGAGGGACTCAAGGGCAAGCGCGTCTGGGCGCTCGACATTGGCGCCCTGCTCGCCGGCTCCAAGTACCGCGGCGAGTTCGAGGAGCGCCTGAAGGCGGTGCTCGAGGAGATCAAGCGCGCCGAGGGCGACATCGTCCTCTTCATCGACGAGCTGCACACGATCGTGGGCGCCGGCGCGGCCGAGGGAGCCGTGGACGCGGCGAACATGCTCAAGCCGATGCTCGCCCGCGGCGAGCTGCGTTGCATCGGCGCGACGACGCTCGACGAGTACCGCAAGCACGTCGAGAAGGACGCCGCGCTCGAGCGGCGCTTCCAGCCGGTCTTCGTCGGCCAGCCGTCCGTCGTGGACACGATCGCGATCCTGCGCGGGCTGAAGGAGCGCTACGAGGCGCACCACGGCGTGCGCATCCGCGACGCGGCGCTCGTCGCGGCTGCGGTGCTCTCGGACCGGTACATCGCCGACCGGTTCCTGCCCGACAAGGCGATCGACCTCGTCGACGAGTCCGCGTCGCGGCTGCGGATGGAGATCGACTCGTCGCCCGTCGAGCTCGACGAGGCCGAGCGCCGCGTGCGCCAGCTCGAGATCGAGCTCGCCGCGATGGCGAAGGAGTCGAAGGACGTCCGCGCGCCGGTCGAGCGCGAGCTCGCCGAGGCGAAGGAGCGGCGCGACGAGCTTGCGGCCGTCTGGGCCGAGGAGAAGGCGCAGCTCGACCGCGTCAAGGAGATCACGCGGCAGATCGACGAGCTGCGGATGGAGGCCGAGCGGGCCGAGCGGAACGGCGACCTCGCGCGCGTGGCGGAGATCCGTTACGGGCGGCTACCGGAGCTCGAGGCCGAGCTCGAGAGCCGCGCCGAGCCCGAGACACGCCTCGTGAAGGAAGAGGTCGACGAGGACGACGTCGCCGCCGTGGTCGCCCGCTGGACCGGGATTCCCGTCGATCGGCTGTTGGAAGGCGAGACCGAAAAGCTCATCCACATGGAGGAGCGGCTGCACGAGCGCGTCGTCGGCCAGGACGAGGCCGTGGAGGCCGTGGCCAACGCTCTTCGGCGCGCCCGGTCGGGCCTCCAGGACCCGAACCGCCCGATCGGCTCGTTCGTCTTCCTCGGGCCGACGGGCGTCGGGAAGACGGAGCTCGCGCGGGCGCTCGCGGAGTTCATGTTCGACGACGAGCGGGCCATGGTCAGGCTCGACATGTCCGAGTACATGGAGAAGCACACCGTCTCGCGCCTGATCGGCGCGCCGCCTGGCTACGTCGGCTACGACGAGGGTGGCCAGCTCACGGAGGCGGTGCGGCGGCGGCCCTACTCGGTCGTCCTGCTGGACGAGATCGAGAAGGCCCACCACGACGTCTTCAACGTCCTGCTCCAGCTGCTCGACGACGGACGGCTCACCGACGGACAGGGCCGCACGGTCGACTTTCGCAACACCGTGCTGATCATGACCTCGAACGTGCGCTCGACGGACGAGATGCGCGAGCGCTTCCGGCCGGAGTTCCTGAACCGGATCTACGATGTCGTCGTCTTCGAGCAGCTCACGCGCGAGCAGCTCGCGGAGATCGTCGAGCTTCAGCTCGCCCGGCTGCGGGCTCGGTTGGCGGAACGGCGCATCGACGTCGAGCTGACACCGGCCGCGAAGGAGCTGCTGGCCGAGGCGGGCTGGGACCCGGCATACGGGGCGCGTCCGCTCAAGCGGGCGCTGCAGCGGCTCGTCGAGAACCCGCTCGCGTCGGCGCTGCTGGAAGGCCGCTTCGGCGAGGGCGACACGCTCCTCGTGGACGCTCGCGACGGCGAGCTCGCGTTCGAGCGAGCCGCCGTCGCGGAGGCCGCCGCGGCCGCCTGAGGCGGCCGTCACGGCCACGTTTCGCTCGGCCACTAGGGTCGGGTAGCGTGCGGCCATGACCGAGACGGCGCAGCGTGGTCGCCGTTCGCGCCGCGAGCTGCCGCCGCCGCTCCCGCCCGAGACGCGGACGGTGGGGCAGCTCGTCGCGGAGGCGGTCCGCTTCTACGGCAGCCGCTTCTGGCCCTCGCTCGCGCTCGGAATCCCGCCCGCGATCCTCACCGTCGCGGTCGCCCCGCTGAACCGAATCGAAGCGCTCCTGCTCGTCGTCACGGCAGGAGCGCTTCTCGTCACCGCCTCGTACGTCGCCGCCTGCGCCCTCGTCGCCGGCCGCCGGCCGGGCTCGCTCCCGCTCGCCTTCGCGACCGGCGTCCTCGTCTTCGCGCCGGCCCCGGTGCTCGCGACGGCATTCGTCCTCCCGGCGATCGCCTGGCTCGCCCTCCTCGGCTTCGCGGTGCCCGCGGTGCTGCTCGAGGAGCGCGGCTTCCGCTTCGCCTTCCGCCGAGGGATCGAGCTCGCGCGGGCCGACTACGTCCACGCGCTCGGCTCTCTGGCGACGCTCGTGATCGTCGTCTTCCTCTGCCAGGGCGTCCTCTTCTTCGTCCTGCGCGGAGCGGGCGAGGCGGCGATCGCGGTGGCGGGCTTCCTCGCGAGCCTCGTCATCTCTCCGCTCCTCTTCCTCGGCAGCGCCCTCCTCTACTACGACCAGGCGGCGCGCGTGCGATCATCGAAGTGCGATGGCGCTCTACCACGAGGGAAGCCGGCGTCTCCAGGACCGGTTCGACACCCGTCGTCTCGCTGACCGGATCGACGACCGGCTCGTCCGGGACACGATCGACGACGACGACCGCGCCTTCATCGAGGCACGGGACATGTTCTTCATAGCCACGGCCGACGAGGACGGACGTCCGCAGTGCTCCTACAAGGGCGGCGACCCCGGCTTCGTCCGAGTCCTCGACGAGCGGACGATC
>VAXK01000081.1 GCA_005885565.1 Actinomycetota bacterium
GACCCGCGCGGGCTCGAGCGCTTTCGCGAGCGGCTGCTAGCCGGCGAGGCGGCGGAGGACTGGCTCGTGCGCGCGAACATGCTCCACTGCGTCGAGCTCGACGAAGAGCGCGGAGTCGCGACCGGGTACCTCTCGCCGCCCGCTCCGAGCGTCGCGAAGCTGTTCAACTTCGCCCGGATCGAGTCTTGGGACGGCGACAATCCCGAGCGCCTGCACGATCCGTCGGGCCTCGTCTTCAAGCCCGGTGCGGAGCCGCGGAAGCGCGAGTTGAACCGCGAGTACGGCTGGGACGAGTCGCCGTTCCGCGCGCTCCACGTCTGCTTCCTCCGCCGCAGCAGCCGGCAGCGTTCCGGCGGCGCGCGGATCAACATCCCGGACCGGCTGGAGCCGAGGCGCGCGCCCGTCCGCGCCTGGCGCGCCCTTCGCGAGGCGATCGGCCGCCCGCCGAGCGGCTCCTACAAGGACCACTACCGGGTAGGCGAGCTCGTAACTGTCGACGCCCGACCGTTCCTCTCGAGCGTCTCCAGCACGTATCGAGCGACGGCGCCCGGCGCAGCGCAGACGTCGAAGTAGCGCGCCGCGGCCGCCCGGAGCGCCTGCTGCTCGTCGGGCGCGGCGATCAGCGCCTCGATCGTGGCCGGCACCTTGTCGTACTCCGCCTCCGGCGCGGCCTCGGTGTCGTCCGGGCGGGCGATTCCGCAGTCCGTCACGTGGACGCCGGGCTCGATCGGGACCGGCCAGCGCGGCGGCGGCAGCGCGTCGAAGACGATGCACGCACCCATCGCCAGCAGGTCGATCGTCCGCCACGACCAGCAGAGGTGCTTGCCGGCCCGCATCGGCACGAGCCGAGCACGCGCGAGCCGCCGCCAGAGCTCGCGCGGAGGAACGGGATCGCGCGTAACTGCGATTCCGCGGGCCCGCAGCCGCTCCATGTTCTCCGCGTCCTCATCCGGCGGGAACCCCTCGGGGAAGATCGCGAGGAGGTCCTTGGAGCAGTCGAGCTCGGCCAGCCGCTCGAACACCCGCAGCGAGTGCTCCCGCCCGCCCCACACGTTCGAGACGTACGCGAGGTCGACCTCCTTCGGCGCGGCGCGCAGCGAGCGCAGGTGCGCGATCTTGCCGCGATCGAGGAGGCCGTTCCCGTTCACGATCGGGAGGACCTTGGGATCGAGCGAGTCTTCCGGCCAGCGGTTTGCCTTGAAGTAGACGTCGGCCCATTCGAGCGCCTCCGGATCCTTGACCTCGCGCCGGTCGTGCGCGTCAATCGCGAAGCGCACGCCCTCGCAGACGTAGCGGCCAACCCACGCCTCGCCCCGGCCGCGGCCGAGGCGGTACGCGAGGCTGACCTTCGCACGCACACCGGGCACGGGCGGCAGGCCCCGGATGCGAAGCCGCGCGGCCTCCTCGAAGCCGAGGAGGTAGTACTTCTGGTATCCGATCGTGCGCCCGACGTGACGCGGCGCGTGGAAGACGACCGAGGTCAGGCCGCCGCCTCTCGATAGAGCTCGATCGTCGCGTCGAGAACCGCATCCCACGAGAAGCGCTGCCGGACCCGCTCGCGCGCGGCCCCTCCGAGCCGGCGGCGAAGGTCGGCATCACCCAGCACCCGCTCGAGCGCCGACCGCAGCGCCGCCGGGTCGCGCGGCGGGACGAGCAGGCCCGTCTCCCCGTCGACGACGAGGTCGAGGAGCCCGCCGACCGCGCTCGCCACCACCGTCCGCGCGTGCGCCATCGCCTCCGCGCAGACGACGCCGAAGCCCTCGCGCCGGGACGGGCAGGCGACGACCGCGGCCCGGCCGTACAGCCGCTCCAGCTCGGCGTGGGGAACGAAGCCGAGCGCCCCCGGCACGCGGTCTCGGAGCGGCCCGTCGCCGGCGACGACGAGCCGCATCCCCCGCGTCGCGACGAGGAGCTCCTCGACGCCCTTCTCCCGCGACAGCCGCCCCGCGTAGAGCACCTCCGGCGACTCCGCCTCGGGCTCCAGGGACTCGGGCACGTCGACGCCGCTCGGCACGATCGCGACGTCCCGTGCGCCGAGTTGCCGCGCCGCGTCCGCGAGCCACGACGAGGCCGCGACGACCCGCCGCGCGCGGCGCAGGATCGGCCGCGCGAGCCACGGCGCTCGGCGGGCGAGCTCCACGTCCGTCCCCCAGACCTGGACGACGTACGGCTTCCGCAGCGACAGCGCGATCGCGCCCGCCGGGAGCCAGTGGGCGTGGACGAGGTCGGCGTCACGCGCTGCGCGCGCGGCGGCGCGCCTGAACGACGCCACCATCGCTGGGGCGAGCAACGCCCGCTGCGGGTGGCGGCGGAGGTTGCCGACGACGCCGTCGCCGTACGCGATCCCGTAGTGGCGGAAGCGCAGCGGAGAGACGACCTCCATCTCGAGCCCGCGCCCGCGGAGCCGCTCCACGGCCGCTCCCACGAAGTGCCCCGCCGCGTCCCCCGGAAACCGGGGGTACGACGTCGTCAGGACGGCGACCTTCACGGCCGCTCGACGGGCAGCAGCAGCTCGTACGCGAAGCGATCGAGGAGCGGCAGCCGGAGCTGCGGGACCTGGAGCCCGCGCCGCCCCAGCTTGAAGAGCGCCTGGTTCAGGCCGTGGTTGACGAGCGAGCCGAGGAAGCTGCCGTGGACGGGGCCGAGCGGCCGGCCGCCCGCGGCCCGGGCGAGGCCCGCGAGCTCCGCCGGGGAGAAGGGCTCCTCCGTCCCGAGGGGCCACGTCCCGCGGCGCTTCAGGACGGCCATCCAGAGGCGATAGGCCGGAGCGAGGCGATTCGGGACGCCGAGGAACGCGATCCCGCCGGGCCGCAGGAGCTCGAGGTGCGCGGCCACGACGGCTCGCCGCCGCTCGTCGAGGAAGTGCTCGCAAAGCCCGAACGACATCGAGACGTCGAACGCGCCGCGGAGCTCGCCGGGGAGGTCGAAGACGTCCGCCTCGACGCTCTCGAAGCCGACGCCGTGCGCCTCGTAGAGCGCCCGCGCCTGCTCGAGCGGGAGCGGCGACTCGTCCAGCAGCGTCACATCCGCGCCGCGACGCGCGTAGAGGAGCCCGTTCAGGCCGCGCCCTGCGCCGATCTCGATCGCCCGCAGGCCCTCGAAACAGCCGAACCGCTCGCGCACGATCCGCTCCTGGGCCCGCCAGCGCGGCGTCCGCTCCTCCGCGTCGGCGGCGGCCGGGTCGAGCGGCTCGATCCGCCAGTGCGCCTCCCAGTCGGCGGCACGTTCCACGCGGGCGACTGTAGCCCCTCGGCTCATACTTGACCGCGTGTTCGGGCCGCTTCCCCTCCGCGTGCGCCTCGGGCTCGTGGCCCTGCTCGCGCTCCTGACCGTCGCCGTGGCGTTCGCCCCGGGAAGGCTCTCGGGGCCGATCCGTCGCCTCGCGAACTACCGCGCGGACACGCGCGACCCGATCTACAACGCCCCCATCGACGGGCGGGCGATCCGGCGGGCCGGCGCGATCCTCCCCGACTCCCGCGGCGTCACGTACTACATCCACACGCGGCCCGTGCCGCAGCTCGGCCACGACCTGATCGGCGCCGGCCTGCTCTTCTTCCTCCCGGCCGTCCCGGTGCCGAGCCCGCGCGAGGCGCAGTGGGTCCTGAGCTACGACGCGCCCACGTTGCTCCCGAAAGGCGTGCGCGCCGAGAAGACGTACAGGGTCGGCGAACGGATCTACCTGATCCGCGTGCGGCAGGGCTGATGGGGCTCGTCGCCGGCGTCGTCGCCCTGAACGCGCTGCTCGCCGCCGTCGGCTACTGCGTCCTCTACCCGGCCCTTCGCGGGCGGAGCGCCTTGACCTACGCGTCCTATGCGGGCGTCGCCCTGCTCATGGGAGCCGGGCTCGTCCCGCTCGTGCTCTCGATGCTGGCGCCGACCGGCCTGCACATCGGGCTTCCCGCATTCGCCGTCGTCGCGGCCGTGCTCGCCGCGGTCGGCCTCGTCGCCGGGCGGGTCTTCCGGCTCGACGCCGATCCGCGCCGCGCCGTGCCCCCCGCCGGCCGCCTCGAAGACGCCGTCGTCACCGTCGCCGCGTTCGGGATCGTCGCCGTCCTCGGGATCGTGCTCGTGGGCGGCTTTCGCTCGTCCCCATGGCTGGACGACACCTGGTACTTCTGGCTGCCGAAGGGGCGCGCGCTCGACCTCGTCGGCCTCGACCCGCGCCTCTGGTCGCCGAACCCGCATCTGCACGTGCTGTTCGGCAACGACTACGAGAGCCTCTGGTTCATCCGGCCCGACAACCCGCTGTGGTGGTCGATCCTCCTGAACCTCGACATGCGCTTCGTCGGCTCGATCGACATGCGGGCGGTGAACGGCGAGCTCGCCTTCCTGATGATCGGCTTCGTCGGGGCCGCCGCGCGGCTGCTCTGGGGCCGCGTCCGCCTCTCGATCCTCCTGCCCGCCCTGCTCGTGCTGCTTTCGGCGCCGGAGTTCCTCCGTCAGGCGCAGGGCGGCGACGCCGACGTGCCCCTCGCGATCTACCTCGCGCTCGCGATCCTCTGCGCGGTCGGGTGGCTCGCCCTGCGCAGCCGCTTCGCGCTCGCGCTCTTCGTCGTCTTCGCGGCGACGGCGATCGCGGTCAAGTCCGAGGGCGTGCTCGAGCTCGTCCTCGACCTCGCGATCGTCAGCGTCGCGGCGTGGCGCGCCCGGCGCGCGCTCCTGCCGCTCTGGGGCGCCGCGGCCGCCGCGGTCGCGACGAGCGTCCCCTGGTACGCGTGGCGCTCCGCGAACGGTGTCTCGAACGTCTTCAGCCTCCGGAACGCGCTCTCGCCGTCGTACCTGCGCCAGCACACGAACCTCCTGCACGGCGGGCTGCGCATCCTCGGCGATCACCTCACCTCGATCCGGGAGTGGTCGCTGATCGTCCCGCTCGCGATCGCGCTCGGCCTGGTCGGCCTCGTCCGGGAGCGGCGCATCGCCTGGCTTGCCCCCGCCGCGTTCCTCGGCTTCGGCTACGTCTTCTTCGTCTGGATCTCGTGGGCCGATCCGGAAGGCGCGTTTCGCCTCGTCGCCTCGGCGTACCGCTACGTGACGCCGCCGATCGTCCTCGCCGGGATCTTCCTCCCGGTCCTCGGAGAACGGCTGTTGCGAGGCATCAGTGGAAGCGGCTCAGGCGGCCCGGCCCGCTGAACAGCACGACGTCCCCGAGGCTCGTATCGTTCAGCCAGTTCGACGCCAGCCCGATCCGGTACGTCCAGGGGCCGGCCGGCGGCTTGTCGACGAAGCTGTGCGCCCGCGTCGAGCCGAGGTACGTCATCTCGACGCGGCAGTCGACCGCGCCGGCGCGCCCGTAGGTCGTCAGCGGAAGACAGCGGATGCCCTCGCGCCCGGACGGGAGGGTCGGGTCGGGCGCCTGGACGGTCGGTCGAGAGCGGTAGACGCGGTAGAAGACGTGCGTGCCGGCGGCCGACGCGGGCGGGTTCCAGCGCACGAGCTCGCCGCCGCCGCCCCGGCCGACGTGCACGGCGAAGCCGTCGTCGACCGGCACGACGACGTTCTCGTCGAAGTACTTGACGACGGCGTGCGCGCGCAGCGGCGGGAGCGCCAGGAAGAGCGCGACCGGGATCGCGGCGAACACCGCCACGGTGCCGAGGACCCACGGCGCCCGCCAGCGAATCGCCCTCGTGCGGACGGGGAAGCGCTGCCAGAGGCGCGGCCCCACCGTCGGCAGGAGGAGCGGGATCAACGCGGTGAAGACGAGGAAGGGTGGGAAGCCCGGGAGGAAGAGGCGGAGGAGGATCCCGCTCTCGACGCTCGCCTGGTTGGAGCTTCCCTTGACGAGGACGAACGCGCCCATCCAGCCGGCGAGCAGGAGCGCCTTCGGCCACGAGCGCCGCGCGGCCGCGAGGAAGCCGGCGAGCGGCAGCCACTGGAGCAGCCGCGTGCTCCAGAAGAACTCCCGCAGCTCGAGGTAGTTCCGGTGCATCCGCCACCAGTCGAAGTGGAAGTAACGGTTCACCACGAGGCCGAGCGGGAGATCGCCGGCTCCGAAGGCTCCGGCGCCAGCGGCCAGCGCCTTCGGCGCGGGCGTGAGGAACGGCAGGTGCCCGAGCCCCTTCAGCTTCCAGAGCGCGAGCGCCGCGAGGGCCGGCGCAATCGCCGCGCCGAAGACGGCACCCGAGCGGAAGCGGCGGGCGGCGGCGAAGGCGAGCAGCGGCCCGGCGAGGAAGAGGGCGTTCGCCGGCTTGATCGCGATCGCGAAGCCGGCGGCGACACCGGCGAGGGCGCCGTCGACCCACGCGCCTTCGTCGAGGACGCGCATGCAGAGGTACGCGGCGCAGAGCACGCAGACCATCGACGCGTAGTCCGCGAGGCCGGTGAGGCCCAAGGCCTGCGGCAGGAACTGCTCGACGTACTTCGGGTGGTAGCGGTGGTCCCAGAGCGGAATCGCCGCGTACGGGCCCAGCACCCAGAGCGCCGCCGCCAGGTACCCGAGGAGGCGGCCGCCGATCCGCGCCGCGATCCCGTAGACGCAGAAGAGCGCGACCGGCATCAGGACGACGGTCTGGAGGACGATCAGCGCGGGGAGCGCGCTGAAGAAGTTCGAGCCGGCGACGAGCGCGACGGGGGAGAGGAGGTACGACCAGGCGAAGCCGATCTCCGACTCGGGGATGTGCCCGTGGGCGATCGACCAGGCGTCGCTGTAGTAGAAGGTCTCGTCGCCGCCCTGGTAGAAGACCCAGCCGTTGTGCCGGACGACGAGGACGAAGGCGACGAGCGTCAGCCACTGGAGGACGAGCATCGGCACGAGGACGGCTCGCGGCTCCAAGGCCGCGACGCGCTCCTCGAGCGCCGAGAGCCAGCCGACTTCCCGGGCCGGCCTCGATCCCGCCAGCGCGCCGTTCGGTCGCATCAGCGAGCCCTCGCCTTGGCCGCCGTCCCGAAGACGACCGGGAGCGCGAGCACGAGAACGGCCACGAAGTAGAAGTAGTAGAACTGCATCGTGAGGTAGAAGGCGTTCGCGGCCATCGTGCCGGCGAGGGTAGCGGTCAACCCCCACGACAGCGGCCGTAGGCGGGCGGCCATCGGGTCGCGGGCCGCCGCGAGGGCGCGTCCGAGCCGGCGCGCCGCCCGCAGGCGCACGAAGAGGTAGCGCAGGAAGAGCGCGAAGACGAGCGTCCCAACGAGGCCGGTCTCCACGATCAGCGCCACGTAGAAGGAGTGCGGCCCCCAGTTCGTCTTGCCGGTGACGAACTCGTAGTAGACGGAGAAGTTGTTCAGGCCGAGCCCGAAGAGCGGGTGCGAGTGCAGCACCTGCGGGACGAAGTCGTAGACGCCGAAGTGCGCCGAGGTCGACCGGCCGCCGGTCTGGACGCGCGAGCGCACGACGGTCTCGAAGAAGTGGGCGCGGCGGGCGACGACCGCGGCGAGGACGAGCGCGACCCCGCCGAGCGGGACGAGGACGGCCCGCGAGACGAGCAGGCGGTAGTACGGGAGCGCGAGCACGAGCAGGCCGACGGCGAGCCCGAGGAGGCCGCTTCGGGAGAGGGTCGCCAGCTCCACCAGGAGGAGGAAGGCGAGGAGCAGGACGAGCGGCAGCCGCAGCCGGTGGTCGCGCTCCAGGCGCAGGTAGAGCGGGGTCAGGGCGAGCAGCGGGACGAGCAGCATGATCCCGAGGTGGTTCGGGTCGCCGGTGAGGGCGTTCGGCCGGTAGACGCTCGCGCCGTTGACCGCGCCGTAGATGTTGATCGAGCTGGCGCCGCCGGTGAGCGGGCCGAGGACGATGTGGTCGAGGTTGTGCCCCGCGCGCGCCACGAGCAGTTGGAGCACGCCGTAGGCCGCGTTCGCCGCCAGGCCGAGCGTGAAGACGGTCAGCGTCTTCCAGTAGAAGCCGACCGAGCGGCGCGCGAGGTACGCGACCCCGCAGGCGAGGAGGCCGAAATGGAGGAAGAACTTCACGAGCCCCTTCACGAACTGGTCGAGCGACTGCTTCGTGTCCAGGTTGTAGAAGCCGAGGAGGTAGACGAGCAGGAATACGGCGAGGAAGAGGAGGACGATCGCCGCCGTCCGCTGCAAGCGCCGGTCCCCCGAGGCGAGCCGGTCGAGCGCGAACGAGACGACGAAGAGCCCCGCGAGGATGTCCTCGAGGGCCACGTTCCCGCCGAACGACCAGTGGATCTTCTCCCACGTGATCGAGAAGGCGCACGCGAGGAAGAGGATCTCGGTCCGGCGGCCGACGGACGTCACGCGAGGCTCCGGAGCAGGTCGGCGAGCTCTTCCGACCGCGCCTCGCGGGACAGGCGCTCGCGCAGCTCCTCAGACAGCGGCGACCCGTTCATCCGGCCGGCGCGCCAGCGCCCGACGAGCTCGACGAGCCCGGCGCGGATCGCCTCGACGTCGTCCGGCGGCGCGACGATCGCGGCGCCGGTCTCGCGGAGGAGCTCGGCCGCGGCGCCGTCAGGCGGCACCGCCGCGAGGATCGGCCGCTCGGCGGCGAGGTACTCGAAGACCTTGCCGGAGAGGACGCCGCGCCCGCGGCCGCCGGCCCCGGGGACGAGCAGGAGCAGCGCCTCCGAGTCGCGCTGGAGCTCGAGCGAGCGGCGCCGCGGCACGTAGGGGTGGAGCTCGAGGCGGTCGCCGAGCCCGAGGCTCTCGGCCCAGTCCCGATCCGACGAGCGGAAGTCGCCGACGAAGCGCGCGACGACGTCGAGGTCGGTCGCTGCGAGCGCCTCCAGGAACGGCCGCGGGCTGCGCTTGCCGAAGAAGCTGCCGGTGTGGGTGATCCGGAACCGCTCGGCCGGCCGGTACTCGAGGCCGGCGAAGTCGTCGAAGTCGCAGCCGTTCGCGATCGTCACGACGCGGCCCTTCGGCTCGAGCGCGCGCGCCTCCTCGGCGATGGCGTCCGAGACGGCGACGATCGCGTCGGCCGACCGCGCCACCGCCCGCGCCACCGCGCGCTCGCCGCTCTCCTTCACGCGCACGAGGCGGCTCTCCGCCCGCCGGTGCGGATGGGCGCCGAGCGAGTCGCGGAGGTCGGCTACCCAGTGGACCCCCGCGCGCTTCGCCGCCGCGCCGACGAGGTGGACGGAGCTCGGGGGCGAGGTCGTGACGACGACGTCGATCCCCTCCCGCCGGACGATCCGCAGGGCGGCCGGGATCGCGGTCAGGTTCCAGCTCACGTTCTCGTCGGGGACGAGGACCCGGCGGAACGCGAGCCGCGCGTGGCGCTGGACGAGGTCGAGGCCGCTCCGGCCGTAGAGCTCCTCGGCCGGCTTGCGGCCGCGCGGCCCGAGGTAGCGGGCGCGGTGCACCCACGCCTGCGTCGGCGGCTGGAGCTCGGCGTCCGTGTGCACCCACTTCGAGTCGTCCGGCGCGAGCACGTGCGTCTCGATCCCGAGCGCGGGGAGGTGCGTCGCGAACTTCAGCGTCCGCTGGACCCCGCCCCCGCCCGCGGGCGGAAAGTAGAGCGACACGAGCAACACCTTCATCTCACCGCGGAGGGTATGTCGTCCCGCGCATCGACCGGTCATCTCAGACGGGCACACGGGCAGCCCGTGTCCCCTGAGAACGGCACCGCAAGCGGTGCCTCGGGAAGCGTACGGCGCGTCCGCGATACTTGGCGCGCCGTGCGTCGCGCCCTCCTCTTCCTCTGCGCCGTCGTCGCGCTCGCCCTCCCGGCCGCCGGTGGCAGCCACGCCCGCGTGCGGCACTTCACCTCGTACCCGTGGCCGGTCAAGCCCTTCGACCGGCAGCACGCGATCCGCGGCAACCTCGACGACCCGCGCGTCGACTTCGTCGGGGACGAGATCACCAGCAACTTCCACTTCGGCGTCGACATCTCGGCCCCCGACTTCGCCCCCGTCTACGCCGTCGCGGCCGGGATCGCGTCGCGCCATCCCGACTACGTCGACGTCCTGACGACCGGCGGCCGCGACTTCGGCTACTGGCACGTGACCCCGGTCGTCTACAACCGGCAGCCGGTCAGGCGGGGCGACCTCCTCGGCAACGTCCAGCGTGGCTGGGGCCACGTCCACTTCGCCGAGAACCTGAACGGCGTCTACGTGAACCCGCTCCGGCGCGGGGGCCTCGCGCCCTACGTCGACACGACGGCTCCCACCGTGGCCGCGGTCACGATCGTGCGAGGCGGAAAGCCCGTCGACCCGGCGAAGGTGTCCGGCGTCGTCGACCTCACGTGCGACGCGTACGACGAGCCCGAGATCGCGCCCCCGTCGCCCTGGCAGGGGACGCGGGTGACGCCCGCGCTCGTCCGGTGGAGGATCCTGCGCGCCGACGGGCAGCAGGCGACGAGGTGGAAGACCGCGGTCGACTTCCGCTTCGCGCTGCTCCCGAACGGCCTGTTCAACCTCGTCTACGCGCCGGGGACGAAGCAGAACCGCGCGAACCGGCCCGGCCGCTACGTCTTCTACCTCAGGGCGGGCTGGTCGAGCGCGAAGCTCCGGAACGGGTCGTACCGGCTCGTCGTGGGCGCCTGGGACACGCGCGGGAACAGCGGCTACGGGACGCTTCCGTTCACGATCGCGAACGAGCGGCGGTGACCTCGCTCGGGACGGAGCGGGAGCAGCGGATTCGCTGGCGCCACCGCCTGCCGCGGCACGGCCCCGTCGACCGCCACGCCGCGCTGCTCGAAGCGGCGCGCAGGCGGCGCGTCGTCCACGTCGGCTTCGTGGACGAGCTCGCCGCCTCGAAGCTCGCGCAGGGCGTCTGGCTCCACTCGCGGCTCGCGGACGCGGCGGCCTCGCTCGTCGGCCTCGACGCCGACGAGGACGGCGTGGCGTGGGCGCGGAGCGAGGGGTTCGAGGCGCACGTCGTCGACGCACAGTCGGCGGAGGCAGTCGCCGCGCTCGGGCTCGAGCCGGCCGACCTCGTCGTCGCCGGCGAGGTGATCGAGCACCTCGACTCGCCGGGCCCGTTCCTACGGGCGATGCGCGTGCTGACCCGCCCGGACGGCCGGCTCGTCCTGACGACCCCGAACGCGTACCGGCTGCTGAACTTCCTCGCCCCGGTCTCGGGCGCCGAGCTCGTCCATCCCGACCACACGGCGTGGCACAGCCCGCGCACGCTGCGGACGCTGCTGGAGCGGAACGGCTGGGCGGTGGACGAGGTCGCCTACTACCGCAACCCGCGGCGGCGGGTCGGACGGGCCGACGGCCTCCGTCCGTTCCTCGCCGGCCACGCGGCCAACCTCGCGCGCGCGACTCTCGGCGCGGCGGGGCGGCTCGCGCCGTACTGGAGCGACGGCATCGTCGTCTGGTCGCGTCCGGCCGAGATGCCGTAAGACTCGAGCGTCGCCGCGGTCAC
>VAXK01000082.1 GCA_005885565.1 Actinomycetota bacterium
CCTCGCGGTACGAGGGACAGACGACGACGGCCGCGCGGTCGTACAGGTCGCCGAGCTCCTCGTGCGGGACGAAGCCGAGCGCGCCGGGGAGGAGGTGCCGGAGCGGCCCGTCGCCGGCGACGACGAGGCTCATGCCCTTTGTCGCGGCCACGAGCTCCCCGATTCCCTTCTCCGGCGAGAGCCGTCCGACGAAGAGCACCTCGGCCGGCTCGGCCTCGACGCCGGTCGAAGCCGGAAGCTCGACGCCG
>VAXK01000083.1 GCA_005885565.1 Actinomycetota bacterium
AGCGGCGAGGCGAGCCGTGACGCCACCGTCTCCAGAACCTGGATCGCCACCTTCGGCTCGTCGGTGAGGATCCTGCGGAAGTCGCCGCGCGAGATTGCGAGGCAGCGCACCGGCGTCTTCGCTCGGACGCGGGCGGTTCGCTGCGCCTCCGCGGTGAGGAGCGCGAGCTCGCCGACGATGTCGCCTGCCCCGAGCTCTCGCGCGCGCTTTCCACGCGTCCTGACCGTGACGGCCCCGTCCAGCACGACGAACATCCCCGAGCCCTTGGCGCGCGCCTCGATCAGGACCTGACCGGGCCGAAGCTCGACGTCCTTCGCGATGCGCGCCACCCGCTCGAGCGCGCGCCGGCTCAGGCCGGCGAAGGCCGGCACGCGGGCGAGCGCGTCCGTCCGCTCCTTCAGCGTCATCGGCTCATCCTACGGTGCGTCCGTCCGCGAGCCTCACGATCCGGTCGCAGCGCTCCGCGACCGACCGGTCATGCGTCGCGACGAGGATCGTCATGCCGCGCTCCTTGCGCAGGCGCAGGAGCAGGTCGACGATCGCGGCGCCCGTCGCGGAGTCGAGGTTGCCCGTAGGCTCGTCGGCGAGCACGAGGCCCGGGTCGCTCAGGAGCGCCCGCGCGATGGCGACGCGCTGCTGCTCGCCCCCCGAGAGTCGCGACGGGAGCACGTCGCCCTTCCCGTCCAGGCCGACCGCGTCGAGCAGCGCCCTCGCGCGCGGCACGACGTCCGCCGCCCCGCGGCGGGGCAGGAGCGGCGCGGCGACGTTGTCCACGACCGTCAGCGCCGGCAGGAGGTGGAAGCGCTGGAAGACGAACCCGATCGTGCGGCGATACGCCGTCTGGTCGCGGCGCGAGAGCTCCGTCAGCTCGCGCTCGCCGACACGGATCCTGCCCTCGTCGGCCGTGTCCATCGCGCCGACGAGGTGGAGGAGCGTCGACTTCCCCGAGCCTGAAGGCCCCACGAGCGCGACGACGCTTCCGGCCTCGACCGAGAGGCTGACGCGGTCGAGCGCCGTCACCACCTGGCCCGGCGCGGGCCGGTAGCGCTTCGACACCTCGTCGAGGCGAACCGCGAAGCCGGTCATTCCGCGGCGAGCACCGCGGGAGGCGCCAGCCGCCGGATCTGCGTCAGCGGCAGGAGCGACGCGACGGCAGCGGCGGCGGCCCCGGCTCCGATCGCGATCCCGGCGGCTGCGGCGAGCGGTCCCAGCGCGACGCCGAGCAGCAGCGCCGCGAACGCGAGGCCCGCGGTCGCGCCGGCGACGCTCCCCGCCACCCCGAGGGTGGCGCCCTCCAAGGCGACAACGGTCGCGACCTCGCGGTCGCTCCAGCCGAGCGTCTGGAGCGTCACCAGCTCGGCGGCGCGTTCGCGGACGTTCAGGAAGAGGACGTCGGCCACCGAGACCGCGGCGAGCGCGATCGTCAGGCCCGCAGCCGCCAGGTCGACGCCTCGGATCTGCACCGTGATCGCCTGCCCGAGCAGCGTCCCGACCAGCGTCCCCTGGAAGCCGCGCTCGATGCCGATCAGCGTCGTGAGCGCGCCGACGCCGACGAAGAGCCCCGCCGCGCCGACGAGCGCGCGGCCCGGGAGCCGCCGCAGGTTGACGAGCGCCATCGTCACCAACCCGCGGGCACGAAGCGTGCGTTCGCCCTCGTGAACCGGGGGCCGGATCGCATCGAGCGGTAGTGCCCGTGCCGCGCTCCAGGCCGGCACGAGGCCCGCGGCGCACGCGAGCCCGACGGCGATCGGCAGGACGAGCAAGGTCTCGAGTACCGGAAGTCGAAGCCCGAGCGCCTCCGTCAAGACCGCGGCGAGCCCGACCCCGACGAGGCCCGCGAGGACGCCGACGAGGGCGAGCTCCCCGAGCGACG
Source organism: Actinomycetota bacterium (assembly GCA_005885565.1). Lineage (GTDB taxonomy): Bacteria > Actinomycetota > Thermoleophilia > Gaiellales > Gaiellaceae > AC-50. Next base: position 1,874 of record VAXK01000083.1, read on the forward strand.
CGCGGAAGATCTCGCCCTGCGACCAACCGAGCGTGCGCAGCGTCCCGATCTCGGCTCGGCGCGCCCGGGCCGCGGCGAAGGCGCCGTTCGCGAGGAAGAGCGCGCAGACGACGAGGATGAGGGCGAAGAGTGCGAGATCCTTGCGGTCGAGCGCCTCGAGGAACAGCACGGCGACGCCCTTCTTGATCCACCCCTCGCGCACCTGGAGCGGCGGCTGCCCGAACCTGCCGCGCGGGAGGTCGACGACGAGCGTGTGCGGCGAAGAGCCCGCCGTGATGTCCACGGCGAGGCCGGTTCGGTCGTGGATGAGCTGGGCGACCGTGCGGATCCGCGCGCGGCTGAGCGCGTCGGGTCCCCGCACCCCCGCAACGCGGACGCGGACGACGCTGATCGGCGCGGCGCGCTCCGCGAGGCGCACGTTCGGGAAGGCTTGTGGATCGAGCAGCGCGCGCAGGCCTTGGAGCGTCGTCAGCATCAGGGGCGGCTGCTGGATGTAGCCGCCGAGGTTCTGCGTCGGGAGCAGCGGCTTGCCGTGGAGGACGCGGCGGGTCGCGGCGTCGGCGGCGTCGACCTTCGGCGGGTAGTACGTCTCGAGCGGCAGGCGCGAGAGCGGCGAGAAGCCCGGCAGCTTCCCCGGGTCGTAGCGGCCGACGACCTCGAAGGCCGGGCTCCCGGACACGCCGCCGACGTCGAGGTCCGTCGCCGGGAACTCGGCGATCTGCCGGAACTGGACGTCACGGTTGTCCTGCGGCGCGTCGAAGAAGCCGCCGTTGCCGATCCCCATCGCCGGGTTCCTCCATACCGCGATGCCGTTTCGCGCCGGAAGCGGCTCGAGCCGGTCGGAGCCGAGTCGTCGGTACGCGACGTCCGCGGCCTGCCAGTACGCGTCGCTCGACGTCTCGTTCAGGCCCTTGATCCGCCCCCCGGTGAGGAGCGCGCGGTAGGCGCTGCGGAGCGGGATCGCCTTCCGCGCGACGACCGGGCCGCGGAGCGAGCTGAGGTAGCGGTACGCGTTCCGGTACGCGACGCCCTTCGGCGCCGCGAGCTCGCGCGAGCACGGGAAGTCGGCCGAGAGGCACGTGCCCGCCGCCAGGACCGACGGGACCCGTCCGAGCGGTACGACAGGTCGCAGGCGCTCGACCGCCACCGAGAGCGTCTCGCCCACGTACGCCCGCGAGCTGGCAATCACCGGCACGAATCGGTTGAAGCAGTTGCAGCCGGGGATCGACCGCACCCTCGACGCCTCTTCGGAGCGCAGGTACCGGCCTGAGACGATCGTTCGGTCGAGGCCGAGGAGCCTCGCCTCCTGCTTCGGGTCGATCGCCGCGATCGCGAGCGGGAAGTAGCCGGTCGCGAGAGCCCCCACACCGCGCGGCCGCACCTTCCGGTCCTCGAAGTTCACCTTTGCGAGCTGCGGCGAGCGCGCCGAGAAGCAGGCGAGCGACGTCACCTGCCGCAGGTCGAAGGGGCCGTAGCCGGTGGGCGGCTGGAAGCCGCTGCAGACGGGGACGTGGCCCTTGCCGGGAACGACCTCCTCGAGCTGACCGGGGACGCGCCGGCCGCCGGGCACCAGCTCGAGCTGCCGCGTGAACGCGTGCCCGCGCGCGTAGTAGACGTAGAGGTCACCGCCGCGGTACCGGGAGCCGCCGTTCGCGATCCACGTGAGGCGGAGCCGGTAGAGCTGGACGGGGCTGCGGTCGAGCTCGCCACCGATCGAGATCGGGATCTCGCCGAAGGGCATCACGTACCCGAGGTTCGCGATCGGCGCCGCCACGGCGACGCCGGGAATCCGCTCGATCGTCGCGTACTGGCGGATGGTGATACCGCCGTAGATGCCGCTCAGGTAGTTGTCGCGGACGAGCCCGTCGCTTCGTTCGAGGGTCGTGAAGGAGCCCTTCGGGCGGACGAGGACGTCGTAGGCGCCGCGGAAGTTGCGCGAGACCGAGCCGCGGACGCGAAGCTCGCTCGTCTTCGCCGCCGAGGCGAGGAGCACGAAGCTCACCGCGGCGACGAGGATCCCGCTCGCCAAGGCAGCCGTCCGAACCGGCCGGTGGCGAAGCTCCTGGAGGACGAGCCGCATCATGGCGGGAGTGCCTGGACATTGTTGCCGCTCGGTTGGACTACGGGCTTCAGCGGGCGGCGGCCACGGCCAGGCCGTGGCCGCCGCTTCCGCTCAGCAGATGCAGCAGGTGCAGCTGAAGCAGTTCTGCGAGCTCGTCGAGCAGAGGCAGCAGCTCGCGTTGCAGTTCGTCGTGCAGTGATACGCGTGCCCGCTCGAGCACGTCTTGCAGGCCTGGCGACAGCAGCTCGAGAACGCGTCGATCGTGTCGGGCGCGGCGCTTGCCCGCGTCGCCGACACGAGGCCGAAGCCGAGCCCCACGGCCGCCGTCGTGGCGACGTTGCGCAGGAAGCCACGGCGCGTGCGCTGGCTCTCGAAGCTCACGGTTTCCATCGAATCACCTCCCCTCCGCCGGCTTGATGGAGTGGGGATGCGTGTGCGGTGTGTGGCCGTCCGTCGACTCGCCACCTCCTCTCTGCCGCAGCGCCATCTGCCGCAGGTCGTCTGCCGATCCGGGGATCCGCTGGTCGAGCACGAGGCCGCCGTGGTCGACCACGAACGCGTGCGGGGTCACGATCGTCTGGAAGGCGGCCGAAGCGGCGTGCCCGCGCTCGTAGAGGAGCGACACGCCGGGCGGCGCCTCGACGGTGCCCTCCTCTTCCTCCACGACGACGTGGAAGGGCACGCCCTCGTAGCGCTCGCCGACGCCGTCGAGCCCGCCGAGGATCTGCTCGCACGGCTGACACCCCGGCGCGACGAAGAGCAGGAGCGTCGGCTCTTCGACGGACTCGCGCGAGAGCACCGTCTGGCCCGTCGCGTCGACGAGCTGGAACGGCGCCACCGCCGAGGCGACCGGCGCCCCGCCGAAGCTGCCCTTGCCGCCGTGGACGCCGAGCTGCGCCTCCGCGCGCTCGAGGATCGGCGACATCCGGCGCAGCAGTCCGAGCAGGATCACGGCCAGGGCGAGGAAGCCGACCCACAGCGCGACGAAGCCGGCGATCCAGGGCGCGGTCATCCGAGCTCGCCGGACGACTTGCGGGTGTACGAGGCCGTGAGACGGCGCAGGTCGAGCGCCTCGCGCGCGAACGAGAAGGAGAGGACGGCGACCGTAGCGGCAACGAGCAGGCCGAGGGCGTTCCGCGACGAGACGTCCTGCCGCGAGCCGAGGCCGAGCGTCGAGTCGAGCGCGAACGCGGCCGGCGCCTCGGCCGTGACGACGACGGCCATGGCGAGGAGCCCCACGTTCCGGACGAGGGTCGGCCGGCCGATGGTGCGCGAGGGGCCGGCGCCGTGGCAGCCGCAGTCGATCGCCCGGCCGCGGGCGAGGTTGATCGCGACGGCGCCGGTGAAGACGACGAGGAAGGCAGCCAGCAGCGCCGCGACGGGCGCGGTGCCGAGACCGAGCAGGAGCAGGGCGCCGGCGGCGAGCTCCACCACGGGCAACCAGCGCGCGATCGGAGGCGCGAGGCGATCGGGCACGAGCCGGTAGCCGCGCACCGCGTCCTCGAACTGGGCGCGCCGCGGGAGCTTCGCCAGGCCGGCCAACGCGAAGACCGTCCCGAGGACGAATCGAAACGCGACGGCTGCGAACCCCACTTGCCCCCTCCGCTTGCAGGCGAACCTGCCGCAGGTCCGCCACCTCTACCCGCGCCGACTCGGTGTCAAACGGCCGACTACATTGCAGTCGTGCGCGTCGTTCACGAGGCCGTCACCGGAGAGATCGCCGAGGACGCGGTGATCTACGGCACCCTCGAGGGGCCGGCCACGGTGCGGGCCGGCGTCACCGTCGTCCTCTACGGCGCCACCGCCGGCCCGGTCTACGTGGAGCGTGCGGCGCGGCTCGTGATCTACGGCGCGAACGCCGGCCAGGTCGTGAACCGCGGCCTCGTCGTCGTCCAGGGCGTGGACGTCGGCGAGATCACCGACGTCGAGGAGGGCGAGAGTCAGCGAGAGCCGAGGATCCGCGCGAGCACCGCGGAGTAGTCGCGGTCGCCCCAGCCGGCGTCCTCCGACTCCGCGAGCCAGGTTCGGGCCGCTTCGGTGAGGCGGAGGTCGACGCCCGCTTTGCGGGCCGCCGCGACGACGAGCTCCGCGTCCTTCCGCGCCAGATAGAGCGCGAAGCGCGCCGGGTACTCGCCGGACTCGACCGACTCGCGCCGCCGCTCCGCCTGCGCAGCGAGCGGCGTCGCCGCCAGCACCTCGAACGCCTTCGCGCGCGAGAGGCCCAAGCCCTCCGCGAGGGCAAGCGCCTCGCCGAGCAGGCCGATCGTCCCGACGAGCGTCGTGTTCGCGACCAGCTTCGCCGCCGCGCCCGAGCCGACCGGCCCGACGTGGAGCGGAGAGCCGAGCAGCGACAGGAGCGGCGCCCAGCGCTCGACGAGCTCCTCCGGCCCGCCGACGAAGAGCGTCAGCGTGCCCGACTCGGCCTCGGAGCGGCTGCCGAGCACCGGTGCGTCGAGCAAGCCAGCCCCTTCCTCCAGCACCGACGCGAGCCGGTGCACCGCGTCCGGGCCGACGGTCGACATCTCGATCACCGTCGTCCCCTCGCCCAAGCCGGCCGCGACGCCTTCGTCGCCCTCCGTCACGTCGCGCAGCGCCGCCGGGTTGGCAACCATCGTGAGCACTACCTCTGCGCGCGCCGCGGCCTCCGCCGGCGTCGCGGCCGCGACGGCCCCGGCCTCCACCAGCGGCGCCGCCTTCTCGGCTGTCCGGTTCCAGACGACCACCTCGTGGCTACCCTCCAGGAGACGGCGCGCGATGCGGCTTCCCATCGCGCCGAGCCCGACGACGGCGACGACGCTCACCCGCCCTAGGCTACTTCCCTTGCCACGCGGACCGTTCGGCCAGCGGGAGTTCCGGCTGCTCTTCCTCGGGCGGACGACGTCGCTCGTCGGCAACGCGTTCGCGAACGTCGCGCTCGCTTTCGCCGTCCTCGACCTGACCGGCTCGAAGGCCGATCTCGGCTACGTCCTCGCCGCCCGCTCGGTGCCGCTTGTCGTCTTCCTCCTGGCCGGGGGAATCTGGAGCGACCGGCTGCCGCGCCACCACGTGATGGTGGGCTCGAACGTCGCCAGCGGGCTGACGCAGGTCGCGGTCGCCGCGCTCCTCCTCTCCGGGCACGCCCGGATCTGGCACCTCGCGACCCTCGCGGCGCTGAACGGCGCGAGCGCGGCGTTCTTCTTCCCCGCCTCGACCGGGATCGTCCCGCAGACGGTGCCGCGGCCGATGCTCCAGAGCGCGAACGCGCTCCTCCGGCTGGGCCTCAACTCGAGCTTCATCGGCGGCGCGGCGCTCGGCGGTCTCGTCGTCGGCGCGACGAGCCCCGGCGTCGGCATCGCCGTCGACGCTGCCAGCTTCCTCCTCGCCGCCGCCTTCATCGGCGCGATGCGCATGCCGGCGGCGTTGCGCATGGAGGGCTCGAGCTTCGTCGGCGAACTCCGCGAGGGCTGGCACGAGTTCAGCTCGCGCCCGTGGCTGTGGGCGATCGTGGCGCAGTTCGGGGTCGTGAACGCGGTCGAGCAGGGCGCCGAGAACGTGCTCGGCCCGGCGATCGCGAAGGCTCACTTCGGCGGCGCGACGGGCTGGGGCCTGATTCTCACGGCGCAGTCGGTCGGGCTGATCGTCGGCGGACTCGTCCTGCTGCGCTTCCGTCCCGACCGGCTGCTCCTCGCGGCGACGCTCGGCTTCCTGCTCACGATCCCGTTCCTGCTCGTCCTCTCCGTGCCCACGGCGCTCGCCGGGGTGGTCGCGGGCGCCGCCGTGGCCGGGATCGGGATCGAGGTCTTCGGGATCCTCTGGGACACCACCATCCAGCAGGAGATCGCGCAGGAGAAGCTCTCGCGGGTATCCGCCTACGACGGCCTCGGCTCGGTCGCTCTGATCCCGCTCGGGCTCGCGGTCGCCGGGCCGGTGGCGCAGGCGGCGGGGACGCGCCCGACGATCCTCGGCGCGGCCGCGCTCAGCCTCGGCGCGACGCTCGCGGTCCTCCTCTCGCGCGATGTGCGCACCATTCGCCGGAGCTAAAATCGCGAAGATGCAGGTGCGACGGTGGAGTCTGCTTCTCGCGGCGCCGCTCGTTCTGGCCGGCTGCGGCGGCGGGTCGTACTCGCTCGCCCGGACCTCCGCGTGCCTGAAGCACAAGGGCGCGACGGTCATCAAGTTCCCGACGAGCCCGATCGGCGAGTCGGCCAGGGGTGGCGGGATCGAGGTGTGGCTCGACCACCGCAACCTGAACATCGGGTTCGGCCGGACGACGGACGAGGCGAAGCGGCTCCTCCGGCTCTACGGCAGCGTCGGCAATCCGAACCACGTGCGGATCTATCGCAGGCGAAACGCGGTCGTCGCCTGGGACATCACGCCGCCTCCGGTGCGGAAGACTATCGACGGCTGCCTGAAGTAGCCGTCGTCGTAAGGCCCGCCCGGGTCGCTCGCGACGTTGCCCAGGTTCCTCTTGAAGGCAGGCAGCGATCCTGCCATCGTGTTGGACGTGATCGGGAGGGGCGTCGCGTCAGCGCTCGTCGCCGCGGCGCTCGTCTTCGCCGCCGGCGCCGCGCCCGGTCGTGCCGCGAACCCCGGCCCGAACGTCGCCTTCTCGGTCTCTGGCGCGCCCGGCTCCGTCTCGCTCGGCCACTACGTCGCGTACACGGCGACCGTCCAGAACGGCGACACGAACAACGTCACGCACCTGACGCTGACGGCGCCCGCGGCCTCCTCGACCGCGCCGTTCCCGCTCACCTACGTCTCCGCGTCGCCGAGCACCGGGAGCTGCTCCGCCCCGGCGACGCTTCCGCTCACGTGCTCGTTCGGCTCGCTGCGGAGCGGTACGACCGACACCGTCACGTTCGTCTTCCGGGCGCCTGCGGCGCTGCCGGCGAGTGGAGCCGGCGTCTCGTTCGCTGCGCAGGCCACCTTCGACGAAGGCCCGAACGACCAGAACTCCTCCCACGGCGACACGAAGCTCGCCTCCGCGTCGACCTCCCTCGGGGCGATCGGCAGCGACTTCGTTGCCGGCTTCGTCCCGTTCGCCCTCGGTGACGACCTCGTCACGGCCGGCGACCTCACCGGCTCGTCGAGCGGGAACCCGCAGAAGACGGCGCTCTCGGTGGCCGCCCTGGCGGCCGCATCGCTCGGCGCGACGGGCAGCGTCCAGGAGGTCCCCCATCCGACGACCGACACCACCTCGGACTGCCAGGCCGGCTTCTCGTGCTTCGGCCAGACGTCCTTCGTGACGCTTCCCGGCGTCTTCTCGCCGCCGCTCACCCTCACCTTCAGGTTCGACGCGTCGGAGGTGCCGGCCGGCACGACGGAAGCGAAGCTGAAGATGTTCCACAACGGCACGCTCGTCCCGCCCTGCACGACGCCCGGCGTCCTCTCACCCGGCCCGACCTGCCAGTCCTCGACGACGAAGTTCGCCGACAAGGATTTCGGTGCCGTGCTCCTCTCGAGCACGAACGGCAGCTACCGGCCGTGAAGCTCCGAGACCTCCTGGCGGCCCGGCGGCGCAAGAAGGCGCACGTCCGCTACGAGCGCGAGCGCGGACGCCAACAGCGACTTCAGGACAGAGACGCCGAAGACGCCGTCCGCGACGCGGTTCGAGGCATCGGCGGCGGCGTCGGGAATCCGCACAACAGCTAGCCCGTCGCGACGGCTCCTCGAGCTCGTCGCGCCGCGACCGAGCTCCCCTTGAGCTCGTAGAGCGCGGCCGCCTCGTCGAGCGCACGCTCCGCCTCGGCCTCGTCGCCCGTCGCGGCGAGCGTCTCGGCGAGGTCGACGAGCGCGTCCGCCTGCCACACGATCGCGTCGGTCCGGCGCAGGATCTCGACCGCCTCGCGGGCGAGCGTCACCGCGTGGTCGGCGTCGCCGGGCCGGCGCGCGAGCACCTTCGCCCGCACGGAGCGCCAGAGCGCCTGCGACTGGGCGTCGTCCTCCGCCGCGACGGAGGCGGTGATCATGCACATCGTGTTCGCCTCCTCGTACCGGCCCTGGGCGCACAGGACCTGCGCGAGCAAGCCGGCGATCGTGGAGAGGAGGTACTTCTCGCCCATCCGGTCGAGGGCGTCGTAGTCGCGGCGGAGCTCCCGCTCGGCCGCGGCCGCGTCGCCCGCGAGGAGCTCGACGGCGTGCGAGTCGAGCGACAGCGACGCCGCCAGGACGTTCGAGCCGAGCTCCTCGAGGTGGGCGCGCGCGCTGCGGTAGGCGTCGCGCGCGCGCTCGAAGTCGCCGCCGAGGGCGTAAAGGCGCGCCAGCGAGCCGAGCACGAGCCCCTCCGCGCGCCGGTCGCCGCGGGCCTCGCCGAGGACGCGCTCGCACTCGGCGAGCGCCTCCGGCACCGGCGTCCGCCCGTAGACCGTGCTCATCGCGAAGGCCGCCGCGCTCCGGAGCTCCTGCCGCCGGTCTCCCGCGCGGCGCGCATGCTCCATCGCCTGCCGCCCCGCCTTCGCCTCCTCCTCGAAGCGGCAAGCGCGGCCGTGCACCGAGGCCAGCAGGCGCCACGCCTTCGCGAGCGCGCGGTCGTCGCCGACCGCCTGGAAGATCGGGATCGCCCGGGCGGTCTCGCGCTCGACCTCCTCCGCCCAGCTCTCCGGATCGGCGCCGAAGAAGCGGACGAGGAGCCGCGTCAGCCGCGCCTCTTCCGCCGGCCGCTCGTCGGCGCGCGAGACGGCGTCGTCGAGCACCTCTTCGGCGCGTGCGAAGTCGCCCGTGTCGACGAGCGCCTCGCCGAGGTCGGGCAGGAGCGCCAGCCGCTGCGGGTCGTCCGCGTCGAGCAGCGCCGCCGCCCGCTCGAGCAGGTTCGCCGCGGCGGACATGTCGCCGCGGCCGAACGCCCGCCGCCCGGCCGACGCCAGCCGCTCGGCGGCGCGCCGACCCACCTCCCGGCCGTGGTCGTCGAGCGGCCCGAGCTCGGTGAGGTACCGATATGCCTGCTCCAGGTGGTAGCCGAGGATCTCCTCGAACTCGCTCGCACGGTCGCGGTCGCGGTTGACGCGGTCGGCCCACTCGACGAAACGCTCGTGGAGCGTCGCCCGCGTCCGCTTCAGGAGCCCCTGGTACGCGGCGTCCCGAATGAGGATGTGGTTGAAGCGGTAGCTCACCTGGGGGTCGGCGTGCGGCCGGACGAGCTGCCTCCGCTCCAGCGACTCGAGGTGGCCGTCGAGACCGGCGCGAACGCCGTCGGGCGCGAGCTCGGCGACGGCGTCCTTCGGGAACACGAGCCCGACGACAGAGGCGGGCTCGACGACCGCCCGTCCCTCCGGCTCGAGGTGGTCGAGGCGCGCGGCGAGCAGGGCGTGGATCGTGGGCGGCACGTCGAGCTCGGACAGCGTGCGCGTCGCGCGCCACGCGCCGTTCTCGCGCGCGATGTAGCCGCCGTCGACGAGCATCGCGAGCAGCTGCTCGGCGAAGAGGGGATTGCCCTCGGAGGCCTCCACGATCCGGGCGCGTGCCTCCGGCGCGACGTCCACCGATCCCAGGAGGTTCTCGACCACGCGCTCGGTCTCCGCCTCCGAGAGCGGCTCGAGCCGCAGCCGCCGCGACCGCGGCCCGCCGGCCCAGTCCTCCCGTCCCTCGAGGACGTCCGGCCGCGACGGGCAGACGAGCAGGACGGGCGCGTCGTGGATCGAGTCGGTCAGGTGCTCGACGAGGTCGAGGAAGGTCGGCTCGGCCCAGTGGACGTCGTCGAAGACGACGACGAGCGGCCGCTCGCGCGCGAGCGCGGCGACGAGCCTCCGCGCGCCCCAGAAGAGCTCCTCGACCGGGAACTGCGCGTCGGAGAGGCCGACGGCCGCCGAGACGCGCTCGACCACGGCGTCGCGCTCGTCCTCCGAGGCGAGCCGGCCGAGCTTGGCGCGAGCCGCGTCGGGCGGGTCGTCCTCGCCGATCCCGGCGGCGTCGCGCACGAGCTCGACGAGCGGCCAGAAGGTGATCCCCTTCCCGT
>VAXK01000084.1 GCA_005885565.1 Actinomycetota bacterium
GAGCAGCACCTCCGTCGCCGGCGCCGCCTGCTCGAGCCGCGCCGCGACGTTTACCGCATCGCCGACGACGAGCCTCTGCCCCGCCGACGGGTCGCCGGCGACGACCTCCCCGGTGTTCACGCCGGTGCGGTTCACGAGGCGAACGCCGAAGACGCGCTCGAGCTCGTCGTTCAGCGTCTCGAGGGCGAGCTTCATGCCGTGGGCGGCGCGCACGGCGCGGAGGGCGTCGTCCTCGTGCAGCCTCGGCAGCCCGAAGACCGCCATCACGGCGTCGCCGATGTACTTCTCCACCCGGCCGCCGTGGTCTTCCAGGACCCGGCGCATCTCGGCGAA
>VAXK01000233.1 GCA_005885565.1 Actinomycetota bacterium
GATCGCGCCCTCGGCCGCGCCCGCCCCGACGAGGTTGTGGAGCTCGTCGATGAAGAGAATGATGTCGCCCCGCTGCATGATCTCCTTCATGACCTTCTTCAGGCGCTCCTCGAACTCGCCGCGGTACTTGGAGCCGGCGACGAGGGCGGCGAGGTCGAGCGTGTAGATCTGCTTGCCCTTCAGCAGGTCGGGCACCTGGTTCCCGGAGATGCGGGCGGCGAGACCCTCGACGACGGCGGTCTTGCCGACGCCGGGCTCGCCGATCAGCACGGGGTTGTTCTTCTGGCGGCGCGAGAGGATCTGCATCACGCGCTCGATCTCGGTCTGGCGGCCGACGACCGGGTCGAGCTTGCCCTCGGAGGCCTGCTTCGTCAGGTTGCGGCCGAACTGGTCGAGGAGCTTCGAGCTCTTCGTCTTCTCGCCGGCGCCGGAGCCTCCGCCCTGCTGCCTGCGGCCGGGGCCGGAGAGCATGCGGATGATCTCGTTGCGGATCTTCTCCGCGTCGGCGTCGAAGTCGAGCAGGATGCGCGCGGCGACGCCCTCGTTCTCGCGCACGAGGCCGAGCAGGATGTGCTCCGTGCCGATGTAGTTGTGGCCGAGCGAGAGCGCTTCGCGCAGCGCGAGCTCGAGCACCTTCTTCGCGCGCGGCGTGAACGGGATCTGTCCGGTCGTGACCTCGTCGCCCTGGCCGACGATGCGGGCGACCTGGGCGCGCACCTCCTCGACCGTGATGTCGAGCGACTCGAGGACGCGGGCGGCGAGTCCCTCCTCCTCGCGCAGAAGGCCGAGGAGGATGTGCTCCGTGCCGATGTAGTTGTGCTTCAGAGCGCGCGCTTCGTCCTGGGCGAGGACGACGACCTGACGGGCCCGTTCTGTGAATCGCTCGAACACCCTGCCTTCGACCCTCCTTTCGTCTCGTCGCCCCCGGCCGGCGAACGCCGCCTTCCGAGGGGTCGAAGGTATGGCCATGTTAGCGCGACCCCCTAGGGCTGGACCCGGGGGCCTCACACGATCTTTACGCGCTCATCGGCGGTCGCGTCCTGTCTCTTGAGGACACGTTGAAACGGCCGCTACGCCTGACGCAAGAGACGGTAGACGAGCACACTCGTCGCGAAGCCGGCGACGGCGGCGGCCGCCAGCGAGCGGAGCCGAGAGGGCTGCTGCCCCTCGACGCGCTCGCCGACGGCGCGACCGAGCGTGCTCGTCAAGTCAGCTCGACGATGCGGCCGGCTCGCGCTCGCGGCTCTCGTCGGTGTCCTCGCCGCTCTCTTCGCCCTTGCCGCGCGGCTCGTCGTCCTCCTTGCCCTCGCCCTCGCGCTCGGCGGGCTTCGAGTGGTACTCGAGCTCCTCCGCCTGGCCCAGCTCGACGTAGGCCTTGAAGCGCGCGAGGTCGGCCTGGACGGCCCGCTTCACGAAGCGCAGGCCCGAGGCCATCTTCTCGACCATCCCCTGCGGGACGAAGTCCATGTCGACCATCACGCGCGTGAGCTCGTCGTCCAGGCGGTGGAAGGTGACGACGCCCGCGTGGGCCATGCCGCTCGTCGTCTTCCAGGCGACGCGCTTGTTGCGCTTGCGCTCGGTGATCTCGCCTTCCCAGTGGCGCTTGCCGAACCAGATCTTCTCGTCCCAGGCGACCTTGTCGTCGTCCTCCTGCTGGACGTTCAGCACGCGGTGCATGAAGTTCGGGAACTCCTCGAACTCCGTCCACTTCTCGTACACCGTCGCCACCGGAGCGGCGATGTCGGTCCAGCGCTGGATCGGCAGGCGGCGCGTCTTCTTCGCCTTGCCGCCACCGCCTCCGCCGCCTCCGCCGATCGCCTTCGAGGCGAGGCTGCCGAGCGCGCCTCCGGCGCCGCCCTTCAGGCCCTTCTTCGCGCCCTCGGCCCCTTCCTCGCCGAGCTTCTCGGCCTCGCCTTCGAGCTTCTGCTTCGCCTCGCCCGCGCCCTTGCGCGCCGCGTAGGCGACGACGCTCGCCGCGGTCGCGACGGCGGGAATCACGACTTCCTTGCTCATGAGCGACGAGAGCAGCTCCTGCGCTCCTCCGCCCGGCTTGTTGCCGTTGTCCTCGGCCATCGTCAGTCCCTTCCTCGTTTTCGCATCCCGAGGGCCCTTCCGGGCAGGCCCACTTCCTAAACGCCCCAGGCGCGCTACGAGGTTTCGCCCTCGCCGCCGGCCTCGATGTCCTCGGCGACGAGCTCCTTGAAGGGCTGGAGCTTCTCGAAGAGCTCGTCGGGCTCGACGCCCTCCTTCGTGCCTGCGGCGAATCCCCGCACAGGGCAGGTTCAAACAGCGTGGGAACGGGCACGCAGACGCCGTGGCTGTCGCAACCAGAGGAACGGCGAGCAACTACCTCCAGCGCGCCCCGAGCCCGAGCGGGCTCGCCGACGTCATCGACCTGATCCTCGACAAGGGCCTCGTCATCGACGCCTACGTCCGGATCGCGGTCATCGGCATCGAGCTCGTCACGATCGACGCCCGCATCGTCATCGCGAGCGTCGACACCTACCTGCGCTTCGCCGAGGCCGTCAACCGGCTCGACCTGACGCAGACGGAGCTCTCCGGTCTCCCGGAGCTCCAGGAGAAGGGCGCCGAGGAGATGACGAAGGGTGCGATCGAGGGTGCCGAGGAGAAGGTCCTTCCCGGCAGCGAGGGCTCGCCTCTGCGCACGGCCGCGAAGGCCGTGGCCGCCGCAGCCGCGACCGGAGTTGCCGCCGTCGTGGCCAAGGAGCTCGCGCAGCGCTCGGGAGACGACGACAACGAACAGGACGGAGGGTGAAACCAGTGGACGTCGTGAACGAGACGAAGGAGAAGGCCCGCGAGGTCGCCTCGGGGGGCCGCGAGAAGGGGTCGGTCGCAAAGAGGGTGCTCGTCTCCCTGGCGGCGAGCGCGGCGAGCGGCGTCACCGCCTATGCGGCGCGCAAGGCGCCGGGCTTCGTCCAGGGAACGTTGCTGCCGAAGCTCAAGGAGCTCACGTCGAACGGCGGCACCCTTGACAAGGCGAAGAAGGCGGTCGAGAGCGCCGTCCCCGCCGTCGGCGGCGGCGGGCAGGCGTCGCAGACCCGGCCCCGTCCCAGGATCTCGAACGGCGAGCGCGAGAAGCGCCAGCGCGAGCGTGCCAAGCATCGGCGCGAGCGCAAGGCAGCGCTCTCGAGGTAAGGAGGAACGATGGCTGTCGCAACACACGGAACGGCGAGCAACTACCTCCAGCGCGCCCCGAGCCCGAGCGGGCTCGCCGACGTCATCGACCTGATCCTGGACAAGGGCCTCGTCATCGACGCCTACGTCCGGATCGCGGTCATCGGCATCGAGCTGATCACCATCGACGCCCGCATCGTCATCGCGAGCGTCGACACCTACCTGCGCTTCGCCGAGGCCGTCAACCGGCTCGACCTGACGCAGACGGAGGCGGCCGGGCTGGCCGAGCTCCGCGGCGACGACGGCGACGGCAAGGCGAAGGGCATGGTCGAAGGCGTCAAGGACGCGTTCTCGCGGGACGACGAGAAGGAGCGGGAGCCCGCCAAGAAGGACTAGGGCTGGGACCATGACCGTGGTCTACGGGATCGTCCCGGCGGAGACGCCGCTCGACGGCGCGCCGGCCGGGATCGGCCGGGTCGTGTCCGGCGGCCTCGCCGCGCTCGTCAGCCCGGTCGAGGGCGCGGAGCTGCACGCGACGCGGCGCGACCTGCTGAGCCACTCGGCCGTGCTCGAGCACGCCGTCGCGGCAGGGCCGGTGCTCCCGCTTCGCTTCGGGATCGTGCTGCGCGACGAGGACGCGGTCGCGGCGGAGCTCCTCGAGCCACGGCACGACGAGCTCACCGCGCTCCTGGAGCAGTTCGAGCGACTCGTCGAGCTGCGGGTGAAGGCGTTCTACGTCGAGGAGGCGGTCCTCCGGGAGATCGTGCGCTCCGACCCGGCGATCGCCCGTCTCAACGAAGCGACGCGCGGGGCCTCGGAGGCGGCCGCCCATCCGCACCGGGTTCGGCTGGGCGAGGCGGTCGCCCGCGCCCTCGAGGCGCAGCGCGAGAGCGACGCGGGGGCGATCTTCGCGCGCCTGCGCCCGCTCGCGGAGGACGCCGTGGTCGAGGACGGCGAGACGAGCCTCGCGTTCACCGCGTCGTTCCTCGTCGACCGCGGGCGCGTCGAGGCGTTCGACGAGGCGATGGACGAGCTCGCGCGGGAGCACGAGGGGCGGATGACGTTCAAGTACCTCGGCCCGCTCCCGCCGCACAGCTTCGTCATGTTCCCGGGGGAGAGCTGATGGGGCTCCTGACGGGCCTGCTGACGCTGCCGCTGGCGCCGATCCGCGGGACGGTGTGGATCGCCGAACAGATCGCCGAGCAGGCGGCGCGAGAGCTGGACGAGGGGCGTACGATCCGTCGGCAGCTCGCCGAGGCCGAGCTCCGCTACGAGCGGGGCGAGCTCACGGTCGAGGAGCTCGAGCAGGTCGAGGACGAGCTGCTCGAGCGGCTGCGGCTCGCAGGGGAGCTCGACGCGACGGACTGGAGACGCTGATGGCAGGGACGAAGCGGGACGAGGCGCAGAAGCGGCGGGCCGAGGACAGGCGCAAGCGCCGCGGCAACACCTCCGGCGAGACCGACGAGGCGAAGCAGGACGAGTCGAGCGCCGAGGAGCCTCTCGACACCGTCAAGCACGCGGCGAAGGTTGCCGCTGCGGCGGCGGCCGTCGGGGCGGCGGTGGGCGCGGCGCGCGCGATGACCGGAAGCGGCGACGACCGCGACGAAGCGCCGGAGCCCGCCTCGGAGCCCGAGGAGCCGCGCGCCGAGCAGCAGGAGCCGCGAGAGGAACCCGTGGAACGCGAGGAAGCCGAGGAGCCCGAGGAGGAGCGGCGTCCTTCCGGCGCCCGGCCGGGGGAGGCGCGGCGCGTCGTCGAGACCGCGCGCGAGCAGCTCGCGGCGCTGCTCGGCAAGGAAGCGGACTCCGTCTCCGGCCTCGACCGCTCGGGCGACGGCTGGATCGTGACGCTCGAGGTCGTGGAAGTCTCGCGCATCCCCTCGTCGACCGACGTGCTCGCGTCGTACGAGGTCGAGCTCGACGGTGACCGGAACCTCGTCCGCTACGCGCGGCGCCGCCGCTACTACAGATCCCAGGCCGACGACGGAGAGGTGTCGTGACGCAGGGCGATCGCCTGCCGGACGTGCGATACCGCTCGGGGGGGCCGGCGCAGCTCGCGGACGTCCTCGAGCGGGTGCTCGACAAGGGCAT
The DNA here is from genome assembly GCA_005885565.1 of Actinomycetota bacterium. GTDB lineage: Bacteria > Actinomycetota > Thermoleophilia > Gaiellales > Gaiellaceae > AC-50. The sequence continues at coordinate 5,224 of VAXK01000233.1, forward strand.
CGTCGTCGCGGGCGACATCCGCATCAACCTGCTCGACATCGAGCTCCTCACCGTGCGGATCCGCCTCCTGATCGCCTCGGCCGACAAGGCGAAGGAGATGGGGATCGACTGGTGGGAGGGCGACCCGTTCCTCAAGCGCGGCTCCGGCGAC
>VAXK01000234.1 GCA_005885565.1 Actinomycetota bacterium
CTACTGGGGCGCACGGAACGACGGGGCGACGCCGCAGCGCTGGAACTACTGCTGGCATACGCCGTAAGGTCGAACGAGATCTCCCCGGGTGGGCATCCTGCGGCGCCCACCCGGGGGACGTGCGGCCTCAATCCGCTGCGCCCTGGAAGAGCCGGTGGAGCGCCGCCGCGTCGGCGTCGTCGGAGAGCACGACCACCTCGTCGCCGGGCTCGAAGACGTGTGAGCCGCGCGCCTGCTGCGGCTTGTCGTCGCGGACGACGAGCGTCACCCACGTGTGGTCGCCGAGCGGGAGGTCGCGGATCGCCTCGCCCGCCGCGCGCGCGCCGCTCGCGACGACGTAGCGCTGCACGCCCTGTGGCTCGCGCCGGAGGCGGATCGACAGGTCCCACGGCTCCGGCTGCACGAGGCGCATCGGGATTCGAAGTCGCGCGGCGGCCAACGGGATCGTCGTCCCCTGGACGACGACCGAGAAGGCGACGACGACGAAGACGATGCCGTAGATCCGGTCGGCGTCGCGCACCGACGCGAGGAGCGCGAGCGCGGCGAGCAGGATCGGCACCGCGCCCTTCAGGCCGCCCCACGCGACGAAGAGCCGCTCGGCGCCCCGGAGCCTCGCCGGCACGAGCAGCCCGAGCGCCACGACCGGCCGCGCCACGAAGACGAGCAGGACGGCGAGGAGCAGCCCGTCGCTCCACACGTCCCCGAGGCCGGTGAGGTGGATGGTCAGCCCGAGCGCGGTGAAGACGACGATCTCGGCGATGCTCGCGAGCGAGGTGTGGAAGCGCTCGATCTCGGCCTTGTACGGCGCGCGCGCGTCCCCGATCAGCAGGCCCGCCACGAACACGGCCAGGAAGCCCGACCCGTGCGCGACGGCTGCAGCGCCGTAGATCACGCCCGCGGCGGCGAGCGTCCGGAGCGGATAGAGGCCCTCGTTCGGGAGCGACACGTTCCGCATCAGCCGCAGGAGGATCCAGGCGCCGGCGACGCCGACGGCGAGGCCGATCGACATCTCGAGCGCGAACTCGCGCACCACCGTCCACGGCGATCCGTGGCTCGATGTCGCGTAGGCGAGCATCCCGATCATGAGCGCGATCCCGACCGGGTCGTTCGCCCCCGACTCGCCCTCCAGGATCGTCCCTGTCCGGCCGCCGATCTCGCGGTTGCCGAGCACCGAGAACATGACTGCCGGGTCGGTGGGGGCGAGGGCGGCGCCGAGGACGCCGGCGATCGTCCAGTCGAAGCCGAAGAAGGCGTGGGCGAAGGCCGCCATCACGGCCGCGGTCGCGAACGTGCCCACCACCCCGAGCGACGTGATCGGGAACGCGGCCCCACGGAAGCGCCGCCAGCCGACCTGCATGCCCCCGTCGAAGAGGATCACGATCAGCGCGACGACGCCGATCCGCTCGACGTTGTGGATCGAGATCACCGTCTCGAGGCCGGGGAAGACGTCGGACGCGACGGCCGCGACGATCAGGAAGAGCGCAGGCGCCGGGACGGGGAACCGCTCGGTCAGCTTGTACGTCCCGAGCGCCCCGAAGAACCCGGCCGCGACGACGAGGACGACGGTCCCGAACTCGTGGAGCTCGCTCACCCGGGCGACTGTAGACGGGCTGGGGACGCCGCTTTACTCTTTTCTTACGTTCCGTTCAACGCGCCCACAACGAGTAGTCGGATACTTCTACTCGGTATGAGGACCCTGCTCGTCGTCTTGGCGTCCGCTGCGCTCGCCGTCCCGGCTCTCGCCTGGGCGACCTCGCGCGCCGCCGACGACGGCACCCTCTCGGTGAAGAACGCGGACGGCGTCGTCTTCGTCTCGGCGCGCGGCACGATCATCGGCGCCTGCGACAAGTGCCGAGTCTCGATCGTCGACCCGTCGCCCGACGACGGCGCACCGCCGGTGGTCACGGGCTACGACGGCCACAAGGACCTGAGCGACACGCACGACCTCTACTTGGGCACGAACATCCGCTTCCGGCTCGTCGGCGGGATCTTCAGGATCAAGGTGTCCGGCAACGGGATCGACCTCGGCGTCGTCGCCAAGGGATGGGGCCGGATCCAGGCCTACGACTCGAACACGGGGACGTTCTCCGTCAACGGCGCCGCTCCCCGACTCCTGCCGGCCGAGCGGGAGGTCGTTGTCCTGACCTCGACCTCCTAGGAGCCAGGCTCCGGGCCGCCTGGCATCCTGAGGGCATGGCGGCGGCCGCTCAGAACGTCCTTGTGGTCGAGGACGAGGCCTCGATCGCGTCGTTCGTCTCGCTCTACCTGAAGAACGCCGGCTACACGGTGCGGACGGCCTCGACGGGGTCCGAGGCGCTCGCGCAGCTCGCCGCCGAGCAGCCCGGGCTGATCGTGCTCGACCTGATGCTCCCGGACATCGACGGCATCGAGGTCTGCCGCCGGATCCGGACGCGCTCGGACGTCCCGATCCTCATGCTCACCGCCCGCGACGAGGACGTCGACAAGATCATCGGCCTGGAGGTCGGCGCCGACGACTACCTCACGAAGCCGTTCAACCCGCGCGAGCTCGTCGCGCGCGTGAAGTCGATCCTCCGCCGTTCGGTGCCGGCGCGCGAGGCGCGCGAGAGCGCGCAGATCCGGCACGGCGACCTGCTCGTCGACGCCGGCCGCCGCGAGGTGCGCGTGGGCGAGGAGGAGATCCAGCTGGCGCCGAAGGAGTTCGACCTGCTCTGGGAGCTCCTCGACCACCGTGGCCTCGTCCTGACGCGCGACCAGCTCCTCGAGCGCGTGTGGGGCTACACCTTCGCCGGCGACACGCGCACCGTCGACGTGCACGTCCGCCAGCTCCGCCGGAAGCTCGGCGAGGCGTCGCCGATCGTGACCGTCTGGGGCGTCGGCTACAAGGTCTCGCCGGCCCGGGACGGCTCCCAGGAGTGACGGTCGCCGTGCTGCGCTCGCTGCGCTTCCGGCTCCCCGCGTTCTTCCTCGCCAGCATCGTCCTCTCCGGCCTCGTCGCGGCGGCGATCGCGTTCCGGCTGCTCGACAGCTACACGCTCTCGCGTGCGCGGGCCGATCTGAACCGCGAGTCCACCGGACTCACCGAGCTCTACGCCTACTGGACTGCGAACTCCAACCAGCCGCTGCCGGGGGCCCAGCTCGCGCGCGCCTCGGGTGACCACCTCTACTTCATCCGGGCCAATCCGGGCTTTGCGCTCTTCCCAGGGAAGGCGCCGAAGTTCGAGGTGCTCTCGCGACGCACGGTTCCGGTCGACGAGATGCGCAAGGGGAAGACCGTCACCTTCGAGTTCGTCCCGCCGGGCCAGCACCGCCGCTACATCGCCGTCGCCAAGCCGCTCTTCCTCGGCCCCGAGAAGAACTTCTTCGGCGCGATCGTCGCGGCGCGGCCGAAGAACCAGCTCGGGACCCGCGTGGTTCCGCTCGTGGGCCGGCTGGGGCTGGCGCTCCTCGGCGGGCTCCTCGTCGCGGGGCTCCTCGCCGTCTACCTCACGAGCCGGATCACGCGGCCGGTCCGGCAGCTCTCGCGGGTCGCGGACGACATCGCCGAAGGCCGGCGTGACGTCGAGATCCCGCGCGTGCCCGGGGGCGGCGAGATCGGGCACCTCGCCGACCGGCTGGGGCAGATGACCTCCCGGCTCGCCGAGGCCGAGCAGCGGGAGCGGAACTTCCTCATGACCGTCTCGCACGAGCTCCGCACGCCGCTGACCGCCATCCGCGGTCACGTCGAGGCCCTGCGCGAGGGCCTCGTGCGTGACGAGGGCACGTCGCTCGACGTGATCGCGGCCGAGGCGTCGCGCCTCGAGCGGCTCGTCGGCGACGTCCTCGACCTCGCGAAGCTCGACGCGCACCGCTTCGCCCTCACTCGCGAGGAGGTGGACATGGAGCGCGTCTGCGAGCGCGCGTACAGCGCCTTCGGCGAGGAGGCACGGCGGCGGGGAATCGACTATCGGCAGGAGGTGGCGGCCCGGCCGGTGATCGTCACGGACGGCGACCGCGTGCTCCAGATCATCACGAACCTGCTCTCGAACGCCTTCCGGTGGACCCCGGACGGCGGGCGGATCGAGCTCGCCCTCGACGCGTCGAACGGGAACGTCGCCGTCGCCGTCGACGACACGGGGCCGGGGGTCGCCCCCCAGGACCGGGAGCGGATCTTCCGCGCGTTCTGGTCGCGCGGGGGCGGTGGCGGCACGGGCCTCGGGCTCGCGATCGCGCGCGAGCTGGCGGAGGCACTCGGCGGCCGGCTCGAGCTGGTCAGCGAGATCGGCCGCGGCAGCCGCTTCGAGCTCATGCTGCCTGCGGATGAGCCCAGTTAGGACTCAGCCGGTATCGGCTGAGCCCCCGGAGCGGCGCTCTTCCATGCGGTAGACGACCGCGCCGCCGCCGGCTTCTAGGCTCTTCTCGATCCGGCCCAGGCGCTCGTCGACGCCGCGCCAGCCGGAGCCGATCAGGTCGACGAGGAGCGCGAGGTCGTCGATGCGCCCGTGCCGCTCGGCGAGCAGGTCGCCCTCGAGCCGCTCGAGCCGCCGGATCGCCTGCGCCATCAGGCCGCGAACCTCGGCGAGATGCCGGCCGACCGGGAGGACCTGCTCGCGGAGGCCCTGCTGGACGGCGTCCTCGACCCGGTCCGGGAGCGAGGACTCGATCCTCGCGGTCGTCTCGGCGAGCGCCTCGATCCCCGCGCGCGCCCGCTCGAGCGCGGCCTCGACGGCGGCTGGGTCGGTGCGCCCCTCGGCGGCGCGGGCGAGCCGCTTCCGTGCCCGCTCGATCGCGCCTTCGTCCATGCCGTGCAAGGGTAGCTTTGGAGTCGGATGAAGTCCTCCGCCCTCGACTACGACCTGCCGCCGGAGCTGATCGCGCAGCGTCCGGCGGAACGGCGCGACGAGTCCCGGCTGCTCGTCTACGACCGCTCGACCGGCGCCGTCCGCCACCGGAGCTTCGCCGACCTCCCGGACGAGGTGGGGGACGCGCTCGTCGTCGTCAACGACACGCGCGTCGTCCCCGCGCGGATCCGGCTCGAGCGCCCGCGCGGCGAGGTGCTCCTCGTCGAGCGCATGAACGGCGACGTGTGGGAAGGGCTCGCGCGGCCGACGAGGCGGCTGCGGCCGGGCCGGCGCTACGGCGACGTCGAGCTCCTCGAGCACCTCGGCGAGGGACGCTGGCGCCTGCGCCTCCATGGTGAGCCGGCCGGCGAGGCGCCGCTCCCGCCCTACATCGTGGAACCGCTCGCCGATCCCGAGCGCTACCAGACCGTCT
>VAXK01000085.1 GCA_005885565.1 Actinomycetota bacterium
CGCCGTCGGTCGAGCGAATCGCCGCGACCCGGTTCTCGTCGTAGTACGGGATCACGACGATCCCGTTCGGTCGGACGACGGGCTGCACGCCCGGCGCGAAGTCTCCGAGGATCGACGCGCGGCCTGCGGCGTCGGGCGAGGCGGTCGGCAGCCCCCACGTCACGCCGCCGTCCGACGAGGCCTGCGTCGAGATCTCGTTCGTCCGGAAGTCGCTGTAGCTGACGTAGCAGTGCCCGCGGAACGGGCTCGCGGAGCCGTTGTCGCAGACGATCCATTCCTTGTCGAGGAGGAGCGGCCCCAGCGTCGGCGCGACGGTGGCCGACACCGGCGCGTCCCAGTGCACGCCGTCGCGCGAGCGGCTGACGAGGACGGCCGAGCGGTCGGCGGCGACGGCGAGCGAGGCAACGAGCCAGACACCGTGCTGCGCGTCGTAGGCGACGCTCGGGTCGCTCACGATCGGCCACGGGCCCGCCGGCTTCGAGCTCGCCGTGGTCGAGGGCAGGAAGCCGCGCGTCCACGTCACGCCGCGGTTCGGCGAGAACGAGAAGCCGATGTTCGACGCGCCGCCGTTGAAGATCCGCCCGCTCTGGAACACCGCGAGGACGGACGAGCCGACGGCGAACGAGTCCGGCTCGACCTGCGTCTCGTGCTGGCTCTGTGGGTTCCGGTACGGGTCGCGGGAGATCTCGCGGCTCACGACCTCGCAGTCGCGCGCGACGCGGTCGGAAGCGTCCGCCGTGACGACGTCACGGCCACGGCCGCAGGAGACAGTGTCCCGGACGCCGTTCCAGGCCTGGATGCGGTCGTTCCGCGCCGTCCCGCGGATCCGGGCCGCAGAAGCGGACGACGCCGCGACGAGCGCCGCCGCCAGAAGCGCGAACGCAAGGAGCTTCAGCGGCTTCCGCCCGGGCCGCCCGGGTCGCCGTCCGGATCCATGAACGGATACCGGTAGTCCCGCGCCGAGACGAACGTCTCCTTGATCGTCCGCGGGCTGGCCCAGCGGATCAGGTTCCACATCGAACCGGCCTTGTCGTTCGTGCCCGAGGCGCGCGCGCCGCCGAAGGGCTGCTGGCCGACGACGGCGCCGGTCGGCTTGTCGTTGACGTAGAAGTTGCCGGCCGCGTAGCGGAGCTTGTCCCCCGCCTCGTCGATCGCCGAGCGCTCCTGCGCGAAGACCGCGCCGGTGAGCCCGTACGGCGCGCCGCGGTCGACGAGCTCGAGCGTCTGCGACCACTCGCGCTCGGGGTACACGTACGCGGTCACGATCGGGCCGAAGAGCTCGTCGCGGAGGAGCCGGAAGTCCGGGTCGTCGGTCTCGATCACCGTCGGCTCGACGAAGTAGCCCTCGGAGTCGTCGGCGCCGCCGCCGACTAGGACGCGCGCGCCGTTGCCCTGCGCCTCGGCGATCGCCTCCTTCTGCGTGCGGAAGGAGCTGCCGTCGATGACGGCGCCCATGAAGTTCGAGAAGTCGGCGACGTCGCCGACCTTGATCGCGCCGACCTCCTCGACCAGCCGGTCACGGAGCGCGGGCCAGAGGTTCTGCGGCGCGAACACGCGCGACGCGGCCGAGCACTTCTGGCCCTGGTACTCGAACGAGCCGCGCACGATCGCCGCGGCCACCGCGTCGACGTCCGCCGAAGGGTGCGCGACGATGAAGTCCTTGCCGCCCGTCTCGCCGACGATGCGCGGGTAGCTGCGGTAGCGCTCGATGTTCCCGCCGATCGTCCGCCACATGTCCTGGAAGACGCCGGTCGAGCCGGTGAAGTGGACGCCGGCCAGCTCCGGGCTCGCGAGGGCGGCATTGCCGATCGTCGCGCCCGAGCCGTAGACGAGGTTGATCACGCCCGGCGGGAGCCCCGCCTCCTGGAGCACCCGCATCACGTAGTACGCCGAGTAGGCGGCCGTCGAGGCCGGCTTCCAGACGACCGTGTTCCCCATCAGGGCGGGCGAGGTCGAGAGGTTGGCGCCGATCGCGGTGAAGTTGAACGGGCTGACGGCGAAGACGAAGCCCTCGAGCGGCCGGTACTCCATCCGGTTCCAGACCCCCGGCGACGAGATCGGCTGCTCTTCATAGATCCGCCGCATGAAGGTCGGGTTGAAGCGCCAGAAGTCGATCACCTCGCACGCGGCGTCGATCTCGGCCTGGTGGGCGGTCTTCGACTGGTTGAGCATCGTCGCCGCGTTCACCGTCGCGCGCCACGGGCCGGCGAGGAGCTCGGCCGCGCGGAGCAGCACGGCGGCGCGCTCCTCCCACGGCGTGCGCGACCAGTCGTGCCACGCCTCGCGCGCCGCGTCGATCGCCTGCTCCACGTGCTCCGGCCCGCCTTTGTGCACGTCGGCGAGGACGTGGTCCTTCTCGTGCGGCATGACCGCTTCGAACGTGTCCCCGGTGCGGACCTCCTCGCCGCCGATGAGGAGCGGGATCTCGATCCGCTCTCTCTGCATCTCCGCGAGGCGGACGCGGAGCTCCTCGCGCTCCGGCGATCCGGGGCCGTAGTCGCGAACCGGCTCGTTCACGGGCGGCGGCAGGGTGAAGATCCCGGGCGCGCTCACGACGCGATTGTAGAAACTGAGAGCCGTGAGAGCGCGGCGAGTCGCCTACCGCGCCGACGGCTGGGGCTCGGGGGAGCTCTGGCTCGACGGCGAGCGCCTCCTCTGGCACGAGCTTCCGCGCCCCGGGGCCGACCGGGACGAGCCGCATCCCCTCGCCGACCGGCTCCGCGCCTTCTTCGCCGGCGAGCCGGTCTCGTTTGACGACGTCGAGCTCGACCTGGAGTGGTGCACGCCGTTCCAGCTCGCCGTCGCGGAGACGCTCAGGCGCGTTCCGCGCGGCGAGGTCGTCACCTACGGCGAGCTGGCCGCGCTCGCGGGCTACCCCGGCGCCCAGCGGGCGGCGGGCACGTTCTGCGCCCACAATCGCTTCCCTGTCGTCGTCCCGTGCCACCGTGTCGTGGCCGCGATGGGGATCGGCTCGTACGGCTCGCAGGGGATCGAATACAAGCGGCGGTTGCTCGCGCTCGAAGATGTCGCTCTCTGACGACCTCCGGAACGAGCTCGCCGCCATCGCGCCGCGGCAGGAGTGCGACCGGCTCGCCGAGCTCTCGGGCCTCTTCCACGCCGCCGGGACGGTGCACCTGCGCGGGCGGGGCGAGATCGCCGTCCACCTCGACCTCGCGAGCTCGGCCGTCGCGCGCCGCGCCTTCAGCCTGCTTCGCGGCTTCGGCGTCGAGTCGGAGATCCGCACCTACCGGCGGCGTGCGTTCGACCGCGAGACGCGCTACCAGCTCCACGTCGCCGGCGGTCCGCACGCCGTGCAGGTGCTCCACGAGGCGGGCGTCCTCACGGCGGCGCTGGCGCCGCTCGAACGGCCGCCGAAGCGCGTCGTCGCCCGCTCGTGCTGCCGCGCCGCCTACCTGCGAGGAGCCCTCCTCGGCGCGGGCTCGCTGAGCGGGCCGCGCTCGCCGCACCTCGAGCTCCGCGCCGCGACCGTCGAGGGCGCCGAGTTCCTCGCCGGGCTCGCGGCGTCCGAGGGGGTGCGCCTCGCCGTGGCCGACCGTGATCGCCACGCCGTCGCGTACGCGAAGGGCGCCGAGGCGATCGCCGACGCGCTGGCCGCGGCAGGCGCGAGCAACGCGGTGCTCGTCCTCGAGGAGCGGGCCGTGATCGGTGCCACGCGCGCGGCCGCGAACCGGCTCGCGAACGCCGATCACGCGAACCTCGTACGCACGGGCCGGGCCGCCCACCAGCAGCTTCGGGCGCTGCATCGGCTTGACCTCGACGCCCTGCCGCCGCAGCTCCGCGAGATCGCCGATCTCCGGCTCCGTCACCCGACGCTCTCGCTGCGTGAGCTCGCCCTTCGATGCGATCCACCGGCGACGAAGTCCGTCGCGCACAGACGGCTGCAGCGACTCGTCCGCCTGGCGCGTCTTTAGATTGTCAAATGGGACAACCGAACGGGTTCGCAGAGCCGCACGAATCAGTCATACTCAGTTCGGCGGGTCCGTGCTCGTCCGGCGCCGGATTCAGACCCCGTCCGACGCCAAGGTCCTGAGCGTGGTTCAACCGGAGGGGGAGGTCGTCCTCGGAGCTTCCCCTCCGGCCCGCCTATCCGCCCGAAGTCCGGCACCGCCTTCGGCGGCACCATGACGACTTCGGGCGGAACCGCTATCGGAGTGCGTCGGTGAGCGAGCACGGGCAAAGCCCGCCCTCGCGGCGGCTCAGTCGAAGAACCCGCGCAGCTCCTCTAGCTTGACGGCGACTTCGTCGCGTCTCGCAAACGGCGGGGCATCACGAACACGGGTGCGCTCCCCAGCTTGAACTGCGCCAAGCGGCCACAGCCCGCGAACTTGCCGAAGAGCCGCTCAGCGACCTTCTTGAAGGTGAAGACCACGCGCGCCGGGCGGAGTCGTTCGAGCTTCTGTCGAAGCAGCGCCTCGCCGTGCTCGAACTCGATCGGCTGCAGTTCATTCGCGTTTGAGGTCGGCCGCTTGACGATGTCCGTGAAGCCAATGCCGTTCGCGAAGGCGCGATCATCGTCCCAACCAGCCTCCTCGGCGATGACGCTTGCGCACCGCAGCCGCTCGAAGAACTGACGGCCGAGGGGCCCTTGGTAGTAGTGGCCGGCCGCGACACTCTTCGGTGCGGGGTTGATTCCAACGCAGACCGCGCGGAGGCTCGGGCGGAGCAGGTCGAGCGTCTCCACGGGCTGGCCCATCCACTCCTCGACGACACGGTGGCTCACAGCGCCATCATTGCTCAGTGCCTCAGTAAGATCGTCGGAGGGGAACCAAAAGGGAGGCGGCGTGGCCACCAAGGTCGGGATCAACGGGTTCGGCAGGATCGGGCGGAACTTCTACCGCGCCTACCTGCACCGGAAGCCGGGCTTCCAGATCGTGGCCGTCAACGACCTGGCCGCGCCGGACGTGCTCGGGCACATGCTCCGCTACGACTCCTCGCATGGCGTCCTCGACGCGAAGATCGAGCACTCCGACAGCGAGATCTCGGTCGACGGTGAGACATTCCGCGTGCTCGCCGAGCGCGACCCCGAGCAGCTGCCCTGGAAGGACATGGGCGTCGACGTCGTCGTCGAGTCGACGGGCCTCTTCACCGACCGGGAGGGCGCGTCGAAGCACCTCCAGGCCGGCGCGCGGAAGGTCGTCATCTCCGCGCCCGCCACCGACCCCGACCTGACGATCGTCCTCGGCGTCAACGACGGCGTCTACGACAAGGAGCGCCACCACATCCTCTCGAACGCGTCGTGCACGACGAACTCGGTCGGCCCGATGGCGAAGATCCTGCTCGACCGGTTCGGGATCGAGAGCGGGTTCATGACGACGATCCACGCGTACACGACCGAGCAGCAGCTGCAGGACCAGATCGCCCTGACCCGGAAGGGCAAGGCCGACCTACGCCGCATGCGCGCGGCGGCGACGAACATCGTGCCGGCGTCGACGGGCGCGGCGCGCGCGATCGGCGAGGTGATCCCGGAGCTCAAGGGCAAGCTCGACGGGATGGCGATGCGCGTGCCCGTGCCGGACGGGAGCGTCACCGATCTCGTCTGCGTCCTCGGGCGCGAGGTGTCGAGGGACGATGTGAACGACGCCTATCGCAGCGCGGCCGGGGAGGACGGCTGGGACGGAATCCTCGAGTACACCGAGGATCCGATCGTGTCGTCCGACATCGTCGGGAACGACGCCTCCTGCATCATCGACGGCCTCTCGACGATGGCGCACGGCAACCAGGTCAAGGTGATCGGCTGGTACGACAACGAGTGGGGGTACTCGTCGCGTCTAGTCGATCTCGTCGACCGGCTGCTGTAGTTGCGCCTTCCCCGGTCCGTCGAGAGCGCCGACGTCGCCGGCAAGCGCGTCCTCGTCCGCTCCGACCTGAACGTCCCGCTCGACGACGGCCGCGTCGCCGACGACACGCGGATCCGCGCCTCGCTGCCGACCCTGCGGCTCCTGCTCGAGCGCGGTGCTGCCGAAGTGCGCGTCTGCTCGCACCTCGGTCGCCCGAAGGGACACGACCCCGAGTACGAGATGGAGCCGGTGCGGCGCCGCCTTCACGAGCTCCTCCCTGACGAGCGCGTCACGGTGCTCGAGAACACCCGCTTCGACGCGGGGGAGGCGAAGAACGACCCGGAGACGGCGCGGCGCCTCGCGGACGGATGCGACCTCTACGTGAACGACGCGTTCGGCTCGGCGCACCGCGCGCACGCGTCGACGGAGGCGGTCGCGCACCTCCTGCCGGCATACGCGGGGCTCCTCCTGCTGCGCGAGCTCGCCGAGCTGGGGAAGCTCCTCGGCGAGGTCGAGCGGCCGTTCGTGCTCGTCTCGGGCGGCGTCAAGGTGGAGGACAAGCTGGGCGTCCTCGCGAACCTCGGCGGCCGGGCGGACACCGTGCTCGTCGGCGGCAAGATGGCCGAGCAGCTCCGCGACGAGAACCCCCTCGGGTTCCCGGTCGAGCTGCCGACCGACGTCGTCGCCGCGGCCGCCTTCGACGCCGATGCGGAGGCGCGCGTATCGCCGTTCGACGAGCTCCCGGACGGCTGGCTCGGGCTCGACATCGGTCCCGAGACGCGGCACGCGTTCGCGGAGCACATCGAGGGCGCGCGGACGATCTTCTGGAACGGGCCGATGGGCGTCTTCGAGTGGCCGCGCTTCGCTGAGGGGACGAAGGCCGTAGCCGAAGCGGTCGCGTCCTCCGAGGCCTACTCGGTCGTCGGCGGGGCCGACTCGGCGCGCGCGCTCGCGGAGCTCGGCCTAACGGAGCGCGTGTCCTGGGTCTCGACGGGCGGCGGCGCCGCGCTCGAGCTCCTCGAGGGCAAGGAGCTCCCCGGCGTGGCCGCGATCCCGTCCGCCTGAGGGACCCTTCGCCCCGCCGCGCGCGTAGAAGCGCCGTAGGGGTTGACGGCAGCCCCGGCGCTCGCGGGGTGGGGGCTCCCGCGGGCGCCGGGGCCGCCAAAGCCTCAGCCGCCCCGGGTGGGATCCAGGAAGACCTCCACGACGAGGGACTCCGGTCCGACGTACATCGTCTTCAGCTCGCGGACCTCGACCACCTCCGGGTGCCGCTCGATCGTCTCCCGCAGCCGCCGCCGCTCCGCGTGCGGCGCCGCCTCGCCCGATCAGGAGCGCGACCGAGTGCGCCGCCTCGGCAAGGAGCGCGGAGGAGCGCTCAACACGCCCGCGACGCCTTTCACCGTCGCGATGGTCGCGTCTGCCGCCACCGCGACGAGCACGGTCTCCTGCTCGCCGAGGCCACGGCCGCTCCATTCCTTCGACCCGCCATAAGATGCGCCTCCGTGCTCGTCGCGGCGAACTGGAAGATGTTCAAGACGCGCGCCGAGACGGGCGCGTTCTGTGACGCTTTCGAGCCGCCCGCGGGCGTCGACGTCGTCGTCTGCCCGCCCTTCACCTCGCTCGACGTCGCCGTCGCGAGCGGGCTCGCCGTCTACGCGCAGAACGTCCACTGGGCGCAGGAGGGCGCCTTCACCGGGGAGGTCTCGGCGCCCATGCTCCTCGACCTCGGCGTCGTGGGCGCGATCGTCGGGCACTCCGAGCGGCGCCAGTACTTCGGCGAGACGGACGAGACGGTCGCGCGGCGCATCGTCGCGGCGCTCGGGGCGGGGCTCCGCGTGATCGCCTGCGTCGGCGAGTCCGAGGAGGAGCGCGAGGCGGGCCAGACCGAGCTCGTCCTGCGGCTCCAGGTGGAGGCGATCGCCGACGCTGCCGGTGCGCACCCGGGCCTCGTCCTCGCGTACGAGCCGATCTGGGCGATCGGGACGGGCCGAACGGCGACGCCCGAGCTCGCGGCCGAGGCGCACGCGTTCGTGAAGGGCATCCTCGACGTGCCCGTGCTCTACGGCGGCTCGGTGAAGCCCGACAACGCCGCCGAGCTGCTCGGCCGGGACGCCGTCGACGGCGCCCTCGTGGGCGGCGCGTCGCTCGAGGTCGACTCCTTCGAGGCCATTTGCCGGGCCGCTATCCCCTCGTAGCCCTCGTCGTCCTGGACGGCTGGGGCTGCGCACCGCCCGGGCCGGGGAACGCCGTGGAGTCGGCGGACACGCCCGTCTTCGACGATCTCTGGACGGGCTACCCGCACACGACGATCGAGGCCTCGGGCGAGGCGGCGGGGCTCCCGCCGGGCCAGATGGGGAACTCCGAGGTCGGTCACCTGACGATCGGCGCCGGCCGTCGGCTCTACCAGGACCTGATGCGCGTGAACACGGCGATCGAGGACGGGTCCTTCTTCGAGAACCCGGCGCTCCTCGCCGCCTTCGAGCGCGGCCGGCGCGTGCACCTGCTCGGGCTCGTCAGCCACGGCGGCGTCCACTCGCACGTCGACCACCTGCGGGCGCTGCTGCGGTTCGCGCCCGAGAAGACGTGGATCCACGCGTTCACCGACGGTCGCGACGTCTCGCCGACGAGCGCCGTCGACGACCTCGCCGAGCTGCCGGTCGAGCGCATCGCGACGGTCTCCGGCCGCTACTACGCCATGGACCGCGACGCACGCTGGGAGCGGACGCAGCGGGCCTTCGACGCGATCGTGAAGGGCGAGGGCGACCACGCGGACGATCCGATCGAGGCGATCCGCCGAAGCTACGAGCGTGGAGTCACGGACGAGTTCGTGGAGCCGGTCGTCGTCGACGGCCGCCCGCGGCTCGAGCCGGGCGACACCGCGATCTTCTTCAACTTCCGCCCCGACCGGGCGCGCCAGCTCACGCAGCGGCTGCTCGAGGCCGGCTTCGACGTGACGACGATGACGCGCTATCGCGACGATCTCGACACACCGGTCGCGTTCGAGGAGCAGGACGTCCCCGAGACGCTGGCCGAGGTGCTCGCCGCGAACGGCGTCCGGCAGCTCCACGTCGCCGAGACGGAGAAGTACGCGCACGTGACCTACTTCTTCAACGGCGGCCGGGAGGAGGAGTGGCCCGGCGAGACGCGCATCCTCGTGCCCTCGCCGCGCGACGTCCCGAGCTACGACCACAAGCCGGAGATGTCCGCGCGAGAGGTGTCTCGGCGGTTCTGCGACGAGATCGGCGAGGGCTACGGCTTCGGCGTCGTCAACTTCGCCAATCCGGACATGGTCGGGCACACCGGGTCGATCCCGGCCGTGACGACGGCGGTCGAGACGACCGACGCCTGCCTGGGCGAGGTCGTGGCCGCCGTGGAGCGCGCCGGCGGCGTCTCGCTCGTCACCGCCGACCACGGCAACGCCGAGCAGATGCTCGAGGCAGACGGCACGAGCCCGCACACGGCGCACACGTCCAATCCGGTCCCGCTCGTCGTCACCGCCCCCGATCTGAGGATCGCGTCCGGTGGCGAGCTGGCCGATCTCGTACCTACCGTCCTGGCGTTCCTCGGTCTTGCACAGCCTTTACAAATGAGCGGCAAAAACCTGCTTTCTGCCAACCCTTCCGGGCTATACTCCGCCGGCTTTGGCCCTGACCCAGCCTGATCCCGGAGTTCTTCGGAAGGCACAGAAGGGTGACGAGCGCGCCTTCTCGCTGATCCTGCGCGCCTACGAGGTGCCGGTCTTCAACTACGTCCTGCGTCTCGTCGGCGACCGCTCGCTCGCCGAGGACTTGACCCAGGAGGTCTTCCTGCGCGTCTTCCAGGGCCTGCCGCGCTTCTCGTTGCGGTCGAAGTTCACCACGTGGCTCTTCCAGGTGACGAAGAACCGCGTGCTCGACGAGCTGCGGGCGGTCGAGCGCCGGCCGCGCGCGGTCGTGGCGCTCGAGGACGTGCCGCCGCTCGAGGTCGTCGACGCGCCCTTCGAGCGGCTCGAGGCGATCGACGCCGTCTGGCGCGCGGTCGAGGCGCTCAACGTCGACCTGAAGATGGCGCTGCTCCTCCGCGACGTCGTCGGGCTCTCGTACACGGAGATCGCCGACTCGCTCGAGATCACGCTCGCCACCGTGAAGTGGCGGATCTACAAGGCGCGCGAGGAAGTCCAGCTCGCGCTCGCTCGCGAGGGCATCACGATCGGCCCGGCCAAGGCCGAGCCGGTCGGCGCGGGCGTCTAGAGCCCGCGAGCCGACGCGGCTACACGCCGTCCGCCAGGCGATCGGCGAGCGCCTCGGGCAGGCCACGCTCGCGGATCTCCTCCTGCGTGCGCTCGATCGGATAGGGGACGCGGCGGTGGAGCGCCCGCTTGGCGTCGAGGTCGAGGACGAGGTAGGCGGCGCGCGGGTCGCCGTCGCGCGGCTGGCCGACGGAGCCCGGGTTGAGGAGGAAGCGCCCGCTCGCCAGGTCGATCTCCGCGCCGCCGGGCACGGCCGCGCCGTCGATCGCCCCGTCCTCGAGCACGAAGGCGAGGGAGACGTGGCTGTGGCCGACGAGGACGATCGGCGCGGAGGTGAGGTGGAAGGCCGCGAGCGCCGCCTCCTCGCCGAGCACGTACTCCCAGACCGGGTCGCGTGGGCTCGCGTGGAAGAGCTCGACGTCCTCGGTCGAGGCCACGCTCTGGAGGGGCTCGAGGTAGGCGCGGGCCCCGGCGCTCAGGACCGACTGTGACCACCGAGCCGCCGCCGCGGCGTCGTCGGTGAACTCCTCGAGCGGGATCCGGCCGAGAACGCCGAGATCGTGGTTTCCGACCAGGCAGAGCGACGCCGCCCGCTCGACCTCCGCACAGCACTCGTTCGGCCGCGGCCCGTAGCCGACGAGGTCGCCGAGGCACCACAGCCCGTCGACCTCCTCGGCGGCAACTGCGCCCAGCACCGCGCGCAGCGCGTGAAGATTGCCGTGGATGTCGGAGACGACTGCGACGCGCATGAGGGTCGCGGCGGGGATCGCAACCTTAGCCGTCCTCGTCGCGGCGTGGCTCTTCGCGGCTTCCCTGCTCTGGCGGACGCAGGTGCCCGCGAGCCTTCGCCTGCCGCGGCTCGACCCACACCGCTACTTCTCGGACGCGCTCCTGCGGCGGACGGCGCGCCACGACGGGTTCCTGCGGATCGACTTCCTGCTCGCGAGCGCGGCGCAGCTCCTCGCGTTGGCGGTGCTGGCCGTGCTGGCGCCGCGCGTGGTCGGCCGTTTGCGGGGCGGCGCGCTGCTGCGCGGGCTGGAGCTTGCGCTCGTCGCGCTCGTCGTGTCGTGGGCGGCGCGCCTTCCGTTCGGTCTCGCCGCCGAGTGGTGGGAGCGGCGCTACGGGATCTCGCGGCAGAGCTACGGCGCCTGGCTGGTGGCGCGGCTGCCGTCGCCGGGATCGGCGGGCGCGCTGCTCGTCCTCGTCGCGCTCGGGATGCTGCTGGCGCGCCGGCTCGGCCGGCGCTGGTGGCTCGCCGCGGGGCCGGCGCTCGCGGCCGGAGGCCTGGTCGTGACGCTCGTCCAACCGCTGCTCGGCCCCGCGCTGCACCCGCTACGCGACCGGCAGCTCGCCGCTATGCTCGCCGGCTCCGGGATTCGCGTCGGGGTCGAGAACGTGGCCGCGGAGACGCGTGAGGCGAACGCCGAGGCGATCGGGATCGGCCCGACCCGCCGGATCATCTTCACGGACACGATCCTCGGCGGCCGGTTCGGCGAGCCGGAGCTGCGCTTCGTCGCCCGTCACGAGCTGGCGCACCACCGGCGGCACCACCTCTGGAAGGGCGCCGCCTGGTTCGCGCTCTTCGCACTGCCGTGCGCGTTCGTCCTCGCCGCGGCCGGCGAGCGACGGGGCGGTCTCGCGCGGCCG
>VAXK01000235.1 GCA_005885565.1 Actinomycetota bacterium
CGCCCTCGACGACGAATCCGTGGTCGAGGTGCTTCCGGCCGTGGTAGGGAACCCAGGGCAGGTCGAAGGCGTCGCCGACGACGAGCACCGGCTCGCCGCGACCGAGCGCCTCGCGCCACTCGGCGACCGCCTCGTCGAGCGCGCCGACGGGCCGCCACTCGAGCGTGAAGCCCGTCCGCTCCGCCAGGAGCTCCGGCAGGCTTGCCGGCGGCAGATCGAGCCGCGGACGGCCTCCCCGACCCTCGACCAGGTCGAAGCGCCAGTCGAGCGCGAACGGCGTGCGGACGTCGGCGACCCCGGCGTGCGCCAGGAGCAGCGCGACGTTGTCGCACACGCAGTCCAGGTCGGCGGAATCCACGCGACCGAGCAGCGCCGCGCAGTCCGCGAACGCGCCGTTCCGTGCCTTCATCGGTGTGTCTCGGCTGGGCCGAGGCGAACACTCACGAAAGAGCAAACCCCCTTGCTCTCTCCCCCGTGACCTTCCGACGGCGGGAAGATAGTCAACGGTATATGACCCCGAGGGGGGCGAATCCCCTCTGGGCGGTGTCGGAAGCTAGCTTGTTAGGATGAACTCTGTCAAGTTCAACTGATAGCAAAGGTAGAACGATACGGGCGGAGGGTAAGATCCTTCGCTCTCGATCGACGGGGGGAAGATGACCGAGCCCGGACTGGCGCCCGCGCCGGAGACTGCGGTCGACGAGGTGGTCGGGACGGCCCGCGAGGCGCTGCTCGGCGCGCCGACCCTCGGAGCGCCCGAATACCTGCGCTTCGCCGAGGCCGTATCCGAGGGTGCCGGCCGGCGCTGGGCGGAGGTCGCGGAGGCGAACGCGCAGGACGTGGAGGACGGGCGCGCCCGCGGCTTGTCGGGACCGTTCCTCGACCGGATCCGCCTCGAGGAACGGCACCTCGAGCTCTTCGGGGCGCTCAGCCGCAGCATCGCGCGCGAGCTGCCCGAGCTCGTACGGCCGGGGCCGGTCGTGACGGGGCTCGGCGGGCTCCGGGCGCGACGCGTGCCGAAGCCGCTCGGCGTCGTCTTCATGATCTACGAGGCCAAGCCCACGGTGACCGTCGAGGGCGCGCTGGTGGCGGTGTGCAGCGGGAACGCGACGATCCTGCGCGGCAGCACGGAGATCGCCGCGACGAACGCCGTCCTCGGAGACGTGCTCGCCGACGCGCTGGTCGAGTCGGAGCTGCCTGCGGGGATGGTCCAGGTGCTCGGCGACACCGACCGGAACCAGTTCCGCGAGCTCCTGCGCCGCGACGACGCCGTCGATCTCGTCATCCCCCGCGGCAGCCCGAGCCTCGTCGACTACTGCCGGAGCGCCACGCGGATCCCGGTGATCGTGGGCGGCAGCGGCGTCAACCACCTGTACGTCCACGAGTCGTCCGACCCGGAGCTCGCCGTGCGGCTGCTGCTCGACAGCAAGCTCCCCGAGCCGGCCGGGTGCACCGCGCTCGAGATGGCGCTCGTCGACGAGGGCGCCGCCGACGCCTTCTTCGCCGTTCTGGCCGAGCGAGCCGCCGCGGGCGACCTCCTCGACCTGCGGCTCCGCGTCCCCGAGGAGCTGATCGCCGACCTCCCGGAGGAGCTCGTCGCCGCGCAGCCGGTGGAGCCGCTCGCCGACCACGACGACGGCCGGGAGTACCTCGACCTCGTGCTCGCGGTCCGGGTGGTGGACGGGGTCGACGAGGCGGTCGACCACATCCGGCGCCACGGCTCCGGCCACACCGAAGGCATCGTGAGCGGGAGCGCGGAGGCGACGGAGCGGTTCTGCCGTCGGGTCGACGCGGCGGCGGTGGTCGTCAACGGCTCGCTGCGGCTGCACGACGGGCCGACGATGGGTCTCGGCGCCGAGCTCGCGATCAGCACCGGCCGTCTGCACGTTCGCGGCCCGGTCACGATCGACGCGCTCGTCACGCACACCTGGCGCATCGAGGGGAACGGAGCTGTCCGCTTCCTCGACTGAGATGGACGCCGTCGCCACGGCGGTGAAGCGCCTCGTCGTCCGCGAGTCGAGGCTCTCGATCGACCCGCAGACGGTCGCCGACGACGAGCTCTTGAACGGCTCGCTCCTGCACGTCACCTCGGTCGGGTTCCTCGGGATGCTCGTCCAGCTCGAGGACGAGCTCGGCGTGACGCTGCCCGACGACCTGTTCGCCGGCCGGACCTTCAACACCGTCGGCGACCTGATCGACGTCGTCGCCTCGGCGCAGTGACTCCGGGCCCCGAGGCGCTGAGCTGCTACACGGCAAACCTCGCCGTCTACCTCGCCTCCACCGAGCCGGACGTGCTCGAGCGCATCGCCGGGTCGGTCCGGCTGGCTGTGCGCACGGACCTCGGTGACGACTTGCTCGCCTTCTCCCATCACCGCACGCCGCTCGACGGAGGCCGGCTCGAGTACCGCGGGGCGGGCGACGCCGCGACTGCCCTCGACGCGGTCGCGGCCGAGATCGAGCAGGCCGGCCGATGCCTCGTGGTCGCGAACACCGGCTACCTCGGCTGGTCCACCGCCGGCCTCGAGGGGCAAGCGCCGCATCTCCTGCTCGTCGAGGACCTGCGGGGGGACGAGTGGCACGTCGTCGACCGATTCACCGCGCTCCTGCCCTCGGGCGGCGAGCAGCAGCCGTTCACCGGCTGGATCTCGAGCGCGACGCTCGCCCGCGCGATGACGCCGATCGTCCCGCTCCCGGCCGAGCAGCGGCTGCGGAACGAGCTCGCGTTCGGCTTCCCGCGGCCCCTGCCCCGCGACGGCGACTACCAGTGGCTCGAGCGCACCGAGCGGCTCGAGCCGGAGGCCCGCCTCGAGGGCCAGTGGCTCGTCGAGACCGACGCCGCCCTCGAGCTCCTCGGCGAGTTCTGGGCCGGGATCGACCGCTCACCCGAGCGCGTCCGCCTCCTCGACGACATGTGGGCGGCCGCCCAGCACCACGTCTTCCGCTACGACCGGCTCCTCGCGACGAACGGGGAGCACCCCGCCCTGGACGACGCCCGCCGCGCCTGGCGCGACCTGCCCATGGCGCTTCGGTTCGCCGTCGACTCGGCCGGGCGGGGGCGACATCGTCCCACCCTCGTCGCCGGCACGTTCGCCGCGCTCCGGCGCTGCGAGCGCGACGCGGCGAGCCTGCTCGAGGAAGGAGAACCGGCATGGAACGACCCTTCACGCACGCGCTCTGGTATCTCGCTCTGACGGGCGCCGACCTGGAGAGCGACGCGGTCCTCGACCGCGCGATCACGCACGGGAGCGGTTGCTACCTGCACGACCGCTCCGGGAAGCGGTACCTCGACGCGCGCTCCGGCCTGTGGAACGTCAGCCTCGGATACGGCAACGAGCGGATCATCCGGGCGATGACGGAGCAGATGGCGCGGCTCCCGGCCGGCCAGATCGTCCGCCACGACCAGCCGACCGAGATCGCGCTCGACTACGCCGAGCGGCTCGTCGCGCTCCTGCCGGAGCATCTGGAGCACGTCCGCCTGCTCACGACCGGGTCGCAAGGGGCGGAGGGGGCGATCTTCCTCTCGCGCTTCGTCCGCAGGGCCCACGGCGAGCCCGAGCGCACCGAGGTGCTCGCCTTTCGCGACGGCTACCACGGAACCGGCGGCCTGGCGACGCACCTGAGCGGCGAGCCGTGGATGCACGAGGTCGAGGCGCCGCTCGTGCCGGGCGTCCACCACGTCGAGCAGTGGAACCTGGACGCGCTCCGCAAGGCGGTCGAGCGGGTCGGGCCGGAGCGGCTCACGGCGTTCATCCTCGAGCCGATCCTCGGCACGGACATCCAGCCCGCGCCGCCCGGCTACTTCGGCTTCGGCCGGGCCGGCTCCTTCGCGGAGACGGTTCGCCTCGGGCTCCGCCCCGACATGCTGATCCTGAGCAAGGGGATCACCTCGGGGTACGCGCCGCTCTCGGCGATCGCGACGACGCGTGCGATCCTCGACCAGGCGCTCGACGCGGAGGTCCCCTTCCCGCACGGCTCGACCGCCGACGGGCATCCCGTCTCGGTCGCCGCCGCGATGGCCGTTCTCGACGAGCTCGAGGACGGGCGGATCCTCCAGAACGCCGTCGACCGCGGCGAGGAGCTGAAGGAGCGCGCGAACGCGCTGCGAGACGACCTGCCGCTGATCTGGGACGTCCGCGGCCGCGGGATGATGATCGGCGTCGAGCTGCGCGACGCGGACGGCGAGCCGATCCCGGACGAGACGATGACGGCTCTGAAGCTCGCCGCTCGCGACGCGGGCGTGCTCCTGTCGATCTCGAACACGACGGTGATCTTCACTCCGCCGCTCGTCATCTCGTCCGAGGAGTGCGAGCAGCTCGTCTCGGTGCTGGAGTCCTGCGTCAGGCCGATCGCGGATCAGGGGCGGGTGCTGGCTGCGCGCGACTGAGGCACCGCTTGCGGTGCCGACTTCAGGACGTGCGGGTTTCCCGCGCGTCCGTCTGAAATGACCGGTCGACAGACTGGGAACTGCGAAGCGCCTACCGAGCGGCGGTAAAAGCGCCGGGCCTTGGCGCGGTTGCCGCAGGTTCGCATGTCGCACCAGCGGCGGGAGCCGTTCCGGCTCGTGTCGAGGAAGAGCCAGCCGCAGGTGTCGTCGCCCGGGCACTCGCGCACGCGCTCGAGCGGGCCGCTCGTCAGAAGCTCGGCGGTCGACCAGACGATGGGCCCGAGGACACCGTCGAGGGCGTCGTCACCGGCCGCCGGTTTCCAGGCGAAGCCCACGATCTCCCTCGGTCTGCGCGCGACCTCGTCGTTGAGCCGCCGCAGCGAGCCTGCGGGAGGCGCCTCGCCCCTCGCGACCGCGGCGAAGATCGCGTAGAGCGCCTCCCGGAGCGCGATCGCGTCCTCGTGGGCGCGGGCGGCAGCGGCCTGGCGGCTTCGAGCGGCCGCCGCCAGGCGCGACGCCTCGGCGGGCGTGACCACCCCGGCGTGCCGCGCCCAGTCCAGGAGCGCGGGGTAGTCGGGAAGGTGCTCCTCGCGCGGCGACGCGTGGCGCGGGTCGACCGTGTTCACGAAGTCGAGGCACAGGCTGCCGGCGACGTCCGATCGCTTCATCCACTACAGTCTAACCGGTGTTAAAGAAGTTGCCGGTTAAGGCGGTGCGCTGGGCCGAGCGCGACATCGTGCTCGCAGCCTTCTCCACCGGCCTCGCCATCGCCGTGTACGGCGTGGTCTTCGGCGTGGTCGCCGGACCCGGGTGGGGCTCGTGGCGCGCGATCCTCGCCTCGGCGCTGATCTACTCCGGCTCGGCCCAGTTTGCCGCCGCGCAGCTCCTGGCCCAGGGAGGCGGGGCCGGCGCCGTGATCTCGGCCGCCGCGATCCTGAACGCGCGCAACGTCGTTCTCGGTGCGGTCCTGCGCAGCCGGGTCCGGGACGGCCCCGTCCGCCGGTCCGGGGTGGCGTTCTTGATGGACGACGAGAGCTTCGGGCTCGCCATGGCCTCGGCCCGATCCGCGGTGAAGGTGGTGCTCGGCGCCGGCGCGATCTTCTTCGTCGCCTGGGTCGGCGGCACTGCGATCGGCGCCTTCGCCGGCTCCGGCAGCGTGCTCTTCGCCGACGCCGCCACCGCGATGTTCCCGGTCCTCTTCGTCGGCCTCGCGGCGATCAGCGTCGAGGGTCGCGCAGGACTCGTCCGCACGGTCGCGGCAGGGACCGGCACCCTCGGGCTCGTCTACGCGTTTCCCTCGGTGCGCGACTTCGTCCCCGTGGCCGCGGCGGTCGCCGTTTCGCTTCTGGGAGGGCGGCGATGAGCTGGTGGCTCCTGCTCGTGCTGGCCGTGCTCACCTACGCGAGCCGCGCCGCGGGGCTCGCGCTCCTGCCCGCGCCGCCGAAGCGGCTGGAGCGGTTGCTCGCCCGGATCCCCGCGCCGCTCTTCGCGGGCTTCGTGGCGCTCTCGCTCGTCTCGCCGGACCGCAGCGCGGCCTCCGTTCCCGTCCTCGGAGCGACCGCCGGCGCGCTGTGCGTCGTCCCCACGCGGTCGTTCCCGATCGTCCTCGTCGGCGGGATGGCCGGGTACGCGATCGCCTCGGCGCTCACCTAGCCTCGTCGAGCAGGTGCTGCGCGTCACTGACGTCGACGTGCGGGTCGGCGCGAACCGCCACAGCGGCCACCCACTCGTCGCGCTCGAGCGGGACGAGCGACCACGCGTCGGGCGGGCCGAACTCGTCCGGCAGCCGGCGGACGCGCGGCTCGGCACCCTCGAGGAAGGTGACGCTCACGCTCTTCGGGTCGACGGCGAGCCCGTGCCCGAGCGCCTTCAGGACGGCCTCCTTGCGCGTCCAGCAGGCGAGGAAGGCACCCGCGCGCGCGTCCGGCGGCACCGCATCGAGCTCCGCCCGCTCGTCCTCGGCGAACGCGATCCGGGCCACTCCCGCCTCGACGTCCCGATCGAGTCGCTCGACGTCGACCCCGACCGGCGCGCCAGAGACCGCGAGCACGAGCCGCGCGCCGGCGCGGGAGAGGCTGAAGTCGAGCTCCGCCGTGGGCTCGACAAGCCGTGGCTTGCCGTGCGCGCTCGAGTGGCGCTTGCACCACGTGTCGAAGA
>VAXK01000236.1 GCA_005885565.1 Actinomycetota bacterium
GCGCTTGTCGTTCCACGTCTTGATCTGACCGAGGTAGATCCCCGCCAGGACCTTGCCGCTCAGCTTCAGCCGCCGGCCGAGGTCGAGGTTGTACGGGATCGAGGTCGCCGACAGCGCCCACGGGATCTGGACGCAGCCCTTGCACGCCGCGAACTCGTCCTTCGAGAGCGGCGCGTCGGATGCCCCGAAGTCGACGGTGCGGGCCGTGATCGCGGCGATGCCTCCGCCGGAGCCGATCGGGTTGTAGTCCACCGACGCGCCCTTGTAGTTCGACTGCCACTGCGCGACGAGCGGGGCGACGAACGAGCTCCCCGCACCCCTCAGGTTCGTCGCGCTCTGGCGTGCCGTACCGGCGAGCGAGGCGGCCGCCGTGGCCGCGGTGACGACCAGCGCCAGGCCGACCGTCGAGATGACTCCCCTAGTCCGCATCTCTCTCCTTGTCTCGTGGGTGTCGCGGCCGACGGTACGGACGCCTTTCGCGCGCGTGGGCTACGGGTTCGTGTCGATCTGGTGTCGATGTGGAGAACCCGGGAACGCGCTAGCGTCTGAGGCTTGAGGGCGACCTTCCACGAGGACCTCGCTCGGCTCGAGATGGCGATCCGCGCCGAGGGTGAGCTCGTCCTCCGCTCACTGCGCGCCTGCGTCGGCGCGCTCGAAGCTCAGGACGTCGAGCTCGCGGACGAGGTGATCGCCTTCGACGACGAGATCGACCGCAGCTACTCGGCGCTCCAGGAGGGCGTGCACGCGATCCTCGCCCGGCAGACGCCCGTCGCGGGCGACTTGCGGCTCGTCCTCGCGATGCTGCACATCAACCTCCACCTGGAGCGGATGGGCGACTACTGCGTGACGATCGCCAAGCTCACGAAGCTCGCCCACGGCCTCGCCTCCGACCGCGCGCTCGTCGAAGGGATCGACGAGATGGGCAGCCGCGCGGAGGAGATGATCCGCGTCGCGCTCGACTCCTTCTCCGCTCGCGACCTCGCCGGCGCCGAGCGCCTCGTCGAGCTGGACGAGCTGATCGACCGAGCGAACCGGCGGGTGGTCGGCGAGATCCTCCGCCTCGGCACCGACGAGTCCGCTCGCGAATGGGGGCTCCGGATGCTGCTCGTCTCCCGCTGCCTGGAGCGGATCGGCGACCACGCCGTCGACATCGGCGAGCAGACCGCCTATCTCGTCACGGGCGAGTTCCGCGAGTTCACGGACGCTTCCCACCGAGAGCAGCCTTAGGCGAGGCCCCTTGTGACGATTGCCGGTCTCTCGTAGAGTCCCGACGGACCGAGGAATCACGTACGAGGGGGAATCTTCTTTGGACACCTATCACGTCGTGCTCTACATCCATCTGCTCGCGCTCTTCGTCGGTATCGGTGCGGGAGCCGTCCTGCTTGTCTGTCTCTTCCAGCTCCGGGGCGCACAGACGCTCGCGAACGCAGTGCCGTGGGGCAGAGTCGCCGGTAAGACGGCACGCGCATTCCCGGTTGCGATCCTTGGCCTCTTCGGCACAGGTGCATACATGACGTCGGACGTCTGGACGTGGAGCACGCGCTGGATCGACGTCTCGATCGCGGGTCTGGTGCTGCTCGCGCTTCAGGGCCCGCTCGTCGCCGAGCGCACGGCGAAGAAGCTCGAGAAGGCGCTCCACGAGAACGGCCCTGGACCCCTTGGGACGCACGCTCGCCGGATGACGCGACATCCCGGCCTCTGGGTTGCCGAGTTCAGCAACTTGGGCGTTGTCTTCGGGATCGTCTGGGACATGACGCAGAAGCCCGGCATCGGAGCCGCCATCGCCGCAATCGTCGGCGGGTACGCGGTCGGTGCGGTCGTGGCTTTGCCATTCACGAAGGCACCGGCCGAGGACCTCGTAGCGACCACCGAGCGGGCGGCCTAGCACGCCCCGCAACGGGCGGGGCCGCTTGGCACGCAACCGGCCGAAACAATCGTTTCAGACGGACGCGCGGGCACAGCCCGCGCGTCCCTGACGCGGCCGCAGACCTGAGCGCACCCAGCGACGTGGTGACGACGCCGGTCGAGCGAACCGAGACCGCGGTGATGTTCCTGCGAACCAGGGACGAGCCGGTCGAGATCGGGCGCGGGTGGGAGCGGCTGGAGGCGGTGGTGGGCCTACGCGGGCGGAAGTTCTTCGGGGCGTTCGACCCCTCGACACGGGAGTATCGGGCGTGTGTCCAGGTGCGAGAGGGCGACGATCCCGCCGCGCTCGGGCTGGAGTCGGGCACGCTTCCCGGCGGCCGCTACCTGCGGGCGCGTCTTCGGGGCGAGCCACCGGAGGTGTACGAGCGGATAGGCCCCACCTTCGAGGCAATGGTGGAAACGGCTCGCCCGGACCGGACCCGGCCGAGCCTCGAGCTCTACCGTCGGCGCAACGAGATCGATCTGCTCCTTCCCGTCGTCGAGTAGCCCTCACTAGGGGTATCGTCCGGCGCGCGATGCCGCGGCACCCTGCCCTCACCGCTCTCGCAGTCGTCGCCGGGATCGCGCTGATCGTGCTCGCGATCGTCTACTGGGCCGAGCCCGCCGGCTCGCTCCCGTCGTGGATCCCGGGGCACCAGGCCGGCTCCGGGCACCACCACGTCAAGCACGGCATCGCGTCCTTCCTCGTCGGGCTCGCGTGCCTCGTCTACGCGTGGTTCGCCACCGGCGGGAAGCGCTCGGCGCACGCGCGGAGCTGACGCGATCCCGCTCGCGAGCCTGATCTCGTACTGGCAGGCCGTGGTCCTCGGCCTGCTCCAAGGCGTGTCCGAGCTCTTCCCCGTCTCGAGCCTCGGCCACAGCGTCATCCTGCCGCGCCTCCTGGGCTGGAACATCCACCAGAACGACCCGTACTTCCTCACCTTCCTCGTCGCCACCCACCTCGCGACGGCGATCGTCCTGCTCGGCTTCTTCCGGCGCGACTGGGTGCGGATCGTGCGCGGCCTCGGCCGCAGCCTCCGCGAGCGCGAGATCGCTCCCGACGACGTGGACGCGAAGCTGGGCTGGCTGCTCGTCGTCGGGACGATCCCGGCCGGGATCCTCGGCCTCCTGCTGGAGCACAAGCTCCGGCATATCTTCGCCTCGCCGCGCTCGGCGGCCTTCTTCCTGATCCTGAACGGCTTCCTGCTCTACGGCGCCGAGCTCCTGCGTCGCCGAGCGCCGCAGACCTCGAGCGACGACGACGCGCGGATCGCGCGCCAGGTCGGCTGGCGCGGCGCCTTCCTCGTCGGCGCGGCGCAGGCGATCGCGCTCGTCCCGGGCTTCTCGCGCTCGGGCGCGACGATGGGCGGCGGCCTCATCGTCGGCCTCTCGCACAAGGACGCGGCGCGGTTCGCGTTCCTCCTCGCGACCCCGATCATCGGCGCCGCGGCGGTGCTCAAGCTGCCGGAGCTCTTCGGCCACCAGGGGAGCGGCGTGCGCGGGCAGGCGCTCGTCGGCGCGCTCTGCTCGGCGGTGACGGCCTACCTGGCGGTGCGCTTCCTGATGCGCTTCTTCGAGACGAACAGGCTCACGCCGTTCGCCGTCTACTGCGTCCTGGCAGGGGCCGGCGCGCTGCTGTACCTCGTCCTGTCGTAACTCGAAAGGCCGTTCGGCCGTTGCTCCACCAACGACCGAAAGGGAGGGGTGGGCAGTGAGCATTCTCTGGATCATCCTCATCGTGATCCTGGTTCTCGCGCTCATGGGCTTCTTCACGCGCGGCCGCTGGTAGGACTAGATCATTGACCGCGTAGGCCGCTCGGCCCTTGCCGAGCGGCCGCGCGGAGGTCGATGATGCAGGCGTGCAGCCCTCCGTCCTCCGCTGGGCCGATTCCGCACGTGCTCTTCCCCGCCTAGGAGGGATGGCGCGGCCCGACGGC
>VAXK01000237.1 GCA_005885565.1 Actinomycetota bacterium
CGCCCAGAGCACCGTTACCGAGCTCGTCCGCCGCGCCGAGGAGGTCGGCCTCGTCGGGCGGGAGACGTCCGCCGTCGACGGCCGCGTCGCGCACCTGCGTCTGACCGAGGAGGGCGAGCGGCGCCTGGCCAGGTCGTTCACGAGCCTCGCCGGCGAGCGCGACGCGCTGCGCGCGACCTTCGCGCACCTCGACGAGTCGACGTCCTAGGCGCTCGCGCGAAGCGCCGCGAGAACCTCGCCGGCCTCCGGGAAGCGGTGGGTCTCGGCCTTCGAGAACACGAGCCGCCCGTCCGCGTTCACGTCGAACTGCCCCTTCCCGCCTCGAAAGGCCTCGGCGTCGAAGCCCTCGCCGCTCAGCTCGGCCACGAGACTCGCGGCCCGTTCGTCGTAACCGTCTCAGACGGGGCAGTAGAAGACTTCGACGCGCATCGCCCAAGCCTAGCCACCGAGTCGGGGCTTGCGGAGCAGATACCAGCCGGTCTCGGCCTCGTAGCTCTCGAGGCCGCCGGGGCTCAGCTCCCGGGCCCGATCAGCGGCCTCGCCGCTGCAGCCGCCGAGCTCACGGCGATGGGTCTGGAAGCGGGTGCGCTCGGCGACGAGGCCGTTCGCCTCGAAGAAGTGGCGCAGGTCGATGTCCGGGAGCGTCCGCGCGTGCGAAGGGTCACGCGCCCGCTCGAAGCGGTCGAGCGCAAGCGCGGCGAGCGGGTCGACGGACGCAACCTGGTCGTCGACGAAGATCCGCCCACCCGGCCGGGTCACGCGGGCGAGCTCGGCGACGGCGAGCTCCGGCCGCGCGATGTGGTGCAGGGTACGGCGGCTCCCCGCAAGGTCGAAGGACGCGTCCTCGAACGGGAGCGCCGTGGCGTCGCCTTCCACGAAGGTCACGTTCGCGGGCGCGGCCGCGCGGGCGGCGGCGAGGAGCTCGGGCACGAGGTCGACCCCCACGACCTCCCGCACGAGCGGAGCGAGCGCGAGCGCGAGGACCCCCGCGCCCGTGCCCGAGTCGACCACGCGCTCCTCCCCACTCAGCGGCAGGAACTCGCGTAGCTCCTCCCGCACGCGGTCGACCTGCCGTGCCGCATGCTCCGCGACGCCCGCGGCGGTCTCGCCGAATCGGGCCCGGACGGCGTCGTCATGTGTGGCCACGCCCTAATTGTCGTGGAGCGGCGGGATCCTGGGGAACCCCGCCGCTCTCTCCCCCGACGAACCTACGCCGCGACGAACTCCACCGTGTCGACCGGTCGGTTCAGACGGGCGTGCGGGAACCCGCACGCCCTGATGACGGCACCGCAAGCAGCGCCTTCACGGCGAGCCGAGCCGGACCTGGACGAGCCGCCTGGTCGAGACGCCGGCCAGGAGGTTCTCGCCCGGTTTCCGCGCCCGGACGAACACGACGAGCGCACCGCCGTTCGCGAGCGGGAGCTGCGCCGTCGGCTGCACCTGGAAGGTGACCCAGCCGTCGGTCCCGGTCTCCTGCTCGGGCACGTTGGCGATCCGGCCGTACGGCAGCCCGAGCATGTACACGAGCGCCCCGCGGACGACGAAGCCGCGCGTGTCCGTGACGCGGAAGCGCGCCGTGAACGGGCTCCGCGAGCGGACGACGATCGGCTCGAACTGCACGCCGGAGACGATCAGCCGCTGCGGCGACGCGACGTTCGCGACCGGGATGGAGATCTTCCCGTCCGCGAGCTTGATCTGCCCGCCCGGCCCGGGCGGCGGCGCGGTCGGCGCCGCGCGGACGACCCCGCTCGCCCGCGACACGGCCGAGCTCGAGCCGGCGCTGTTGGTGACAGTCACTCGGGCACGCATCCGGTGGCCCTGGTCGTCGGAGACGAGGACGTACGTCTGCGACTTCGCGTCCGCGAGGTCGGCGCAGCTGCTCCCGCCGCTCCCGCAGCGCAGCCACTGGTAGGAGTACGTGAGCGGCTTCGTGCCGCCCCAGCTTCCGTTCCGCACGGCGACCGTCCGCCCGACCACGGCCGAGCCGGCCACGTACGGAAGGGACCGGACCGTCGGTGGATTGGCCGCCGTCGAGGCGCCGGCGATCCCGACCGCCGAGGCGACCGCCATCGCCGCCGCGCCCGCCGTGGCAGCCAGCATGAGCTTGCTTCTCGATCTCACGAGCCTCACCCCCCGTTCGACAGTGCTCGCTACCCCTTCCAACGAGCCCGGGAGGCGATGGTTTGTTCCCGGCGAGGTCGCTTTACGAGCCGCTTACCGAGCGGCGGACGAAGTCGAGCGCCTCCTCGCGGGTCGAAACGAGCCCCGCGGCCCGCTCCTCCTCGACGGCGGCGAGGAGCCGGCCGATCTCCGGCCCCGGCGGCAGGCCGAGCTCGTCGCCGCGCAGGAGCGGCTCGTCGGGGTCGTTCGCGCGCGCCGCCTCCACCGCGGGGCCGAGGTCGGAGGCGCCTATGAACGCGAGCGCCTCGAGCGCCCAGGGCTCGGTGACGCGACGGAAGCGGTGGATCGCCCGGGCCGAGCCGTCGCGCGGCCGAGCCGCGCGGAGGAGCGCGCGGAGGAAGCGCTTCCGCCGGTTCGAGATCGGGTAACGCCGAAGCTCCGGCCCGAAGCCGACGGCGAGGCGGAAGTCCGGCGAGTCGAAGGCCTCGAGGAGGTCGGCCCGCTCGAGCGAACCGCCGAGCGGTTCGAGCAGGCCGAGCTCGTCGAGGCGCCGGAACCCGGCCGGCGAGAGGCGCTCCAGCTCGGCGACGATCCGCTCACCGGCGGGACGCGCGGCGAGGTCGGCGTGGGCGCGGACGAGCTCCTCCGTCAGCGGGGCGAGCCGGAAGCCGAGCTCGTCCTCGAGGCGCACCGCGCGCAGGAGGCGGAGCGGGTCGTCCTCGAAGATCGTCTCCGTGACCGCGCGCAGGCGACGCAGGTCGACGTCCTCGAGGCCGCCGCTCGGGTCGACGATCTCGCCGCCGGCGAGTGGCCGCGCGAGCGCGTTCACCGTGAAGTCCCGCGTCGCGAGGTCGCCCTCGATCGTCCCGCGGAGCGGCGTGAAGTCGACCGTGCGGCCGTCCTCGAGCGCGACCCGCCAGGCGCCGTGCTGCTCGGAGAGCGGGAACGGCGCCCCGCCGGAGCGGCGTGCGTAGGCCCGCGCCGCCTCCTCGGGCCGGCGGCAGGCGACGTCGACGTCGACGACCGGTCGGCCGAGCAGCTCGTCGCGGAGCGCGCCGCCG
>VAXK01000238.1 GCA_005885565.1 Actinomycetota bacterium
GGACGCTGATCGGCGTCTACGTCACGCTCGGCCGCTACGACGTCGTCGAGATCTTCGAGGCGCCCGACGACGAGGTCGCGATCGAGATCCTGATGAAGCTCCAGCGGCACGGCGCCGAGCAGACGGAGACGCTGCGGGCCTTCACGCGCGAGGAGGCCGAGGACATCGTGAAGCGGCTGTGACTCCAGGCTTTCGCTTCGGCTCCATCGACGCGCTCGGCGAGGGGTACGGCTTCCGCAGCGTGCGGCGCGCGCTCGGCGTGACGGCCTTCGGCGTGAACGCTGTCGTCATGCCGCCCGGCTTCGACGGCTTCCTCCACTACCACGACACGCAGGACGAGCTCTATCTCGTCCACCGCGGCCGCGCACGGGTCGAGGTGGGCGGCGAGGTGCGCGAGCTCGGTCCCGGCGGGCTCTGCCACGTCGAGGCGACGACGCCTCGCAAGGTCTCGAACGCCTCGGAGGACGAGGATCTCGTCCTCTTCGTCGTCGGCGGCAAGGACGGCTACGTCGAGCGCGACGGTCACCTCGTCGACCCCGAGCGCGACCTCGAACGGCGGCGCGCGTTCGGCTGAGCCGACGCGTCTCGCTTGATGTTCTTCCCGATATCCGTGACACTGCCGGTGAAGCGTCGAGCTCTCGCCCAGCTCGACCAGGCGAACGGAGCTGCGGTTGGGCGTCAATCTGCGGACGAACCAGGGGTCCCCCCTGCGTGTGGGGCAGGTCGTCGAGGTGCGTCCTGCGGCGGAGATCCTGGCCACCCTCGACGACGACGCCGCGACGGACTCGCTCCCGTTCATGCCGGAGATGCTCCGCTTCGTCGGCCGCCGCTTCACCGTCTCGGCGCAGGCGCTGAAGCTGTGCGACACGCGGAGCGACGGGACGGGCAACCGGCTCTTCCACGACGCGGTCTACCTCGACGACCTCCGCTGCGACGGGTCGGCGCACGGCGGGTGCCAGGCGGGCTGCCGCACGCTGTGGCGGACCGCGTGGCTCCGGCCGGTCTCGGACGACGAGCCCGAGTCCGACGGCGAGGCTGCGGCCGCGGAGTTCGCCCGCCGCGCGCACGCCGCGACGAGGCGCGACGAGCGGACGTACCGGTGCCAGGCGACCGAGCTCGGCGCGGCGAGCGAGGCGTTCCCGGCGGGAGATCGGGGA
Organism: Actinomycetota bacterium; assembly: GCA_005885565.1. GTDB lineage: Bacteria > Actinomycetota > Thermoleophilia > Gaiellales > Gaiellaceae > AC-50. The sequence goes on from VAXK01000238.1 coordinate 1,158, forward strand.
CGGAAGTACCTGCGCGAGGTCCGGTGCGGCAACGTGAGCACGCGTCGGTTCCTGCGCGTCCTCGCCCGCGCGGTCTGGCGGAAGCTCGCCCGCACGCTTCGCCTGCACAGGGAGATCGCGCTCTGGTCGAGCACGAAGCCGGCCGCCGCCACGCCGCTCGGACTACGCACGGGGGAGCTCGTGCGGGTCAAGTCGCGGCAGGAGATCGCGGAGGCGCTCGACGCGAACGGGCGGAACCGGGGCCTCGCGTTCGACTGGGAGATGCTCCCGCACTGCGGGCGGACCTACCGCGTCAAGGACCGCGTCGAGCGCTTCATCGACGAGAACACCGGCACGATGATCGAGCTCAAGAACGAGTGCCTGATCCTCGAGGGCGTCGTGTGCTCCGGCGACTTGAGCGCGGGGCGCTGGTTCTGTCCGCGCGCGATCTACCCGTACTGGCGCGAGGACTGGCTCCGGCGCGCCAACGGCGCCGGGAAGGCCGAGGCCTAGGCGGGCCGCCGTTCCGCGACCGCCTCGAGGCGCTCGCGGAGGTCTTCCTCGTCCTCCAGCTCCTCGAGCCGCGGGAGCTCCGACAGGCTCTCCAGGCCGAAGACCCGCTCGAAGAGCGGCGTCGTGCGGTAGCGGATCGCGCCGCCGGTCGCGGCGTCCTCTCGCCCGGCTTCAGCTACGAGGCCGCGCTCCACCAGGCCGGCCACGGCCGAGTCGGACGAAACGCCACGGATGCGCGCGATCTCCGGCCGTGTGCACGGCCCGAGGTACGCGACGATGGCGAGCGTCTCGAGCGCGGCCTGCGAGAGCGCGCGCTGCACCGGTCGCTCGACGAGCCGCGCGCATGCCTCCGCTGCTTCGCGCGCGGCGCGGAAGGCATAGCCGCCGGCGACCCGCTCGAGCACGATGCCGCTCCGGCCCTCGCGGTGGCGGTCGGCGAGCAGGCCGAGCGCCGTCTCCACCCGCTCCGGGTCGTCGTCCGCCGCTGCGGCGAGCTCTGCCACCGACAGGGGCGCCGAGGCGATCACGAGCAGCGCCTCGAGCGTCCGCGCGAGCTGGTCGACCGGATTCGTGGAGATCAGGCGGAGCGGGCGGTCCACAGCTCCCTCCTCTCGTCGGCACAGGCGACCCGGATCGGCGCGAACGGCCCCGCCTGCGACAGCGCGATCTCGCCGGAGCGGCGCAGCTCCAGCAGGGCCAGGAAGGCGACCGCCTGCTCGACGCGCGACATACCCGCCACTTCGCCGTCGAAGTCGAAGCGCCTGCGCCGCCGCAGCACGGCTCGGAACCGCTCGAGGAACTGCGCCACCGGCGGGAAGCGAAGCTCCATGTGCGCGAGCGACAGCGCGGGCGGCTCGGCCGCGAGCGTGCGCAGGGCCGCCACGAGCTGCTCCGGGTCCTGAGGCGCGAGCCGCCGTTCCGCCCGCGGGGCGAGCGGCGCGGGCCCGACCCGGAAGAACCGCTCGCGCTGCGCCTCGAGCCGCTCGGCGAGGAGCGCCGCCGCGTGCTTCGCGCGCCGGTACTCCGCCAGGCGCCGCGCGAGCTCCTCGGCGGCCTCCTCCGGCTCCAGCTCCGCGAGCTCCGCCGCCTCGTCGGGGAAGAGCGAGCGCGCCTTCAGCTCGAGGAGCGCGGCGACGAGGACGAGGAACTCGCCGCAGGCTTCGAGGTCGACGGGCTCGAGACGCTCGCAGAAGGCGACGACGATCTCGGCCACGTCTACCTCGGCCGGCGCGAGCTCCTCCTTCAGGACCAGGGTCAGGAGGAGGTCGAACGGGCCTTCGAAGGCGTCGAGGTCGAGCTCGAGCTCGCGGGCGCGGACGGGCACCCCGCGAGGCTAACGCTGCGGGCGGACGCGCCCGCGCGGCACGGCCATCGCCGGGCCGACCGGCACCGGCCGCGGCTGTGCGCGCTCCGGCTCGTCGCCGCCGCGGCGGATGAACTGCCACCAGACGAAGAAGCTCGTCGAGCACGCGAACACGACGATCGAGACCCACGCGTTCAGGCGCAGGCCCGCGAAGTGGTGCGCGGGGTCGATGCGGAGGAGCTCCTCGAAGAAACGGCCGAAGGTGTAGTACGAGACGTAGAGCGCGAAGAGCGCCGGCGGCCGG
>VAXK01000239.1 GCA_005885565.1 Actinomycetota bacterium
CATTCGCTTGCTCCTGAGGTCGGTGGACTCGGGGTTCGGCGCCGGATTGTAAAGGTTTGTCTACCGAACGGCTACGACGGCGCGGCCGCGCGGGAGGCTTGCTCGACCCGGTCCTTACCGGCCCTCTTCGCCTCGTAGAGGGCGCGATCGGCCTGGAAGACGAGCTCGTCCGTGGACGACGCCTCGGGGAAGGAGGCGACGCCGAAGCTCGAGGTGAGGACGATCGGCGAGCCGTCGGGGCCGACGAGGACCCGGTCCCGCAGCGTCTGGCGCACGCGCTCGGCGAGCTGGGCGGCGCCGTCGCCGTCGGTGCCCGGGAGGACTAGCAGGAACTCCTCGCCGCCCCAGCGCGAGACGAGGTCGACGTCGCGGACCGTCTCGCGCAGCACCTCGGCGAACTCGCGCAGCGCGATGTCGCCCGTCGGATGGCCGTGGCGGTCGTTCACGTCCTTGAAGCCGTCGAGGTCGGCGAGCACGAGGGCGACCGGCCCGCCGAAGCGCTCCGCGCGCGCCACCTCGCCCGCGAGCACCTCCTCGCCATGGCGCCGGTTGGCGAGTCCGGTCAGGCCGTCGACGAGCGCCTGGCGCTCGACGATCCGGTGCAGGCGCTCGTTGTCGAGCGCGACCACCGCGTGGGCGGCCAGGGTCGCCGCCGTCATCCGCTCGTCGTCGCCGAAGCGGTCGCCGAAGAGCGTGAGCGTCCCGAAGCTCGAGCGCCCGGCCGAGAGCGGGAGCTCGAGCAGGTCGTGCTGCGGCTCGAGCGAGCCGATCCGCGCGACCTCGCCGCTCGCGCCCACGATCGTGCCGCCCGCGGCGCCGGTCGCCTCGACGGCGGTCTCGACGATCACGCGTAGGAGCTGGCTCGGGTCGTGGGTCGCGGCGAGCGCCTCGCCGAAGCGCGAGAACGCCTCGCGCAGCCGGCCGCGCTCGGCCTCGAGCTCCTCGAGCCGCGCCTCGAGGTCGGAGGCCATGTCGTTGAAGGCCCGGCCGAGCACGGCGAGCTCGTCGCGCCCGCGGACGCGCACCCGCTCGTCCAGGCGCCCCCGGGCGAGCGCGCGCGCGGCGGCCGAGAGCTCGGAGACTGTGCGGACGATCGTCCGCCCCTCGAAGTAGGCGACGACGGCGACGAGCCCGAGCAGCGCCACGAGCGCGAGCAGCAACCGGTGCTCGATCGCCGTCGAGGAGGCGTCGATCTTCGACTGGAGGCTGAGGACGGCGAAGGTCGAGGACGGACTCTCGCGGAGGGCCGCGGCGACGAGCGTGCGGTAGCGGACGCGGCCGATCGAGACGGTGCGCATCATCCCCGGCGGCGCCGCGACCCGGCCGCGCAGGCCCGGCGGGCCGGCGACGATCCGACCGTGCCGGAGGAGGACGATCGCGTCGCTCGACTTGAGGCCCGAGCGGGTGCGCAGCTGCTCGAGGAACTGCGAGCCGAGCGGCACCCAGGCGACGACGGTGCCGATCAGACCCTTCCGGCCGACGACGTCGGCGCGCCGCTCGGCTGCGAGCCCCGGCTCGCTCCCGACACGGAACCCGCCGGGGGCCTCGACGACGATGCTCGCGGAGCTCTTCACCGCCCGGTCGAGAGCGCGCGTGTCGTGCGCGGCGAGCGCGCGTTGGAACGACGGGCTGCGAGCGAGCGCCCGGGCCGAGGCGTCGGCGGCCGACAGCCGCTCCTCGTAGGCGGCGAGCGCGGCGCGCAGCCCCGCCTGGAGGCGCGCGTCGACGAGCCTCGTCTCGCTCCGCTTCGCCACGGCCGCGAAGCCCGAGAAGGCGGCCGCGAGCGGCAGCAGCGAGAGAAGGAGGAAATAGACCACCAGCTTGAGCCTGAAGCTGGTCACTGGTTGTCCTTCAAGTTCCGGCCCCCTCTGCCGATGACGTTCAGTACGTGGTTGTTCGGCAGAAGGGGGCTCGAGCATGAGGGGAGGCTGGTCGCGGATCGTGGCGGTGGCCGCCGCCTTCGCTGCCATCGCCGCGGCGATGGGCCTGCCGGGAACGCTCGTCGGCCACAAGGGCGAGCACGCCGTCGGAGTCGCTGCGCCTCCGGTCGTCACGCGCACGGTCGTGCACGCGACGGAGCTCCCGGCGCCGGCGGCGCCGTCCGCGCGCGTGTCGCGTCCGACGGCCTCGATCGCTCCGCGCTCGCCGGGCGCACGGCTCGTCGCGGTGCGGACGCCGGTCGCTCCCGCTCCACGTGTCGTCTCTCCTCACGTCACTGCGCCGATCTCGCACCCGGCTCCGGCTCCCGCGCCAGCGCCTGCGCCTACGCCCGCCCCTGCTCCAGCGCCTCCGCCCGCGCCCGCGCCGTCGCCTCCGCCGCCCAGCGTCACGCCGAGCCGCGAGACCGCGACCGCCCAGCCGTCGGCTCCCGCTCCGGCGCGCCCGAAGCCGAAGTCGAAGCCTCCCGTCCCGGCCGCTCCCGTGCAGGCGCCCGCCACGAAGCCCGGGAAGGGCCTCGGCGACCGGAATCACACGCACACGGGCCCGCCGGGCCAGAACAAGGACACGAGCCCGCCGCCTGCGGCCGCGCCTCCCGCCTCTCCCCCACCCACCTCCCC
>VAXK01000240.1 GCA_005885565.1 Actinomycetota bacterium
CCGGCGCCCGCGGCGCACCCCGACGACCACACCCCGCCCGGCCAGAGCAAGGACAAGAACGGGAACAACGGCAAGGGGAAGGGGCACTAGTTACGATGCGGCGATGGCCCGCCCCCTGCGTCTCCTCTCCCGTCGCGCAGGACCCGTCGGCCTCGCGCTGACGGCGTACGACGTGTGGCGCGGATCCCGAAGCGCCAGCGAAAGCAGATCGTCGCCGCGACCCGCAAGCACGGGCCGCGCGTCGCCTCACATCTCATGCAGCGCCGTCGGCGCCCGCGCTAGAAGACCAGCGGCTCGACCGTTCATTTCAGACGGACGTGCAGGCCAAGCCTGCACGTCCTGATAACGGCACCGCAAGCGGTGCCGTCGGCGCTAGCGCCCGAGCGCTTCCCTGACGATCCGGTCCTGCTCGCGCAGGTGGGCCGTCG
>VAXK01000241.1 GCA_005885565.1 Actinomycetota bacterium
GACCTCCTCACGCCGCTCGGCGCGTACCTCCGGCTGCGCGGGCGAGGCCGCGGCGCGTTCCTGCTCGAGTCCGTCGAGCGCGGCCGGCTCGGCCGGTTCTCGTTCGTCGGCTGCGGCTCGCGGCTCTGCCCGATCGAGGAGGCCGAGGTGAGCGGCGAGCCGGTCGTCGGCTACCTCGGCTACGACCACGTCGCGCGGCTCGAGCCGACGGTGCCGCTTCCGGATGCCGGCCCGGCGCTCCCCGAGAGCCGCTTCGTCGTCGCCGACCTGCTCCTGCGCTTCGACCACGTGCTCGGCGCCGCCGAGGTGCTGAACGGAGACGCGCCCGAAGCGGCCGACGCCCTCCTCGGACCCGTCCCGCCGGGGCCCGTCGGAGTGACTGTCACCCGGACGCGGCCGGGACGGGCATGGACGGTTCGGACACCCTCGCGGCGCCGGTACGAGGCCGGCGTGCGGCGGGCCAAGGAGCACATCCGGGCCGGCGACGCGTTCCAGATCGTCTTCTCGCAGCGGGCCGAGCGACGGACGGCCGCCTCCGCGCTCGACCTCTACCGGGCGCTCCGCCGCATCAACCCCTCGCCGTACCTCTTCCTGCTGGAGGTCGAGGAGCTCGCGCTCGTCGGCTCCTCGCCCGAGACCCTCGTCAAGCTGGAGGGCCGCCGTGCGAGCGTGAACCCGATCGCCGGGACGACGAGCCCCGGCGAGGGCGACGCGGAGCGGCTCCTCGGCTCCGAGAAGGACCGCGCCGAGCACGTGATGCTCGTCGACCTCGGCCGGAACGACCTCTCGCGCGTCTGCGTCCCGGGCTCGGTCCGCGTCGAGCGATTCCTCGAGCCGGAGCGGTTCTCGCACGTCACGCACCTCGTGTCGGAGGTCGCGGGCGACTTGCAGGACGGCGTCACGCCGTTCGACCTCCTGCGCGCCTGCTTCCCGGCCGGCACGGTCTCCGGCGCGCCCAAGGTGCGGGCCATGCAGATCATCTCCGAGCTCGAGGGCTACCGCCGCGGACCCTACGCCGGCGCGGTCGGCTACTCGATCCCAGCCACCGGTTTCGACACGTGCATCGCGATCCGGACGATCGTGCTCGCGGACGGCGTCGCGCACCTCCAGGCCGGCGCGGGAATCGTGGCCGACTCCGACCCGGCGGGCGAGCACGAGGAGTGCCTGCGCAAGCTGGCCGCTCTCGAGGCGGCCATCGACCGCGCGGAGGCCGCAGCGTGATCCTGCTCATCGACAACTACGACTCGTTCACGTACAACCTCGCGCACCTCTTCGGCGCGCTCGGCGCCGAGGTGGACGTGCGCCGGAACGACGAGCCCGGCCTCGAGGAGCTCCGGCCCGACCGGCTCGTCGTCTCGCCCGGCCCGGGGAGGCCGCCGCCGCGCGTCGTCGAGCTCGTCCGCCGCTCACGCGTGCCGACGCTCGGCGTCTGCCTCGGCCACCAGGCGGTCGTCGAAGCGTTCGGCGGTGAGATCGGGCTCGCCCGGCGGCTCGTCCACGGCAAGGCGAGACCCGTCCATCACGACGGGCAAGGCCTCTTCGCCGGCCTTCCGCCGAGCTTCGAGGCTGGCCGCTACCACTCGCTCGCCGCGACGCGCGTCCCGGACGAGCTCGAGGTCTCCGCGACCTGCGACCAAGGCGAGGTGATGGCCGTCCGCCACCGCGAGCTGCCGATCGACGGCGTCCAGTTCCACCCCGAGTCGGTCCTGACCCCGCTCGGGCCGGAGCTGGCGCAGAATTTCCTGGCCGGCCGATGATCCAGCAGGCCCTCTCACGACTCCTCGACGGACACGACCTCACGCGTGCGGAAGCCCGCGGCGTGATGGACGAGGTCATGGCCGGCGAGGCTAGCCCCGCGCAGATCGCCGGCTTCCTCGTCGCGCTGCGTGCGAAGGGCGAAACCGCCGAAGAGATCGCCGGCTGCGCCGAGGCGATGCGGGAGCACGCGCTCACCGTCCGGCCCGCGCGCGACGACCTCGTGGACACGGCCGGCACGGGCGGGGACGGCGCCGGGACGCTCAACATCTCCACCGCCGCCGCCCTCGTCGCGGCGGCCGCCGGGGCGGGGGTGGCGAAGCACGGCAACCGCGCCGTCTCGTCCGCCTCCGGCTCGGCCGACGTCCTCGAGGCGCTCGGCTTCGAGCTCGAGCTGCCGCCCGAGCGGATCGCACGGTCGATCGACGAGCTCGGCTTCGGCTTCCTCTTCGCCCCCGCGCACCACCCGGCGATGAAGCACGCCGCGCCGGTTCGGCGCGAGCTGGCGACGCGCACCGTCTTCAACGTGCTCGGGCCGCTGACGAACCCGGCCGGGGCGCGGGCGCAGGTAGTCGGGGTGTTCGCGCCCGAGCTCGTGCGCACGCTCGCCGAGGTGCTGGCGCAACTCGGCGCGCGGCGCGCGTTCGTCGTCCACGGCGCGCACGGGATCGACGAGCTCTCCCCGGCGGGGCCGAACCTCGTCTGCGAGGTGGTGAACGGGTCGGTGCACGAGCGGACGATCGACCCGCAGGAGCTCGGCGTCCGGCGCTGCGCGCCCGACGATCTCCTCGGCGGGACGCCGGCGCACAACGCCGAGCGGATACGGGCCGTCCTCGCCGGCGAGGACGGCGGCGCGCGCGATGCGATCCTCCTCAACGCCGCGGGCGCGATCGCCGCGGCCGGCCACGCCGCCGACCTCCGCGAGGGGCTCGAGCTCGCCCGCGAGGCCGTCGACTCGGGCGCGGCGGCGGTGCGGCTCGACGCGCTGGTGGCATTCTCACGCCATGCGGTTTCGGGACGCGCTGACTAGGCCCGGGCTGGGCGCGGTCGCCGAGGTCAAGCGCCGCTCGCCCTCGGCCGGCGACCTGCGGCCGGACGCGGACCCGGCGCGGCTCGCCCGCGCGTTCGAGCAGGCGGGCGCGGCCGCGTGCTCGATCCTCGTCGACGAGCGGTTCGGCGGGTCGTGGGACGACCTGCGTGCGGCCCGCGCCGCCGCGGCGCTGCCGCTCCTCGCCAAGGGCTTCTTCTCGCGCGCGGAGGACCTCCGTACCGCGAAGGAGGCCGGGGCCGACGCCGTCCTGCTCCTCCTGCGCGACCTCGACGATGCGACGTGCACCCGCCTGCTCGCGGAGGCCCAGGCGCTCGGCCTGGACGCGCTCGTCGAGGCGCACGACGCGGAGGAGCTCGAGCGCACAGTCGCCCTGGGCGCGCCGGTCGTCGGGGTCAACGCGCGCGACCTCTCGACCTTCGAGATCGACCGGCGCACGCAGCTCGAGCTCGTGGCGCGGGTTCCGCGCGACCGCACCGTGATCGCCGAGAGCGGCGTGCACACGCGGGCGCAGGCGGCCGCGGCGGAGCTCGCGGGCGCGGACGCGGTCCTCGTCGGCTCGGCGCTCATGCGCGCCCCGGACCCGCCCGCGAAGCTGCGCGAGCTCCTGTCGCGGCCGCTCGTGAAGGTGTGCGGGCTGACGCGGCAGGAGGACGTGGACGTCGCCGCCGAGGCCGGCGCGGACCTGCTCGGCTTCGTCCTGGTGGAGAAGAGTCCGCGGCGCGCGGAGGCGGTGCTCGACGTGCCCGAGACGGCGCTGTCGGTGGCGGTGTTCGTGGCCGAGACGGCGGAGACGCCCGCCGACCTCGTGCAGCTCTACCCCGACGACGGCGGCGACGTGCGGGGGCGCGAGGCGCTCCTCCTCCGCGACGGCGAGCCCGTCGCGCGCGTCCTCGACCAGCCGTGGCAGGGGCACGATCCCGAACACTGGAGCGCGGCGGCCGAC
>VAXK01000313.1 GCA_005885565.1 Actinomycetota bacterium
GGAGCGCCGACTGCTCGAAGAGCGTCAGCCTCGACCGGTAGCGGCCCGCGAGCCAGGCGGCGAGGAGCGCGAGGAGATAGAACGGCGCGGTGGCGATGCCGAGCTTCGTCGGCGCCCACTCGGTGACGTACTTGCTGAACGCCGGGTTGAGCAGGAGCTTGTGGTAGTAGCCGACGAGCGAGAAGCCGTAGGGCGATGCGAGCAGCAGGGCGGGCGCTGCGGTCAGGACGGCGGCGACCGGGAGCCGGTCGCGGAGCGGGCGGTCGCGCTCGAGGAGCATCGAGAGTCCCCGCAGCGCGACGAGCGCCGAGGCGAGGAACGCCGTGCCGTGGAGGTTCGCCCACAGGACGACGATCGGCAGCGCGAGCAGCACTCGGCGCGAGGGCCGGCGGCTGTCCTCGGCCAGAAGCCAGAGCAGCGCGACGAAGAGCGGGAAGACGAGGCTCTGCACCCGCAGCGTCCACGACCCCCAGGCGACGACGAGGAACGAACCGAGGGTGATCCAGGTGACGCTGCGGGTGGAGCCTCCGTGCCTTCGGGCGGCGACGATCGCGAGGGCCATCGCCGCGGTCAGGCACACGGTTTGCACGGCGATCGCGCCGCGAATGCCGGCGAGCGCGTACGCGCCGTAGAAGACGAGCTGGCCGAGCCACTGCTGGTCGATCCAGGTCCGCCCGTGCGCCCAGACGGTGAGAACGTCGTGGTGCGGCAGGCCGTGGTGGACGACCTCGCTCCCGTACGCGAAGGTCATCCACGTGTCGGATGCGATGTGGCTCGGCAGGTTCCACGTCAGGCCGACGACGTAGATGGCGAAGAGGACGACGAGGAACGCCTCCCGGCCGAGCAGGTCGGCGACGGCGACGGCGCGCGCACGGACCGACGCGCCTCCTCGAGGGAAGCCGATCGCCGTTCCCGGAGCGACCGGAACCGGCGCGGACACCACTGCGTCGAGCTGCTCCGCCATCGCCTGTCGAAATGGAACTCCGCAGGCTCGGCAGGCCCAACCCACGAAAGGTTAGGAGCGGCTAGCCGGACGACGGACGCGCCTCGCGGCCGGAAGACCAAAGCTACTGGCGTGTCGGCTGTTTCTCGCCGGACAGGCCGGATGGGCTCATACGTCCGGGGGGTGGCGGAGCTTGCGCTCTGCACCTTCCCGGCGCTCGTCGCGCCGATCATGGTCGCCCAGTACGTCGTCGGCGACTACCGCGCGCACCCGTTCACGATGGACGGCAAGTACTTCCCCGACGGCGGGTTCCTGTTCGACCTGCACATCCTCTGGAAGGCCGGGCACGACGTCGTCGTCGGGCACTCGCCCTACCCGTTCGTCTACCCCGCGCCGGCGGCGATCCTGATGGCGCCCTTCGGCGCGCTTCCGTGGCACGTCGCGGTCGCGGCCTTCGCGGTCACTGCGATCGCGGCCGTCATTGGCGGGCTCCGGGTCCTCGGCGTCCGCGACTGGCGCTGCTACGGCCTCGCGCTCGGCTGGCTGCCGATCGCCAGCACGACGACGCTCGGCGCGCTGTCGACCTTGCTCGCGCTCGGCGCGGCCGTCGCATGGCGCTACCGCGATCGTCGCCTGGTCGTCGCCGCCGCGGTCGCGGCCGTCGTCGCGACCAAGGTCTTCCTGTGGCCGCTGCTGATCTGGCTCGTGGCGACGCGACGCTTCCGCGCCGCGGCGACGAGCGTGGTGATGGGCGTCGTGCTCGCGGTCGGCTGCTGGGCCGTGATCGGCTTCGACGGCATGCTCACGTACCCGCGCCACATCGGCGAGATCGCCTCGGCGCAGCAAGGGCGCAGCTACTCGCCGTTCGCGCTGCTGCGCTTGCTCGGAGTCTCGAGCGGGCCTGCCCACGTCGCGCTGGTCGTGCTCACGCTCGCGGCCGTCGCCGCGATCGTCCTGGTCGCGCGCCGCGCGGACGGAGACCGGCGCTCGTTCGCGGTCGCGGTGGGAGCGGCGCTCGTCGTCTCGCCGATCGTCTGGCTGCACTACTTCGCGCTGCTCTTCGTCGTCGTCGCGCTCTACCGCCGGCGAGCGAGCGCCGCCTGGTTCGTGCCGCTCGCGTTCTGGCTGGTGGCCCGGCAGGACAGCGGCGGCTCGGTTGGCCGGATCCTCGCTGCGTACGCGATCGCAGCCGCGACGGTCGCTCTCGCGATCTCGCCGAGGTTGCTGTCGAGCCGCGCCGCCCGAGCGATTCCGGCACCGCACTCCGCGCGCACCTAGGCATCTCTTGTCCGTCGACGCTTCCCTGTGGACCTCCCGCGAGTGGTCTCTTCGCGCCGCTCGTTCTCGCGCACATGCGACCACCGCCGCCGCCTTCGTCGCGGTATCGGGGCTCGCGATGCTGATCGTGTCGCCTCGCTTCACGATCGGCGACCTCTCGCTCGTGGACGACTGGTCGGCCTATGCGAGGTCGCCCCGCGCGCTGGGGCAACTCGTGCGGCTGTCCTACGATCCTGCCGCGGTCGGCGATCCCCACCGGTACCGCCCGGGGTCGGTCGCAGTCTGGAACGGTCTCGTCTGGCACACGCTCGGCGCCCCGGGAAGCCTGGTCGGGCCGAACGTCTGGAACACCCTGAGGATCCTCCTGTACGTGGGGTGCGCGATGGCTCTCCTGCTCGCGAGCGTTCCACGCTCCGTTCGACTGCGCACCCGGGTCGCGTTCGCGGCCGGACTCCCGGCGCTCGTCCTGGCGACGCCGGCGTTCGGCCAGGACTTCGCCCGCTTCGGGCCCGTAGAGCCGCTCCTGGTCGGCGGGATGACCGGCGGTGTGCTGCTGCTAGTGCTCGCAGCCGAGAGGTGGTTCGCAGGGGCGCCGTGGCGGCGCATCACGCCGCCACTCGCCGCCGGCTACGTGCTCTGGGTCTTCGGCGTCTATCAGAAGGAGACGTCGGTGTGCTTCCTGGTCGCCGCGCCCTTCCTCTACCTCTTCCTCGATCGTCGCTGGCGCGCGACCGGACTCATACGGCGACCGCTGCTGGCCTACCGGCGCTTCCAGGCGGTTGCCGTGGCCGTCCTCCTGCCGGTCGTGCACATGGCGACGGAGGTGGGGCGAGTGGCGGCCGCCGGGACGACCGCCTACCACCAGCACGTGCCGCGAGGCGCGGGCGGCATCGTC
>VAXK01000147.1 GCA_005885565.1 Actinomycetota bacterium
CCCGATCCAGAAGATGATCGACGACCGGCGCGAGCGCATCCGCCGTTCGCTCGAGGACGCGGAGGAGGCGCGCGAGGAGGCGCGGCGGCTGCTCGAGGAGCACCGAAGCCTCATCAGCCAGGCCCGCAGCGAGGGGGAGCAGATCCTCGCCGAGGCGCGGCGCGTCGCCGATTCGCAGCGCGAGCGGGTGAAGGAGGAGACGGAGGCCGAACGGCAGCGGCGCCTCGACGAGATCCGCCGCCAGATCGACGCGGAGACGCAGCGCGCGCTCGACGACATCCGCGCCGCTGTCGCGGATCTGAGCCTCGTCGCGGCGTCGAAGGTGACCGGCAAGGTGCTCGACTCGGAGGATCACCGGCGCCTCGTCGACGAGGCGGTCTCGGAGCTCGACTTCTCGGCGCTCGAGGAGGCCACGCCATAGCGGTCGCACGCCGCATCTACGCGCGCGCCCTCTTCGACGCGGCGAAGGAGCACGACCGGCTCGCGCGCGTGCGCGAGGAGCTCGGCGACTTCGTCGCGGCGATCGAGGAGGTGCCGGAGCTGCGCGAGCTGCTGCGGAACCCGCAGGTCGACCCGCGCGCCCGCGCGGCCGCGCTCGACGACGTCCTCGGCGACGCGGACGAGCTCCTGCGCAACTTCCTCCGCCTCCTCTCGGCGAAGGGGCGAAGCGGCCAGATCGAGGAGATCCACGAGGAGTTCGAGCGCCTGGCCGCCGCCGAGGAGCGCCGGCTCGAGGTGGAGCTGACGACCGCGCACCTGCTCTCCGACGAGGACGAGCGCCACATCGTGGAGCAGATCGAGCGCGCGTCCGGCCTGAAGGTCGAGGCGACCCGGAACGTCGACCCGGACCTGATCGGGGGCGTCGTCCTCCAGGCGGGCTCGCTGCGGGTGGACGCCTCCGTGCGCGGGAGATTGGAACGACTACGACACGAACTCGTCACAAGGAGCTGACTTGAAGCTACGGCCTGAAGAGATCACCTCGATCCTCCGCCAGCGGATCGAGCAGTACGAGGTCGAGACCGACCTCGCGGAGGTCGGCACCGTGCTCCAGATCGGCGACGGGATCGCCCGCGTCTACGGGCTCGAGAGCGCGGTCGCACTGGAGATGCTCGAGCTCGAGCACGGCGTCGTCGGCATCGCGTTCAACCTCGAGGAGGACGACGTCGGCGCTGCGCTCTTCGGCGAGTGGGAGCACGTCCGCGAGGGCGAGACCGTCCGCCGCACGGGCCGCGTGGCGAGCGTCCCCGTCGGCGAGGCGCTCCTGGGCCGCGTCGTCGACCCGCTCGGGAACCCGCTCGACGGCCGCGGGCCGATCGAGACGGACGAGCGGCGCCCGCTCGAGTTCAAGGCGCCGGGCGTCGTCGACCGGCAGCCGGTGAAGGAGCCGCTCCAGACCGGGATCAAGGCGATCGACGCGATGACGAACGTCGGCCGCGGCCAGCGCGAGCTCATCATCGGCGACCGCCAGACGGGCAAGACCGCGATCGCGATCGACACGATCCTGAATCAGCGGGGCCAGGACATGCACTGCTTCTACGTCGCGGTCGGCCAGAAGGCCTCGACCGTGGCCGGCGTCTTCGAGCGGCTCCAGGACGCGGGCGCGATGGAGTACACGACGATCGTCACCGCGCCCGCGCACGAGGCCGCGCCGATCAAGTGGATGGCGCCCTTCGCCGGGTGCGCGATGGCCGAGCACTTCCTCTTCGACGGCCGGCACGCGCTCTGCATCTACGACGACCTGTCGAAGCACGCGGACGCGTACCGCCAGCTCTCGCTCCTGCTGCGCCGCCCGCCCGGCCGCGAGGCGTTCCCGGGCGACGTCTTCTACCTCCACTCGCGGCTGCTCGAGCGCGCGTGCAAGCTCTCCGACGACCTCGGCGGCGGCTCGCTGACGGCGCTGCCGATCATCGAGACGCAGGCCGGCGACATCTCGGCCTACATCCCGACGAACGTCATCTCCATCACCGACGGCCAGATCTTCCTCGAGTCCGACCTCTTCTTCTCCGGCGTGCGCCCGGCGATCAACGTCGGCATCTCCGTCTCGCGCGTGGGCGCGAGCGCCCAGACGAAGGCGATGAAGCAAGTCGCCGGCCGCCTTCGGCTCGACCTGTCGCAGTACCGCGAGCTGGAGGCGTTCGCGCAGTTCGGCTCCGAGCTCGACAAGGCGACGCAGGACACGTTGGCGCGCGGCGAGCGCATGGTCGCGACGCTCAACCAGCCGCAGTACGACCCCTGGCCGATGGAGGAGCAGGTCGTCGCGCTCTACGCGGCGGTGAACGGGCACCTCGACGACATTCCCGTCCCGCAGGTGCCGCGCTTCCAGGACGAGCTGCGGGAGTTCATGCGCACCGAGGAGTCGGTCCTGAAGGAGATCCGCGAGAAGAAGGAGCTCACCGACGACCTCGAGCAGCGGCTCGAGGAGCAGATCGGGAAGTTCAAGCAGACGTTCAACGTCGAGGCCGAGGAGAGCCTCGTCTAGCGGGCCGTGGCGACCCTCCAGGACCTGAAGCGGCGCGTCCGCTCGATCCGGAACACGCGCAAGATCACGCGGGCGATGGAGCTCGTCGCGGCCGCGCGGCTGCGCCGGGCCCAGGCGCGGATCGAGGCGATGCGGCCCTACGCCGACCGCATGCTGGAGCTGATGGCGGGCACGGCGCGGGCGAGCGCCTCGCTCCGGGGCCTGCCGCTCCTCCAGCGCCGCGAGGTGCGGACGGCGGCGATCGTGCCGGTCACCGGCGACCGCGGCCTCGCCGGCGCCTTCAACGCGCAGGTCCTGCGGCGCTCGTTCGCCCTGGAGCGACGGCTCCGCGACGAGGGCGTGCAGGTCCGCTTCGCCGTCGTCGGCCGCAAGGGCGCGTCGACGCTTCGCTTCCGCCGCTACGAGGTCGACGACGCCTGGAGCGGGTTCGGCGACCGGCCGTCGTACGCCGACGCGCAGGCGGTCGCGCACCGGCTCGCCGAGCTGTACGTCGACGGCGACGTCGATCGCGTGGTCGTCGTCTACAACCGCTTCGTGTCGCCGCTCGTCCAGCGTGTGACGGAGCAGGAGCTGCTGCCGATCTCGGAGGAGATCCTGCGGCGCGGCGAGGAGGAGGAGCAGGAGGAGCGCGCGCTCCGCGGCGACTTCATCTACGAGCCCGAGCCGGAGGAGATCCTGGCGCGCCTCCTGCCCGTCTACCTCGAGACGGAGCTCTACCGCGCGCTGCTCGAGTCCTCGGCCTCGGAGCAGGGGGCGCGGATGACCGCGATGCGAAGCGCGTCGAAGAGCGCCGGCGAGCTGATCGACTCGCTGACGCTGGCGATGAACCGCGCCCGCCAGGCGGAGATCACCCAGGAGATCCTGGAGGTCGTCGCCGGCGCCGACGCGCTCAACGCCTGAGCTCACGGTCTCGAGGCCGGGGCCGATTTGCCAAAGAGCATCTGGACCCGTAGCATGTGCTGCCTCGAAGGCACGCCGTCAGAGGGGATGACGCTCAGTGGGGGTCGCCGCCGTCGTATTCCGTTTCGGCCTCGCGCTGGTCTTCCTGCTGTCCGGGCTCGCCAAGCTTCCGCGGCGGCGGGAGTTCACGCAGGCCGTGCGGAACTACCGGCTCGTGCCCGAGCGGGCCGGCGAGCTGATCGGCCGGGCCCTTCCCGCCGTCGAGGTCGCCGCCGGCGCCCTGCTCGCGGTCGGGCTCGGCGTGAGGCCGGTCGCGACCCTGCTGGCCCTCTTCCTCGTCGCCTTCTCCGCCGCGGTCGCGGTCAACCTGCTGCGGGGGCGGACGATCGACTGTGGCTGCTTCGGCCCGGTCGCGCAGAAGCAGATCACCTGGTGGACGGTGGCGCGGAACCTCGTCCTCACGGCGACGGCGATCGTCGTCCTCGTGGTGCAGCCGAGCGCGCTCGCGCTCGACCGGCTCCTGCCGGGCACGCCGAAGGCAGACGTCGCGTCGGGGTCGGCGCTCGCGCTCCTCTTCGCGACGTCCCTCGCGATCGTCACCGTTTCGCTCGCACAGGACTGGCGCCGCGTCGCCCGTCTCGTCGCGGCCGAAGAGGAGCGGTCGTGAGCGCCCCCTGGATCGCGGCCTATGCGGTGCTGTGGCTGGCCGTGCTCGTCGTGACGTTCACCGTGCTCGGCATCGTCCGGCGGATCGGCGGCGTCCTCGAAGGGATGGAGAGGCGGCTGTCCGCCGCGCCCGCCGACTTCGGCGCGGCCGTCGACTCGACGGTCGCCCCGTTCGACCTCGACGACGCGGAGGGCCGGCGGGTCCCCTTCGCCGAGCTCGTGAGCGAGCCGACCCTCCTCCTCGTCATGTCGAACCACTGCGCGGCATGCACCAAGCTCGCCGGAGAGCTCGACGCCGTCGGCGGCGCGGTCGGCGGCGTCCCGCTCGTCCTCGTCACGAATGCCGAGCCGGAGACGCCGTACCCGGCCACGCTGCGGGTGCTCTACGAGCGCGAGGGCGAGGCCACGACGGCGCTCGACAACCGGGCGACGCCGCAGGCGTACGTCCTCGACCCGACGGGACGCGTGCTCGACCGGCGCGTGCCGGGCTCGCTGAGGCACGTCGAGGAGATGGCCCGCGAGCAGCGAAGACGGGCGGAGAACGGCGCCGGAGCGGCCGCCGAGGCCCAACCGATCGGCCGACGAGCCTGACCTGGAGCGTGTGCTAACTTCGAACGTGGTTTAGAGTCCCAGTAGATGCGGCAGCATTGCGCCTGCCGCATCTCCGCGACCCCGATGGCTACCGAACAGCATTCCCCGGAGATCCTTTCCTCAGGAGCGGGGCTCGCCGCGGCAGTCGCGATCGAGACCGGGACGGAGCTCGGTGAGCTCCAGCCGGTACGCGCGCGTGGCTACTGGGAGCAGGTGTGGCGGCGCTTCAGGCGCGACAAGGTCGCGATCGGCGGCGGTCTCTTCATCATCTTCCTCTTCCTCTCCGCGTTCGCCGGCGCGCCGATCGCCGCGCGGCTCCTGGGCCACGGCCCGAACGACCTCTTCGCCGGCGGCACCAATCCGCAGACGCTGCTGCCCGTCGGACCGTGGACGCACGTCTCGACGGTGCCGTATGCGGGGGCGGTCGGGCACTTTCCGCACACGCTGTTCCTCCTCGGCGGCGACGGACAGCTCGGACGGGACGAGTTCCTCCGGCTCCTCTACGGAGCGCAGGTCTCGCTCGAGGTGGCGATCGGGGCGACGCTCCTCAGCATGCTGATCGGCGTCGTGATGGGCTCGATCGCCGGCTACCACGGGGGGTGGATCGACACCATCGTCTCCCGCGTGACCGAGATCGTGATGGCGTTCCCGCTGCTCCTCTTCATCATCGCGCTCGCGAGCACGGTCGGCGACCGGCTGGACAACATCACCCTCGGCTTCCTCGGCAAGGGGGTGGTGACGCTCGTCTTGGTGCTCGGGTTCTTCGGGTGGTTCTACCCCGCGCGCATCGTGCGCGCCCAGGTGCTGTCGCTGCGGGAGAAGGAGTTCATCGAAGCCGCACGCATGGTGGGCGCGAGCGACCTCCGCATCGTGCGCTCGCACCTGCTGCCGCACCTCGTGGCGCCGATCATCGTCCTCTCCTCGATCACCGTCGCGCAGTTCATCCTCCTCGAGGCCGGTCTCTCGTTCCTCGGGATCGGGATCAAGCAGCCCACCGCGAGCTGGGGAAGCCTGCTCTCGGACGGCCCGACGTACTACCTGACCCAGCCGTGGCTGATGGTCTGGCCTGGTCTTGCGATCCTGTTCACGACCCTCGCCTTCAACCTCCTCGGCGACGGGTTGCGCGACGCGTTCGATCCTCGAAGCGCGCACTAGGAAGCGGGCCTCTAACAAACCCGACGCGTCCTCGTCTTAGCGCCTGAGGATGCATTCCATGCGCCTGGCCGACGGCGTTCCGTCGGCTTTCGACCTGGAAAGGAGTCACATGCACAGAAGGCTCTGGCTTACGGTCTCCATGGCCGCGCTCGGAGCACTGCTGCTCGTCGTCGCGGGCTTCGCGCACGCGGCGTCCAGCAGCCAGGCCGCCAAGAAGGGCGGCACCATGCGGTTGAACATGTCGGACACGGATCTCGACTTCAGCGATCCGTCTCTTTCCTATTACGTGATCGGCTGGCAGGTGGAGTACGCCACCGGCCTCAAGCTCGTGAACTATCCGGACAAGGCCGCCCCCGCTGGGGCTCGGCTCATCCCGGAGGCCGCAGTCGCGATGCCGATCATCTCGAACAACGGGAAGACCTACACGTTCACCATCCGCAAGGGTCTCCGCTTCTCCGACGGCTCGGCCGTGACCGCGAAGAACTTCAAGTGGGCATTCGATCGCTCCGCGACGAAGGCGCAGCAGTCGCCGGCCACGCCGTTCATGGACGACGTCGTCGGCTACACGAATGCCGTCGACGGCGGGAAGAACCCGGCGAACGTGCCCGGGGCTGTCGCCCGCGGGAACAAGTTCATCCTGCGGCTGACGCACCCGGACGGCGGCATGCTCTCGAAGCTCGCGATGCCGTTCTTCCAGGCCATCTCGACGAAGACCAAGGTCGACCCGCACGGCGTGACCGTGTACCCGTCGGCCGGCCCGTACTACATCTCCAGCTATATCCGGAGCCGCCACCTGGTTCTGAAGAAGAACAAGTACTACCACGGCAACCGGCCCCGGAACATCGACACGTTCGACATCGAGATCAACACCGACGTCGATCAGAGCCTCCTGCAGGTGCGGTCGAACCAGCGTGACTACGACATGGGCGGTCTGCCCCCGTCGGCGCACGCCGACCTCGCCAAGCGGTACGGCGTGAACAAGGGCCAGTACCAGGTCCACCCGCTGGTCGAGACCGACTACATCGCGCTCAACACCTCGCGGCCGACGTTCTCGAGCGTCAAGCTCCGCAAGGCGGCGAACTTCGCGATCGACCGCCCGGCCATGCTCCGCGTCCGCGGTGCGTTCGCCGGCAAGCGGACCGACCAGATCCTGCCTCCGGGCATGGGTGGCTTCAAGGACGTGAAGGCGTACCCGCTGAAGGGCGCCGACTACAAGACCGCGAAGAAGCTTGCGGGCAACTCCTGCAAGAGCGTCACGCTGTACACGACCACGAGCCCGATCGGTCAGGGCATCGCTCAGGTCTTCAAGTACAACCTGAGCCAGATGGGCTGCGACGTGAACATCAAGAACTTCGTCGGTGGCGCCATCTACACGGCGATGGGCACCAAGGGCGAGCCGTTCGACGCCGGAGTCTCTGGTTGGAACCAGGACTACCCGGATCCGTACGACTTCCTGAACATCCTGCTCGACGGGAACTCGATCCACGCCGAGAACAACAACAACCTCGCGTACTTCAACAACGCGAAGGTGAACAAGCTGCTCGCGGCTGCCAACCTGAAGACGGGCGCTGCCCGCTACAAGGCGTACGGCAACCTCGACGTGATGATCACCAAGAACTACGCTCCGTGGGCGTCCTATGACAACCGCAACGAGCGCGAGTTCGTGTCCAAGCGGACTGGCGGCTACCTCTTCCAGCCCGCCAACGCAAGCGCCGACCTCAACACCTTCTTCCTCAAGTAGGAGGGACGAGCTCGGAGTAGGACTGCGCGTGAGGCGCCGGCGATTTGAGCCGGCGCCTCACGTGTCTCGGGAGCCGAATGGCGATTAGGAAAAGCCCAGCTGAGGTAAAGTCTTTCGGCACCGTGCACGCCGGCGACCACTTCTGGAGGCGGGAGGTCTAAGCCGTGGTCAGGTATCTCGCACGTCGAGTGATCTGGGCTGCGGTGCTGTTCATCGCGGTGACGCTCGTCGCCTACGTCCTCTTCTTCCTCATCCCGAACGACCCCGCGAAGCTCGTCGCCGGCAAGGCCGCGACCGACGCCGACGTGAAGCGCGCGGCGCACTTCCTCGGCACCGACCGGCCGTTCTACGTCCAGTACGCGAAGTTCCTCGACCGGCTGGTCATCCACCAGAACCTCGGCTTCTCGTTCGCGAACCGGCAGAGCGTCAACTCGATCGTCGGCAACGCCGCGCCGGTCACCGCCTCGCTCGTCTTCGGCGGAGCGATCTTCTGGATGCTGCTCGCGCTTCCGATCGGCATCCTCTCCGCGCTGAGACCCAGATCCCTGCTCGACCGAGCGTCGATGACGTTCGTCCTGATCGGGATCTCGGCGCATCCGATCTGGATCGGCCTGATCTTCGCGTACTTCTTCGGCTTCAAGCTCGGGTGGACGCCGATCACCGGCTACTGCGACTTCATCAACCCCTCGACGGACTGCGGCGGTCCGGTGCAGTGGGCCTACCACCTCGTCCTCCCATGGGCGACCTTCGCGATCCTCTTCGCGGCGCTCTACGTCCGGATGATCCGCGCCAACGTCCTCGACACGATGAACGAGGACTACGTGCGCACCGCGCGCTCGAAGGGCGCGCCGGAGCACCTCGTCCTGCGCTCGCACATCCTGCGGAACGCCATGCTCCCGGTCGTGACGATGCTCGGGATGGACATCAGCCTCGCGCTCGGCGGGGCGGTGTTCACCGAGACGGTGTACAGCCTGCCGGGCCTCGGCAAGACGGCCATCTTCGGGTTGAACAACAACGACATCCCGACGGTGGAAGGGGTGATCGTGTTCGCGACGCTCGCGATCATCGTCTTCAACCTCGTCGTCGACCTCCTCTACGCCTGGATCGATCCGCGGATCAGGCTGACTTAGAGCGTCGGCCGTGAAACCCTCCGAACGGCTCGACCGGTCATTTCAGACGGACGCACGGGCAAAGCCCGCACGTCCTGATGGTCAGGCACCGCAAGCGGCGCCTGACGAGGAGGAGTAATGGCGCTCCTAGAGGTCCGCGACCTCAAGACCCACTTTCGTACCGACGACGGGATCGTGAAGGCCGTCGACGGCGTCAGCTTCTCGATCGAGAAGGGGCAGACGCTCGGGATCGTCGGCGAGTCGGGCTCGGGCAAGAGCGTCACCTGCCTGACGATCATGGGCCTCAACCCGAAGCGGAACACGATCTCGAGCGGCGAGGCGATCTTCAAGGGCGAGAACCTGCTGGCGATGAGCTCGAGCCGCCTGCGCGACATCCGCGGGAACGACATCGCGATGATCTTCCAGGACCCGATGACGTCGCTGAACCCGGTGCACCGGATCGGCGCCCAGCTCGTCGAGGCGATCCAGCTCCACCGCGACGTGACCAAGCGGCAGGCGCGAGCGCGCGCGCTCGAGCTGCTGAACGCGGTCGGCATCCCGCGCGCGGAGCGACGGATCGACGACTACCCGCATCAGTTCTCCGGCGGCATGCGCCAGCGCGTGATGATCGCGATGGCGCTCGTCAACGACCCCGACCTCTTGATCGCCGACGAGCCGACGACCGCGCTCGACGTGACGACCCAGGCGCAGATCCTCACGCTGATGACCGACCTCCAGAAGGACTTCGGCAGCGCGATCATCATCATCACGCACGACCTGGGCGTGATCGCCGAGGTCGCCGACGACGTGGTCGTCATGTACGCGGCGAAGGTCGCCGAGCACGCGCCGGTCGACAACCTCTTCAAGCGGCCGCACCACCCGTACACCTGGGGCCTCCTCGGCTCCCTGCCGCGTCTCGACGCCGACGTGGAGCGCCTGGTGCAGATCCGGGGCCAGCCGCCGTCCCTCCTCAACCCGCCGCGCGGCTGCAGGTTCCATCCCCGCTGTCCCTACGTCATGGGAATCTGCAAGACGGTCGAGCCGGAGCTCCTACCTGCCGGCGACGAGGCCGACCACGTCCAGGCGTGCCACCTCGACGTCGCGACGAAGGACCGCGAGGCGGCGAAGGTGCTGGCGGGCACGATGGCGGAGGCGAGCTAAGCGTTGGCCGAGGCGACCGTCCCCGTCGCCGCGGCGACGAACGGCGGCGTGCGCGGCGACGAGCTCCTCGTCGTCGAGGACCTGAAGAAGTACTTCCCCGTCACGCGCGGAATCATCTTCCAGAAGCAGGTCGCCGCGGTGAAGGCCGTCGACGGCGTCTCCTTCGCGGTCCGCCAGGGCGAGACGCTCGGCGTCGTCGGCGAGTCCGGCTGCGGCAAGTCGACGATGGCGCGCTGCGTCATGCGCCTCCTCGACGTGACGGGCGGCCGGATCGTCTTCGACGGCCGCGACATCACGCGCCTGTCCCGCGCCGAGATGCGTCCGTACCGGCGCGAGATGATGATGATCTTCCAGGACCCGTACGCGTCGCTGAACCCGCGCAAGCGCGTCGGCTTCATAGTCGCCGAGGCGCTCGAGGTGCACAAGATGGGCACCGAGGCGGAGATCAAGAAGCGCGTCCAGGAGCTGCTCGAGGTCGTCGGGCTGAACCCGGAGCACTACAACCGCTTCCCGCACGAGTTCTCCGGCGGCCAGCGGCAGCGGATCGGGGTGGCGCGGGCGCTCGCCGTCAACCCGAAGCTGATCGTCTGCGACGAGCCCGTCTCGGCGCTCGACGTCTCGGTCCAGGCGCAGATCCTCAACCTGCTCAAGGACCTCCAGAGCTCCTTCGGCCTGACGTATGTCTTCATCGCACACGACCTGAACGTCGTGCGTCACATCTCGGACCGCGTGATGGTGATGTACCTCGGCCACGCGGTCGAGATCGCGTCGCGCACCGATCTGTACGCGGAGCCGAAGCACCCGTACACGGGCGCGCTCCTCTCCGCCGTCCCGATCCCGGACCCCGAGGTCGGCCGGGAGCGGCGGCGCATCGTGCTCGAGGGCGACGTGCCGAGCCCGATCAACCCGCCGAGCGCGTGCTGGTTCCACCCACGCTGCCCGCGCTTCCGCGAGGGCCACTGCGACGTCGAGACGCCGCCGCTCAAGTCCTTCGGCGACGGGCACGTCGCCGCGTGCCACTACCCGCTCGAGCGCTGGCCGATGACCGAGGACGAGATCCGGCACGCGACCGGCGGGCGCGTTTCGTAGTGCTCAAGGCGGCGATCCGCCGCTTCCTCGTCTTGCTGGCCGGGATCGCCGGTGTCACGGCGGTGCTCTCGCTCCTGGGCGGCCTCCTCGGCGGCGGGTCGGTGAGTCGCGCCGTCGCCATCGGCTTCTATCTTGTCGGCTCGTTCATGCTCATCGCCGGCTTCTTCATCGGCAACCGCGGGCCGGTGCGCCCGAAGGGGACGGGGCCGATGCTCTTCGGGTCGCGGATCATGCGCTGGGCGACGCCGCTCGAGCGCGAGGACAGCCTGAACGAATCCGCGCTCTTCGTCGCGCTCGGATTCGTGCTCATCGTCATCGGGGTCGCGGTCGATAGTCGGACTGGTCTGCTTTGATTCGACCGCCCTCCCTAACTATGGCTCCCACCCGTCGTCAGAGTCCGTGATGAGCTTCGTGCCAGGGCATAGCGTCCTCTGCGAGCGCAGCCGCGAGTGGATCTCGCTCCGGCTCGACGGCGAGCTCTCGGAGCTCGCGGAGAAGATGCTCGAGTCGCATCTGGCTCGCTGCGCGGCGTGCCGGACGTTCGAGAGCGACGTCGAGCTCACGAGCCGGCTCGTCCGGACGGCGCCGCTCGAGCGCCCGGAGCATCCGATCGCGCTCCCGCGCGGGCGGCGGCGCATGCTCTTCCGCCCCGTCGGCGCGGTGGCGGCCACGGTCGCGGCCGTCGCGCTCGGCTTCGCGGCGTTCTTCAACCTGCCGTCCTCCGGCACGCTGGCCGCCCCGAACAGCGACCTCACGCTGCAACGGGGAATGCGCGCCGCGCTCCTCCGCCCGGGAAGCGAGCTCCCGCCTCCCGGCGCGCAGCAAATGTAATAAAGAGCGCTCCGCGGGTACGGTACGAGAGTGATCCCGTCGCTCGTCAGCTCGTACAGCTGAAGCCTCGACCACGCCGCCCGGGTGGCGGCGCTCGAGCAGGACGCTCGCCTCGCGCGCATGGGCTTCGTCGCGCCGGGCTTCGATACACTGGCGCGGCTTCTGAAGCGCCTTCGCGCTTCGGTTTCTGACCCTCGAAACGCCCTCCAGGAGACGCATGCCTGAGTCG
>VAXK01000148.1 GCA_005885565.1 Actinomycetota bacterium
ATCGAGCGTGCGCGCGAGGACGCGCTCGACGTCGTGATCGTCGACACCGCCGGGCGGCTCCATGTCGACGAGGAGCTGATGGACGAGCTCGTCGCCGTCCGCAACGAGGCCAAGCCGACGAACGTGCTGCTCGTCCTCGACGCGATGACGGGCCAGGAGGCGGTCGCGGTCGCCGAGGCGTTCCTCGAGCGCGTCGCCTTCGACGGCGTCGTCATGACGAAGCTCGACGGCGACGCGCGCGGCGGCGCGGCGCTCTCGGTGAAGGCCGTCACGGGCAAGCCGATCAAGCTCGCGTCCGTCGGGGAGAAGCTCGACCAGCTCGAGTACTTCCACCCCGACCGGATGGCGTCGCGCATCCTCGGCATGGGCGACGTCCTCTCGCTGATCGAGCGGGCCGAGGCGGCGGTCGAGGAGGACGAGCGCGAGGAGCTCGAGGCCCGGATGATGAAGGGCCAGTTCACCTTCGACGACTTCCTGAAGAGCTACAAGATGCTGCGGCGGATGGGCCCGCTCCAGGGCGTCCTGAAGCTGATCCCGGGGCTCGGCAAGCAGCTCGACGGGCTCGACCAGATAGACGAGAAGCAGCTCGCGCGCGTCGAGGCGATCGTGCTCTCGATGACGCCGCAGGAGCGGCAGCTGCCGCGGCTGATCGACGGCCGCCGCCGCCTGCGGATCGCGCGCGGGAGCGGCACCACCGTCCAGCAGGTGAACCAGCTGCTCGAGGCGCGCAAGCAGATGGAGAAGATGATGAAGGGGATGAGCAAGGGCAAGATGCCGGCGCTCCCCGGGATGACGGCGGGGCCGGCGCCGAACGGCCCGGGCCTCACGCCCCGTCCCGGCAGCTCGTCCCGCAAGCGCAAGAAGAAATCGAGGTCACGGAGGTGACATGGCGGTCCGGATGAGACTGACGCGGGTCGGCTCGAAGAAGAACCCGATCTACCGCGTCGTGGTCGCCGACTCGCGCTCGCCGCGCGACGGCAAGTTCATCGACATCGTGGGGCGCTACAACCCGCAGACCGACCCGTCGACGATCGACTTCGACGAGGACAAGGTGCGCGACTGGCTCTCGAAGGGGGCGCAGCCCTCCGGCACGGTCTCGCGGCTTTTGAAGATCAAGAACCTGGGGTGAGAGACCTCCTCGACTACCTGGCGCGGCGGCTCGTCGACGAGCCTGACGCCGTACGCGTCGAGGAGGTCGAGGAGGACGGCGCGCTCGTGCTCCGGCTGCACGTCGCGGCAGACGACGTCGGCAAGGTGATCGGCCGCCAGGGCCGGATCGCCCGCGCGCTCCGCACGCTCGTCCGCGCCGGCGGCGCCCACGAAGGGCGCCGGATCGTCCTTGAAATAGTGGATTGAAGCGCGTCGCCGCGCTCTACGACGTCCACGGGAACCTGCCGGCGCTCGAGGCCGTGCTCGCGGAGGTAGGGGACGCAGATCTGATCGTCGTCGGCGGCGACGTGGTCGGCGGCCCCTTCCCGGCGGAGACCGTCGAACGCCTGCGCGACCTCGGTGACCGTGTGCGCTGGCTGCGCGGCAACGCCGAGCGCGAGCTGGTCGAGCAGCCGCCGCCGCGCGAGGCGGGGCCGCCGCCGGGCGAGCTCGAGCGGCTCCGTGCGGCGCTGAGCGACGAGCAGGTTGACTTCGTCTACGGCCTGCCGGAGCGTGTCGAGCTCGACGTCGAGGGGCTCGGCCGGGTCCTCTTCTGCCATGCCACGCCGCAGAACGACCTGGACATCGTCACGCCGCTCACGCCGGAGGAGCGGCTGCGGCGGATCCTCGAGGGCGTGACCGTCGACGCCGTCGTCGCGGGCCACACGCACATCCAGGAGGACCGGCGTGTCGGCGGCGTCCGCTGGGTGAACGCCGGCAGCGTCGGGATGCCCTACGAGGACGAGCCCGGAGCGTGTTGGGCCCTCCTCGGCCCGGAGGTCGAGCTCCGCCGCACGGAGTACGACGCGACCAAGCTCGGCGGTTACGAGTACCCGCAGGCCTCGCGGCAGGAGGCCGCGGATTACTTCGAGAGCCTCGTCCGTGACTGAGCTCGTCTCGATCGGCCGCGTCGGCAGGCCGCACGGGCGCGAGGGCGCCTTCGTCGTCGAGGACGCGAGCGAGGCCCCGGAGCGGCTCGCGGTCGGCGCCGACCTGCTCGTCGACGGCGAGCCGGCCCGCATCGTCGAGTCGAAGCGAGCCGGTGGACGCCCCGTCGTCCGCCTCGACCGCGACCCGCCGCGAGGCGCGAGCCTCGAGATCCCACGGGCCTCGCTCCCAGCTCTCGCCGCCGACGCCTACTACGTCTTCGAGCTCCAGGGCCTCGAGGTCGTCGAGGAGGGAGGGGAGCGGCTCGGGCGCGTGCGGGACGTCGTGCCGTATCCCGCCAACGACGTGCTCGAGCTCGATACCGGGCTCGACCTGCCGCTCGTCGAGGCGTGCGTCCGCGCGATCGACCTCGACGCAGGCCGCATCCTCGTAATGCGTGGCTTCGCGGCGCCCGGGTAACCTCCGGCCGGCCGTCCTTTGCAGCTCGACGTCTTCACCCAGGTCCCGAGCGCGTTCGCCTGGTTGTGCGAACAGCGGCCGCTTGCCACCGTGCTGGGCTCGGAGCTCGACCTGCGCCTCGTCAACTACCGCGACTCGACGCCGCTCCGCTCGGGCGAGGTGGACGACGAGCCCTACGGCGGCGGAGCCGGTCTCGTCCTACGGGTCGACGTCGTCGCGGCGGCCCTCGACGCGGTCTACGGCGGCGTGCCCGAGCACCGCGTCGTCGCCCTGACCCCGCAGGGGCGGCAGCTCACGCAGGAGGTGGTCGAGGAGCTCGCCGGCGAGGAGCGGCTCACGCTGCTCTCGTCGCGCTCCGAGGGCTTCGACGAGCGGATCGTCGCCCACCTCGCGTCGGACGCGATCTCGATCGGCCCGTACGTGCTCTCCGGCGGCGAGCTGCCGGCGATGGTGGTGCTCGATGCGGTCGCCCGCCGCCTGCCGGGCGCGATCCGCGCCGAGTCGGGCGCCTTCGAGAGCTTCTCCGGCGAGCTCGCGGGTGGGCTCGAGTACCCGCAATACACGCGCCCGGCCGCGTTCCGCGGCTGGCGCGTGCCCGAGGTGCTCCTCTCCGGCGACCACGCTCGGATCGCCGGGTGGCGGCAGGAGCAGAGCCGAGCGCGAACCGCCCGATGAGAGGGCCGCTCGACCGTCTCGGCCTCTCGCGCCGGACGAGGATCGCCCTCGACTGGATCCTGACCATCGTCGGCGCGGTCGGGATCGTGTTCGCGGTCAAGTTCTACGTCGTCAACCCGTACCGGATCCCGTCCTCGTCGATGGAGCCGACGCTGCACTGCGCGCGGCCGGGGATGGGCTGCGAGGCGCGCTTCTCGGATCGCGTGCTCGCCGACCGGCTCATCTACCACTTCCGCGACCCGAAGCGGGGCGAGATCGTCGTCTTCAACACACCGCAGGCGGCCAGGCAACGCTGCGGAGCGGGCGGCGTCTTCGTAAAGCGGATCATCGGCCTCCCCGGCGACGCGTGGTCGGAGCGCAACGGGTACGTCTACATCGACGGGAAGCGGCTGGACGAGCCGTACATCAGGTCCGATCGCCGCGACCACGAGACGAAGAAGCCGATCAAGATCCGCCCGGGCCGGTACTTCATGATGGGCGACAACCGCGCGGCGTCATGCGACTCCCGGGTTTGGGGGACCGTGCCGCGGAAGCTGTTGATCGGCGAGGTCTTCTTTACGTACTGGCCTCCGAACCGCATCTCGATCCACTGATGATCCGGGCGCTCGTCGCGCTCCTCGTCGTCGTCTTCGTCGCCGTCGTCGTCTTCTTCGTCGCCTACGCCAAGCTGTACCGGATCCCGTCGGCGGCCATGGAGCCGACTCTTCGCTGCGCCGCGCCGGCGCTCGGCTGTACCGGCAAGGCTTCGGACCGCTTGCTCGCCATTCGCCTGCGGTGGCCGTTCAGGGGCGTGAGCCGCGGCGACATCGTCGCCTTCCGGCCGCCGCCGAAGGGCGCCGCGACGTGTGGCGCGGGCGGGGTCTTCGTCAAGCGTGTGATCGCCTTGCCGGGGGAGACCTTTGCCGAGCGGAACGGCTCGGTCTACGTGAACGGCAAGCGGCTCGTGGAGCGCTACGTGAAGCTGCGCGACCACCAGACGATTCGGCTTCGGCGTGTGGCGCCCCGGTCGTACTTCCTGCTCGGTGACGCGCGGTCGCAGTCCTGTGACTCACGCGTGTTCGGGCCCGTGCCGCGCAAGAATCTGATTGCCCGCGTCGTCGCCACGTATTGGCCGCCCACGCGAATCGTCGTGCGCTAGCATTCCCGCGGCCCGCGAGGCCTCCTCTGGCATGTCCGACGTCATCGAGACACTCGAGCGCGCCCAGCTGCGCGAAGGCCTCCCGAAGTTCAAGGCGGGGGACACCGTCCGCGTGCACTTTCGCGTCATCGAGGGCCAACGCAGCCGGATCCAAGTCTTCGAGGGCATCGTCCTCAAGCGCCAAGGCTCGGGCGCGCGCGAGACGTTCACCGTGCGGAAGCAGTCGTTCGGCGTCGGCGTCGAGCGGACGTTCCCGCTCCACTCGCCGAAGATCGACAAGATCGAGGTCGTCGCGATCGGCGACGTGAGCCGCGCGAAGCTCTACTACCTGCGCGGGAAGGTCGGCAAGAAGGCGCGCGTGCGCGAGAAGCGCTACGGCGCAGGGAGGAGGCACCGGCGGCGACCGAGCCGGAAGACGTGCCCGAGCTGGAGGCCGAGCCGGTCGAGACGGCCGAGGCCGAGACGCCCGCGGCCGGGTAGAGACCTGAACGTGATCTAGCGGCCGGCGACTTCCGGCCGCTCGTCACGATGAGCCGGATGCGGCTTCGCCGGCTCACGGTTGTCGTCTCGCTTCTGCTTCTCAGCACGGGGTGCTCGAGCGGCGAGCATCCGAAGTCCCAGCCGAGATACGTGTCGCGGATCGTCTTCGCCAAGGGCGAGAAGAACTTGGTCGCCGATCGCGATGGACGCCACGAGCGCTTCCTCGTTCGCGGCGAGGAGCCGGAGATCTCTCCGGATGGACACTGGGTCGCGTTCTATCCCTGCAACGCGTGTTCCCTGTACGTGATCAACGCCGACGGAGGGCGGATGCGGTTGCTCGCCAAAAACGTCGATCCGCCGTCGTGGTCACCAGACTCGCGACACCTTGCAACTGTCGGTCTCACGGCCGCGCCGAACTACGACGAGCAGCTCGTCACCGTCGACCGGACGACGGGAAAGCAGCGCCGGATCGCCGTCGCGCCGCGCATTCTCGGGTTCGACTTCTCTCCCGACGGCAAGCGGTTGACCTTCGCGATGAGCACCTCGGACGAGGACAGTGACGTCTACGTCAGCGCGAGGGATGGTGGAGCC
Source organism: Actinomycetota bacterium (assembly GCA_005885565.1). Lineage (GTDB taxonomy): Bacteria > Actinomycetota > Thermoleophilia > Gaiellales > Gaiellaceae > AC-50. The sequence continues at coordinate 5,381 of VAXK01000148.1, forward strand.
CTCCGGCGCCTGACATGGGACGATCGGAGCAGCCGGCCTCTCTGGGGGCCCGACGGCTCGATCGCCTACTCGCGACGAGAGGGTCCCTTGGGTCCCTTCTTCCACGATCAAGTCTGGGGCAAGCACAGGATCTGGCGGATCTTCCGGGACGGGACGGGTCGCAGAGTCCTGACGGCACGATTGAAGCCGGCCGTTACGGACGACCGGATGGGCCTGAGGGCCGTGGCGTGGTCTCGAGACGGTGGAACTCTCCTCGCAGTGAGTCCGACCCATAACGGCGAGTTCGTCTACGTCGTGGGCGGCAGCGGCTCGATCCGGAGCCTGGGCCACCACGGCTACCTCGGCTACGCGAGCGCCATCGACATCTCGAGAGACGGCCGTTTCGTCCTCGTCTGGGTCCAGCTCGACGGCCCGGATTGGAGGCGGACTCGGGTCGAGCTCGTACCTGCCAAAGGCGGGCCGGCTCGCCTGATCGCACGCGACGTCGGCCTACCAAGCTGGAGCCGCTGACGAGATGGCTACGACGTTCAGGCCGTGGACCGTCTTGTGACGGAGTCGGCACAGAGGCCGCCGTCGCCGGCGGTATGCTCGCGCGCGTGCCTCGCCGGACCGGCCAGCGGCTGCTTCGCTTCGACCGTCGTCTGGGTGCGCGGCTCGTCGCGGGCACCGACGAGGCGGGCCGTGGGCCGCTCGCGGGGCCGCTCGTCGTCGCCGGCGTCCTCCTGGACTACGGCTGTCTGCGCGACCACCGCGTCCGGCCGCTCGCGTTCCTGAACGACTCGAAGCAGTGCACGGAGCCGCAGCGCGAGGAGCTCTTCCGCGCGGTCGTCGGCTGCGCAGAGCGGATCGCCGTCCGGGTCATCTCGCCGCGCGAGATCGACGAGACCGGCCTCCACCGCTCCAACCTGGCGGGCCTGCGGGCGATGCTGCACGCGCTCTCGCCGCCGGCGGAGGCGTGCCTCGTCGACGGCTTCCGGCTCGGGCCGACCGCGCCGCCGCACCAGGCGGTCGTCCGGGACAGGTACATGCGCCGAGCCGCCGCGCTCTATCCCGCGTACGGCTTCCACTCCCACGTCGGCTACATCACCCCCGGCCACTCGGCCGTCGTCCGCGAGCGCGGCCCCTCCGAGATCCACCGGCGCTCGTTCCAGGCGCTCTGCTACCAGAACGTGGCGTGAACGTCTTCAACCTGAACGCCGAGCAGGAGTGGGACGCGGCGAACGACCGCGACGGCTACCGGCATCGGCGCGCCGTGATCGGGCCGCGGCTCGGCGCGTCGCTTCTCGGCGGGACGCTCTACGAGCTCCCCCCGGGCGAGAAGACATGGCCCTACCACTACGAGCAGGGCTGCGAGGAGTGGGTCGTCTGCGTGTCCGGGCACCCGACGCTACGGGGGCCGGACGGCGAGCGCGAGCTCGAGCCCGGCGACGTCGCCGTCTTCCCCGAAGGACCGGAGGGCGCGCACCAAGTCGTCAACCGCGGCGAGGAGGCGTGCCGGGTGCTGCTCCTCTCGTCGAAGTCGCCGCTCGCGATCGTCCACTATCCGGACAGCGGCAAGGTCGGGCTGTGGACGCAAAGTGACGGTTATCAGGCGATGCTTCCGACCGAGCCGACCGTCGACTACTGGGCCGGCGAGGACTGAGCACCCGCGCCGCCGGCGCGGCCGTCGAGCGGCGCGCGCGGCGGCACTACGCCGTCCGTGGGTACCGAATCCTGGCCGCGAACGCCTGGGCGGGCCGCTATGAGCTCGACCTGGTCGTGCGCCGAGGGCGGCGGCTGGTCTTCGTCGAGGTCAAGGCCAAGACGGACGCGACCTTCGTCGACCCGGTCGAGATGGTCGGCCCCGAGAAGCAGCGGCGGCTGCGGCAAGCAGCGGAGACGTGGCTCGCGGCGCACCCAGAGCTGGACGGCCTGGAGGTCTCGTTCGACGTAATGGCGGAGCGTGCCGGCCGCCTCGAGCGGCTGGCGAACGCGTTCTGATGTGGTTCCCGGTCGAGGTCTACGAGGAGCACTCGCGCGTGAGCATGACCCTCCCGCGGGACGAGCCGCGGCTGCAGAACCGCGACGGGATCCGTCGGTGACGCCACATACACTCGACCGGTGAGTCCTACGCTTGCCGTCCTCGACTTCCTGAACAGCCGCGAGAAAGCCTCGCTGCTCTGGGTCGCTGCGATCGTCGCATTTGCGACAGCGAAGCGGAACGGCGTCGCGTCGTCGTTCGTTGCAGTCGTTCGATCACTGCTGGCACCGAAACTGCTCGCCGTGTTCGGCTCGGCCGCTCTTTACTGCGCGGGGGTCGTGCTGCTCGCGAGGTGGATCGGTGCGTGGCACACGGCGGCTCTTAAGGAGACCATCTACTGGTTTTTCACCGGCGGCGTCGTCCTCGTCGGCCGCGCCGTGACGCACGCCGCCCCATTCGATCTCGCCTTCTACAAAGCTCTACTCCGGCAGGCAGTGCGGTTCACGATCGTCGTCGAGTTCCTCGTCAACCTGTACGTGTTCCCGTTTCTAGCCGAGCTCTTCCTCGTGCCGCTCGTTCTGCTATTCGTCGCGATGCAGGTCCTCGCCGCGCACGACGATTCACTCGCCAACGCCCGCAAACCCATCGAGGGCCTCTTGACGACCATTGGACTTCTCTTGCTGGCGTACTTTGTCGTCAAGGCGATCCTTAACCCTGCCAATCTCTTCACAAGGGAGCACGCCGAGAGGCTCCTCGTCGCTCCGATCCTTACGTTCGCCTTCGTTCCGCTCCTCTGGGCGTGGGGTTGGATCTCACGCCGGGAGCAGGAGAACCTCCGACGGGGCTTGCGCGCGAGTTACGACTCGCCGGTGTAGGGACGCGAGGGAACAAGTTGAAGTCGAACGGCTCCTTGAGAGCGTGACGCCAGCAGGCCGCTTACTCGCGGTCCTAGGAGTCTCTGTCGCACCGTAGAACACCGGCGGGGCATGGCCCCGACTCAGGAAGCGCTCTACCGCGACATCGACCTCGAGCTCTCGTGGTCGGAGCGCGACCTCCCCGAGCGGGAGCGGACGAAGCATGTCCACCGGCTCCATCCATACCTCGGGAAGTTCATCCCGCAGCTCGTCGAGGCGTTGCTCGCGCGGTACTTCCGGGTCGGCGGCCGAATCCTGGATCCCTTCGCGGGCTCGGGGACGACGCTCGTCCAAGCGCTCGAGAGCGGGTTCGACGCGGGCGGCATCGACGTCGCCGCCTTCAACGCGCTCCTCGCACGGGTCAAGACGGAGCGCTACAACCTCTTCGTCCTCGAGCGGGAGCTGCGCGACGTCGTCGGGCGACTCGACCCGCTCGACACGGCCGCGCACGCGGCAAGCGGCTACGTGCGGAGGTGGTTCGCGCCGCAGGCGGCGCGCGAGCTGCTCGCGTTCCGGGAGCTGACCCCGGACTACGAGCACGGCGACGTCCTCCGGGTCGTCCTCGCCCGCGCTGCCCGCTCGGCGCGGCGGACGACGCACTTCGACCTCGACTTCCCGCGCGCGCCGCAGGAGGGCCCGTACTGGTGCCACAAGCACCGGCGCACGTGCCGCCCGGTGGAGGCCGCGGCGCACTTCCTGCGGCGGTACACGCTCGACACGCTGGAGCGGATCAAGGCGTTCTCGAGGGTCCGTGCGCCGCGTCGCGCCGCCGAGATCCTCCACGGTGACGCGCGGGCGCTGCCGCTCGGCGGGCCCTACGACGGCGTCGTCACGTCACCGCCCTACCCGGGCTTGATCGACTACCACGAGCAGCACCGCTACGCGTACGAGCTGCTCGGCCTCGACGACCGGCGCGAGCTCGAGCTGGGGGCCGCCGCGCGCGGCACGAGCCGGGCGGCGCTCGCGGCATATGTGGATGGGATCGTGGACGTGCTCGCCAACGTTCGGGCTGCGCTGCGGCCCGGCGTGCCCGTCGTGATCGTCGTCAACGACCGGCGCGCGCTGTACCCCGAGATCCTCGACCGGGCCGGCCTTCGCCTCGACGAGCGGCTTCGCCGGCACGTCAACCGCCGCACCGGTCGCCGCGCCGGCGAGTTCTTCGAGGACATCCTCGTCGCGCGCGTCGGGGCTTAGAAGCGCTTTTAGAGGCGCTTCTCGAGCAGGACGCGCGCCTCGCCGGCGCCGTCGTAGTCGGCGACCTCGGCCTCGATCTCGAAGCCGAGCCGGCGGTGGAACGCGATCGAGCCCTCGTTGACGGGCGCGGTTACGCATCGGACGACGTCGCGGCCCGCTGCACCTGCGGCGGCGAAGAATCGCTCGTAGAGGTCGCGCCCGAGGCCGCCGCCGCGGTGGTCGGGCCGGACGCCGACGAAGTGGACGTAGGCCTGGTCGCGACGGGTCTGCGAGAGGAAGCCGCACAGGAAGCCGACGATCTCGCCGTCTGTCTCCGCGACGAAGCTCGTGTCGCGGAAGTGCTCGAAGAAGAGGCGCGGGAGCATCGCCCGCATCGCCCGGCCGCCCCACCAGGCGTCGAGGTGTGGCGAGACGCGCGCGTGGTCGCCGGGCTCGGCATGTCGGATCGTGACCACGGGGAGCGACTGTTCCACATCCGGCACGGTTCCGTGACAGACACGTGCGGCGGCCGCGCGTACCGTGACTGGCGTGCTCGCACACTCGATCACGTATGCCCTCATCGGACTCGAGCCGCGCCGCGTCGAGGTGGAGGCGCACCTCCAGTCGGCGATTCCGAGCTTTGCGATCGTCGGCCTCGCCGACCGTGCCTGCCAGGAGGCGAAGGAGCGAGTTCGAAGCGGCATCGCTTCGGCCGAGCTCGAGTGGCCGCGGCGTCGGATCACGGTCAACCTCGCACCTGCCGAGCTCCGCAAGGTCGGGTCCGGCTTCGACCTGCCGATCGCGCTCGCGATCCTCGGTGCGTCGGGGCAGATCCCGCGCGAGCGGGTCATCGAGCACGCGGCGTTCGGCGAGCTGGCGCTAGATGGGCGGATCCGGCCGGTCGGAGGGGTGCTCGCCGTGGCCGAGGGGGCGCGGGCCGAGGGCCTCGAACGGATCGTGTGCGCGGCCGAGTCGACTCCGGAGGCCGAGCTCGCGTCGGTCGAGGTCGTCCCGGTGAGCCACCTCGCGGAGGCGGTCGCGTACTTCCGCGGCGAGCGCGATCCACCTCCCTACGGCGGCCGCAACGGCCTGCCGCCCGAACCCGTCTTGCCGGATCTGGCCGACGTCCTCGGCCAGGAGCGCGCCCGGCGGGCGCTCGAGCTGGCGGCGGCCGGAGGTCACAACATGCTCTTCGCGGGCCCGCCCGGAACCGGGAAGACGATGCTCGGCCGGCGCCTACCGAGCGTCCTGCCGCCGCTCAGCCGCGAGGAGGCGATCGAGGTCACGCGCATCCATTCGGTCGCCGGGGTGCTGCATCCGCAGCAGCCGCTCGTCTCTGCGGCGCCGTTCCGCGCGCCGCACCACAGCGCCTCGGTGGCGGCGATCGTGGGCGGCGGGCCGGGCCCTCGGCCGGGCGAGGCGAGCCTCGCGCACCACGGCGTCCTGCTTCTCGACGAGCTGCCGGAGTTCGCGAGATCGGCGCTCGAGGCGCTTCGGCAGCCGCTCGAGGACGGGACGATCAGCATCGCGCGAGCGGGCGGTCGAGCGCTCTTCCCGGCGCGCTTTCAGCTCGTCGGGACGATGAACCTGTGTCCCTGTGGCGGCCGTGGCGATCCGGCGGCCGAGTGCTCGTGCTCGCCCCAGCGCATCGGGGCGTTCCGCGACAAGCTCTCGCGCGCGCTCATCGACCGCTTCGACCTCGTCGTCACGGTCCCCCGCCCGCGCGCGCACGAGCTCGAGGTGGAACGCGGGGAGGCGTCGGCGGAGGTCCTGCCGCGGGTGCTCGCGGCGCGGGACCGGCTTGCCCACGCGCCACCGGTCCGGACAGACGCGGCCGACGAGCTGCTCTCGCGTGCGGTCGAACGCGTCCCGCTCTCGGCGCGGGGTCGCGCGCGCGTCGCCCGAGTGGCGGCGACGGCAGCGGCGCTCGCGAGGAGCGAGCGGGTCGAGGTCGAGCACGTGGCCGAAGCGCTCGCGTACCGAACGCCGCGGGAGATCGCGTCATGACGGAGCTCGCGCTGGCGGCGTTTGCCGCCGAGGCCGACGCGCACCTCGTCTCGAGGCCACGGACTCGCCGGTTCGCCCTGTTCGCGGCGGGCTTCGACGAGGCTGGTTACGTTCGCGAGCTGGAGCGCCGCGGGCTCCGTTTCCTGGCGCGCTCCGATGCGCAGTTTCCACCGCTCCTCCGGGCGATCCACGATCCGCCGGCTGGACTCTTCATGCGGGGCGGCGCCGATGCGGAGCTGCTCTCGCGCCCGGCTGTCGCGATCGTCGGCGCCCGCGCATGCTCGGCCTACGGAGCGGGGGTCGCGCGACTGCTCGGTCGCGAGCTCGCGTCGGCGGGCCTGGTGGTGGTCAGCGGCCTCGCCCGCGGAGTCGACGGCGAAGCGCATCGCGGCGCGCTCGAGGCCGGCCGTCCCGAGTCGACCGTCGCCGTGCTCGGCTGCGGCATCGACCGGATCTACCCGGCCGCACACGCCCGGCTGGGCGGCGAGATCGCGGAGAACGGGCTCGTCGTCTCGGAGTACGCGCCCGGCGTACAGCCCGCTCCATGGAGATTCCCGGCACGAAACAGGATCGTCGGCGGTCTCGCCGCCGCGACGATCGTCGTCGAGGCCCGCGACGGGAGCGGCGCGCTCATCACGGCGGACTTCGCGCTCGAAGAAGGCCGCGAAGTGCTCTCGGTGCCGGGCGAGATCACCTCGGCGCTCGCGGCCGGGTCGAACGCCCTCCTCCGACTCGGGGCCACTCCGTTGACGCGGACGGAGGACGTTCTCGAGCTCTTCGGGCTCGAAGCGGCAGAGCCCGACGCGCCCGAGCTCAGCACGGCTGCGCGGTCCGTGCTGGAGCGGGTGCGGGACGAGCCGCGCGGGGCGGACGCGATCGGCCGAGTCACCGGGCTCGGCGCCGGCGAGATGGCGGCGGCGCTCGCCGAGCTCGAGCTGGCGGGTCTCGTGGCCGAGAGCGCGGGCGTGTACAGGGGGGTGAGGCCGGCGGGCTAGCATCCGCGACATGTCAGAGACGATCCCGTGGTGGCTGGCGGAGGCTTCGCCGGAGCCGCTCCCCAGGCGACCGCTCGATCGAGCTCCCGACGTCGAGGTGATCGGCGGCGGCGTCACCGGCTGCGCATGCGCGCTCGCGCTCGCCGAGGGCGGGCTCCGCGTTCGCCTCTACGAGGCGCGTTCGATCGCGGGCGGCGCCAGCGGGCGGAACGGCGGCTTCGCGCTTGGAGGCGGAGCGATGCGCTACGACGTCGCGCGCGAGACGTTCGGGCGCGACGCGGCCCGAGCGTACTGGCGGCTGACGGAGGCGTACCTCGACCGCCTCGAGCTGCTTGCCGGAGACGCGCTCACGCGACCGGGAAGCCTGCGCCTCGCCGCCGACGAGGAGGAGCTCGAGCAGCTTCGGCTCGAGCATGCGGCCCTGCGGGAGGACGGCTTCGCCGCCGAGTGGCGCGACCCTGAGGCGCTCGCTCCGGGGCTCCGGCGCGCCTTCCTCGGCGGGATCTTCCACCCCCACGACGGCTCGCTCCAGCCGGCGCGTTTCGTCCTGGACCTCGCCACCCGCGCGGTCGAGGCGGGCGTCGAGGTGCGCGAGCAGACGCGCGTCGAGTCGCTCGACGACCTCGAGGCGGAGCGGGTCGTCATCGCAACCGACGGGTCGGGGCGGGCGCTGCTCCCGGAGCTCGACGAGGTGATCTGGCCCGCCCGCGGACAGGTCGTCGCGACCGAGCCGCTACCGCAGCGGCTCTTCTCGTACCCGCACTACGCGCGAAACGGGTTCGATTACTGGCAGCAGGTGCCGGACAGGCGCGTCGTCCTGGGCGGGTTCCGGGACTTCTCGATCCTGTCCGAGCTCACGGACGTGGAGGAGACGACGCCGGTGATCCAGGAGGCCCTCGATGCCTTCCTCCTCGAGCTGCTCGGCGAGATGCCGGCGGTCGAATACCGCTGGGCGGGGATCTTCGGCCTGACGCAGGACATGCTGCCGCTCGTGGGCCGGATCCCCGGCCGCGACGGCACGTGGGTCGCGGCCGGCTACTCCGGCCACGGCAACGTCCTCGGGCTGATGTGCGGAGAGCTCGTGGCCGGGGCGATCCTCGGCCGGCCCGATCCGATCCTGGAGCTCTTCGATCCGGCGCGCTTGATCGGCGCCACGCCCGCGGCGTCGCGCGCCTAGCGTCGCCGCCGCGTCCCGGAAACACATCGCGCGGGTCGCGGGGATCGCGCGTCGAGGCGTGCAGGCAGAAGGCGTCCTCGATGCACACGCCGAACGCACAAATTGGGTCAGATCGCAGAAGACGCAGTCGCTTTCGGTCATGCCTCCATGTTCTAGAGGTCGAGCTGCTGGAGGTCCAGCTCGTCGGCCCGCTCGAGCGCGGCGAGCGCGATCGCCAGGTCCTGGATCGCGAGCCCGGTCGAGTCGAAGACGGTGACGTCGTCGTCGGATCGTCGGCCCGGCGCGGTTCCCGCGAGCACGGCTCCGAGCTCTGTCGCGTCGTCGCGACCGATCACCCCGGTCTCGACGGCATGGACGAGGTCGCCGTTGTGGCTCGCCTGCTCCCAGTCGTCGCAGAAGACATGCACTCGGGCGAGCTCGCCGACGGCGATCTCGGCCTTGCCGGGCCCGTCGGCGCCCATCAGGCTCACGTGCTGGCCCGGACGTAGGGCCCCCTCCGCCACGACGAACTCCTTGCCCGGCGTGACGGTCGCGACGACGTCGGCGGCGAGCGCGTCGTCGCGGCTCGCGGCCACACGCGCGCCGATCTCGTCCGCGGCGGCGCGCGCCCGGTCGGCGTCGACGTCCCAAAGCGCGACCTCGCGCCCGACGGCGCCGAACGTCCTCGCGACGGCGCGCCCGTTGACGCCCGCTCCGATCACGGCTGCGCCCGAGGCGTCGGCGCGGGCGAGCGTCTCGGCCGCGAGGACGGCGGCGGCGCCGGTCCGGAGCGCGGTCACCGCGGCCGCGTCGAGCAGCGCCTTCGGCATCCCGTTCGACGCGTCAGACAGCACGACGATCCCGGCCACCGTCGGCAGCCCGTGCGCCGGATTGCCCGGGAACGACGTGACCCACTTCAGCAGCGCGTGGCCGGCCCCGAGCGCGGGCATCGCGCGGAAGTCTCCAGCCGGATACGCCGGCACGTAGACCTTCGGCGGCATCGACCACTCGCCGCTCGCGTACGCGACGAAAGCGTTGCGAACCGCCTCGACCGCCCGCTCCGGCGAGACGGCAGCCTCGACGTCGGCAGCGCGGAAGAACGGGAGCACCGCGGCCGCTACAGCGCCTTGACGCCGGCGATCAGCTTAGCGACCGAGTCCTTCGCGTCGCCGAACAGCATTACCGTCTTCGGGTTCAGGAAGAGCGGGTTGTCGATGCCCGCGAAGCCCGGGTTCATGCTCCGCTTCAGCACGACGACCGTCTGCGACTCGTCGACGTTCAGGATCGGCATGCCGTAGATGGGGCTGCCCGCGTTCGAGCGCGCGTCGGGGTTCACGACGTCGTTCGCACCGATGACGAGCGCGACGTCGGTGCGCGGGAACTCCGGATTCGCGTCCCCCATTTCCTTCAGCTGCGGGTAGGGGACGTTCGCCTCGGCGAGGAGCACGTTCATGTGGCCGGGCATGCGGCCCGCGACGGGATGGATCGCATACGAGACCTCCACGCCGCGCGCCTCGAGCAGGTCGGCGAGCTGGCGGACGTCATGCTGCGCCTGCGCGACCGCCATCCCGTAGCCGGGGACGACCACGACCTTCTGCGCGTAGGCGAGCATGACGGCGACGTCGTCGGCGCTCGCCGACCGGACCGCGCCGCCGTTCGTGTCGGCCGCGGCTGCCGGCCCGGCGACGATCTGGCCGAAGGCGCCGAAGAGGACGTTCGCGAGCGACCGGTTCATCGCGCGCCCCATCAGGAGGGTGAGCAAGGTGCCCGAGGCGCCGACGAGCATGCCGCTCACGATGAGGACGTTGTTCTCGAGCTCGAACCCGGTGGCGGCCGCGGCGAGCCCAGTGAACGCGTTCAGCAACGAGATCACGACGGGCATGTCGGCGCCGCCGATGGGGAGGACGAAGAGCACCCCGAAGAGGAGGGCACCGCCGATCAGGGCCACGATCAGCCACTGGCGCTCTGCGCCGGCGACGATCGCGATGCCCGCGGCGAGGATGGCGCCGAGGAGGAGCCCGTTCACGACCTGCTGGCCGGCGTAGACGATCGGCCGCCCCTGGATCAGCTCTTGGAGCTTCGCGAAGGCGACCATTGAGCCCGCGAACGACACGCTTCCGATCAGCGCCGAGAGGATGATCGACACGCTGATGTCGCCGTGCAGCCGTCCGGAGTCGGGTGCGAGGTTGTGGAACTCCGCGAGTGAGATGAGCGCCGCCGCGCCGCCGCCGACGCCGTTGAACAGCGCCACCATCTGCGGCATCGCGGTCATCTTCACCTTGCGTGCGGCGACGGCTCCGAAGGCGCCGCCGATCGCCATCCCGAGGAGGATCTCCCAGACGCTGTCGATCTGCTTCTGCGCGAAGGTGATGCCGATCGCGATGAGCATCCCGACGGCGCCGATCCAGTTGCCGCGCCGCGCCGTCGACGGGTGGGAGAGGAACTTCAGGGCGAAGATGAACGCGACGATCGTCGCCAGATAGGCGAGATCAGTTGCGACCCGACCCATCGTCCTCCCGTGGGGGGTCGCGGCGCTTGAACATCTCGAGCATGCGGTCGGTGACGACGAAGCCGCCGACCACGTTCGCGGACGCGAGGACGACCGCGACGAGGCCGACGACGGTCGTGAGCGTGTCCTTGTGGCCCAGGCCTGCGACGAGCATGGCGCCGACGATCACGATCCCGTGGATCGCGTTCGTTCCGGACATGAGCGGCGTGTGCAGCAGCGTCGGCACCTTCGAGATGACCTCGAAGCCGAGGGCGACGGCCAACACGAGGATGGTCACCTCGAAGACGAGCAGCAGCGAATGGCTCATCAGGGCGTGGCCCTTTCGGACGACAGCGCGACCAAGCCGAACCCCCACCCTGGGTGGGGAGTCGTCCCGCCTCCCTCGCCGAGGACGCTAGCGCAAGCGCGGGGTACGCCGTGTGCCGGTTGTGCACCGACTTCGTCGCGGCGCGCTCCCCACGCGCACCACCCGCGCCACGCGCCGGCAGCCGCAGCCGCGAGCCTCACGCAGCCACCTCCGTCTTCCGGGTGACGCAGGCGCCGGCGGTGATCTCGTCCGCCCAATCGAGCTCGAGCTCGCCCTGCGGCGCGAGGTGCTGGAGCAGCGCGGACACGTTCCGCGCGTAGAGCTGGCTCGCGTGGTACGGCATCGTGCTCGGCAGGTTCGTCAAGCCGACGATCGTCACGCCCTCGCGCTCGACCGTCTCGCCGGGCTCGGTCAGCTCGCAGTTCCCCCCGGCTTCGGCGGCCACGTCGACCACCACCGAACCCGGCCGCATCCCGCGCACCGCCGTCGCCGGGATCAGGCGCGGCGCCGGCCGGCCCGGCACCAACGCGGTCGTGACCACCACGTCGAAGTCGGCGATCCGTCCCTCGAGCGCCTCCTGCTGGCGGCGCCGATCCTGCTCCGACAGCTCGCGCGCGTATCCGCCCTCCGTCTCCTCCACCGTCACGCCGAGGTCGAGGAAGGTCGCGCCGAGGCTCTCCACCTGCTCGCGCACCGCGGCCCGCACGTCGAAGCCCGTCACGACCGCACCGAGCCGCCGCGCTGTCGCGATGGCCTGGAGCCCAGCGACGCCGGCGCCCAGCACGAGTACCTTCGCCGGAGCGACCGTGCCCGCGGCGGTCATCAGCATGGGGAAGAACCGCGGCAGCCGCTCCGCCGCGAGGACGATCGCCTTGTACCCGGAGACCGTGGCCTGCGAGGACAGGGCGTCCATCGGCTGAGCCCGCGTGATCCGCGGAATCGACTCCATCGCGAACGCGATCACGCCCTGCGCGCTCAGCCGCTCGATCCCCTCCGCATCCGTCAGCGGCTGGAGGAACGCGACGAGCACCGAGCCGTCCCGGAGGGCCTCGGCCTCCTCGGCCGAGGGCTTCTGCACCTTCACGACGGCGTCGGCGTCGAACGCGTTCTCGACGAGGCTCGCGCCTGCCTCCGCGAAGGCCTCGTCCGGAA
>VAXK01000314.1 GCA_005885565.1 Actinomycetota bacterium
TCGTCGCCGATGGTGGACGCGCGCCTCCCGGACGGAAGCCGCGTGAACGCCGTCATCCCGCCGCTCTCGCTCAGCGGCCCGCTCGTCACGATCCGCAAGTTCAGCAACAAGCGGCTCGACCTGAACGAGCTCATCCGGCTGGGCACGCTCTCGACCGAGACGGTCGACTTCCTCCAGCGCTGCGTGCTCGCCCAGCTCAACATCCTGATCTCGGGCGGGACGGGCACCGGCAAGACGACGCTCCTGAACGCGCTCTCGCAGGCGGTCTCCGACTCGGAGCGGATCGTCACGATCGAGGACGCGGCCGAGCTCCAGCTGAAGCAGAACCACGTGCTGCGGCTTGAGGCGCGGCCGAAGAACATCGAGGGCTCGGGCGAGATCACGATCCGGCAGCTCGTCCGCAACTCCCTGCGCATGCGGCCCGACCGGATCATCGTCGGCGAGGTCCGCGGCCCGGAGACCCTCGACATGCTCCAGGCGATGAACACGGGCCACGACGGCTCGCTCACCACCGTGCACGCGAACGCCCCGCGGGACGCGCTCGCCCGCATCGAGACGATGGTGCTGATGGCCGGCTACGACCTGCCGGTGCGCGCGATCCGGCAGCAGGTCGCCTCGGCCCTCGACATGATCATCCACCTCGAGCGGCTCCAGGACGGCACCCGCCGCGTCACGGCGATCACCGAGGTCCAGCGGATGGAGTCGGACGTGATCACGCTCCAGGACCTCTTCGAGTTCCGCGTCGAGCGGGTGACGCCGGAGCAGGTCGTGATCGGCGAGCTCGGGGCCACGGGGCTGCGCCCGACCTTCCTCCACAAGTTCGAGAAGCGGGGCATCTCGCTGCCGGTCGACCTCTTCGTCAAGAGGCAGCCGGCCGCTCCCGAGTTCCAGAAGGCGCCGGTCGCATGAGGCGGCGCCTGCTCACACTCCTCGTCGCCGCAGCCGCGCTAACGGTTGCGGCCACGGCCTGGGCAGCCGGCTCGTTCCGCATCACCGAGGCCCAGTCGTCCTTCCCCGAGCGCGCCTACGTGCTCAGCCTGCCGCAGCGGATGCACCTGCACAGCGGCCAGGTGCAGGTCCTGGAGAACGGCCAGCCGGTCGCGAACCTCGACGTCGTGGCGAGCACGACCGCCTCCACGAAGCAGTTCGGCGTCGTCCTGGTGATCGACGCGAGCCAGAGCATGGAGGGCAAGCCCGAGCAGGCGGCGCTGGCGGCTGCACGGGCGTTCGCCGCGCAGCGGCGCGCCCACGAGCAGCTTGCCGTGATCACGTACAACGTCACCCCGCGGGTCGTCCAGGGCTTCACGACGGACGAGGCCAAGATCGCCGCGGCCCTGTCGAAGCGGCCGCCCTTCATGTTCGGTACGCACAGCTCCGACGCGGTCGTCGAGGCGCTGGGTCTCCTGAAGGCGGCGCACATCACCGCCGGCTCGATCGTGGTCCTCTCCGACGGTCAAGACCACCGCGGCTACCACGACGCGGGCAAGCACGAGACGGAGCAGACGGCCGCCAAGGCGGCGCGCGCCGCTCACGTTCGCGTCTTCACCGTCGGGCTCCGCTCGCACTTCTTCGACCCGAAGACGCTCCGCAACCTCGCTGCCGACACCGGCGCCCAGTACTCGGAGGCGGTCACCGCGGCGCAGCTGCGCGCGATCTACAGCTCGCTCGGCTCGAAGCTGGCCCGCGAGTACGTCGTCCGGTACACCTCGCCCGCCGGGCCGGGGCGCCGTGTCACCGTCTCGGTTCGCGTGCGCGGGCTCCCGGGGGTGGCGACGTCGGCGTACCTGACGCCGCGCCTCCATGTGAAGGGAGCGGCGAAGCCCAAGCCCTACCACACGTCGTTCCTGCACAACCTCTTCACGTCGCCGCTGATGACGCTCTTCATCGCGCTCCTCGCGGCCGCCCTCGTCGCGATCGCCGTCGTCGCGTTCGCGAGCAGCTGGAAGCGCGGGACGCTCCGCAAGCGGATGGCGGAGTTCGTCTCGCTGCCGGCGCCCGACAAGGAGCGCCCGAGCGGCGTCCTCGCCGACAGCATCGAGGACAACACCGGCAAGGTGCTCGAGAAGACGCGCTGGTGGGGTCGCTTCCTGGCCGACCTCCAGCTGGCCGACATCTCGACGCCGCCGGAGCGGATCGTCCTCTTCACGTTCATCGGGACGTTCCTGACCATCTGGCTCCTCTCGGCGTTCATCCACTCGCTGCTCGTGGCACTCGTCGTCGGGCTCTGCATCCCGTTCGTCGTGCGGATGTGGATCAGGCGGAAGGTCGACCGCAAGCGGCGGCAGTTCGGCGAGCAGCTTCCCGACAACCTCCAGGTGCTCGCCTCGGCGCTCCGGGCGGGGCACAGCTTCATCGGCGCGCTCTCGGTCGTCGTCGACGACGCGCCGGAGCCGTCCCGAACCGAGTTCCGCCGCGTAGTGGCCGACGAGCAGCTCGGCGTGCCGCTCGAGGACGCCCTGCACGTCGTCGTGGAGCGCATGGAGAGCCGCGAGCTCGAGCAGGTCGCGCTCGTGGGGGCCCTTCAGCGCCAGACCGGCGGCAACACGGCGGAGGTGCTCGACCGGGTGACCGAGACGATCCGGGAACGCGCCGAGCTGCGCCGGACGGTGCGGACGCTGACGGCTCAAGGCCGGCTCTCGCGCTGGGTGGTCTCGCTCCTCCCGCTCTTCCTCCTGCTCGTGATCTCGCTCCTCAATCCGGGCTATATGCACCCCCTCTACGGGAGCCTCGCCGGCCGCATCGCGCTCGGCTTCGCGCTCGTGATGGTCGTCTCGGGATCGCTCGTGATCAAGCGGATCATCAACATCAAGGTCTGAAAGGACGGCACGATGATCCTTCTGCTGCTAGTCGGAGTCACACTCGCCGGCATCGGGGCCGCTCTCCTCGCCCGGGCGGTCGTCAATCCCGGCCTGCGGGGCGCGGCGCCGGTCGCGCAGATCCAGCGCTACGGGTTCACCCGGTCGCGGAGGGAAGCGTCGAAGGCCGACATCGGCGGGCTGGTCGACCGCGCGGCCGACCGGGTCGGTGGGCATTTCGTCGGCAAGTCGGGGAGGACCGACGAGATCCGCCGCCACCTCGTCGCGGCCGGGATGTACAACGTTACGGCGAGCAAGTTCTTCGGCTACCGGATCCTCGCGACCGTCGGGCTGCCGCTGATCTGGATCTGGTTCTCGATCACGACCTCCCGCTCGCCTCTCGTCGGCTTTCTCGGAACGGCCGTCTGCGTCTTTCTCGGCTGGTGGAGCCCGCTTCGGATCGTGCAGGACCGCGCCAAGCGCCGGCTGGCCGAGATCGACTACGAGCTGCCCGAGCTGATCGACCTCCTGGTCGTGACGGTCGAGGCCGGGCTCGGCTTCGTCGGGTCGCTCCAGATGGCGTCGGACCGGCTCACGGGCCCACTGGGCAGCGAGCTGCGGCTGACGCTCCAGGAGCAGAACATGGGGCTCTCGATCAACGAGGCGCTGGCGAACACGATGGCCCGCTGCGACACGCCTTCGATGCGGTCCTTCGTCCGCTCGATCGTGCAGGGGGAGACGCTCGGCGTCTCGATCGGCCAGATCATGCGCGACCTGGCCACCGAGATGCGGCGGCGCCGCAAGGCGAGCGCCGAGGAGCGGGCTCAGAAGGCGCCGATCAAGATCCTCTTCCCGCTCGTCTTCCTGATCTTCCCGGCGATGTTCATCGTGCTGCTCGGGCCTGCGCTGGCGCAGTTCCTGCATGCGATCCGCGGCGTTTCACACGGCTAAGGCGCCGACTCGGCGGCGCCGACCGTCGGGGCGTGCGGGCTCAGCCCGCACGCCCGTCTGAAACGACCGGTCGAGCGCTCGGGCCCTTCCGAACCGCCTCTAGGAGGGGTTGACGCTTCGATCGGCGGAACGTCGCCAGAGCAGGCGCACGACTCGCACGGCGAGGAGAATCACGAAGCCTCCGACGGACACCACTACCGCCTGGCTGATTCCGCCGCCGCCATGAATCAACGCCATCAACGCACCAGCCGTTATGGAGGTGACGATTAGCCACGTTAGCTCCGCGAGCCACGGCCACCTCGGCATATGCAGAGTGTACGGCGGTTACGCCGCGAGCGGTACGGCTCGCGCCCGCGCGAGCGCTCGATCGGGCATGGCTACTGGCCTACAGCGTTCCGCCAATCCCTCCTACTAGTAGGAACGCTTGGCGGAACGCCTCACGGGCTTGTTTCTAACGTGATGGGGGACACGGACCCGGTCTGAGTCCAGATCTGAGTCACGATCATCGTCCGCCCGTTGAAGGTGACTGTCTGCCAACCGCGCTGGTTCGTGTTATCCGAGCCGCATCCGGCAGCGAAGCCTCCGCCGAAGAGGCAGAGGCAGCAGGTGAGCAGCGTAAAGAGCCGGATCGATGGAGTCTAGGGGCGGCTACGCCGCGAGCGGTACGGCCCGCGCTCGCGCGAGCGCTTGTGAGAGGCGGGCGAGCACCACAAGGTCAGCGTGTAGCTGGACGCGGCCAAGGCCACGCACGCGGAGCGGACAGCCCGTACTCGTGCTTCAAGCGTCCGAACTCCCGCTCGACGGCGGAACGCCCGTAGTAGACGGCGCGCCGACCTGCGAGCACGGAACGTGGACGTTCGCGGGCGCGAACTACAAGCGCCGCGCAACGCAGTGGCGCTGCCCGACCGGGGAGTGCTCCCCCAAGTCGGCCTGGATCAAGGCCGACCGTCTACGGCCACGGGTCTGGGCCACGGAGGTTACCGCTCCATGTCCGCCCCGAGATCGCGCCACCGACGCGTCTCGCGCGGGATCAGTGCGAGAGCTTCTACATCGAACGGCCACTTACCCGGATG
>VAXK01000315.1 GCA_005885565.1 Actinomycetota bacterium
TCGGCATCGTCTACCTCGTGGCCGGCGCGATCGTCGCCTCCACGCACCACTACTACGCGCACCTCCATTCGCTGAAGGGGATCGGCTCGGCCGTGCTCGCGATCCTGCTCTGGCCACTGCTCTTCCTCGGGATCAACCTCCACATCCACTAGCGCCGCCGCGAAGGGCTCGCTTCGGCGGGCCCTTCGCTTCGCGGCCCGGTCGAATCTCGTTTTCGAGGAGGAATCGGTCGCTCACGCTGAGCTTCAGCTCGCGGAGCTGTTTATCGACCTCCGAGCTCCACCTTCTCTTCGTCCAGTAGTCGTGCCCCCACTTGCAGCTCGCGAGCGCGAACCACAGCACGACGAGATAGAGGACTCCCAGGCAGGCCCCGAACACGAGCTCCCACAGCGCTCGCCGATCGTGCGCCAGGCTCGCCACGCCCGCACCGGCGACGAAGAGCCACGTCATCAGGACGGTCATGTAGACGATCCAGGCTGCCCCGATCTCGTCGACGAGGTTCAGCTTGCCGCCCGGCCAGAAGCCGAATTGGCTCGAAAGCACCGGAACGCCGAGCTCCTGCTCGATGTTCTTCAGGCGTCCGCGAAGCACCGTGCAGTCCTCGATGCCGCGCAGCTCGTACATGAACAGACCCCACGTGACGGCGGCACCGAACACGCCAATCGGGAGGAGGAGCCAGCGGTTGTCCCCGCCGAGCTTCCCGAGCAGAAGGAAGATGCCCGCACCGGACGCAATCGGCAGCAGCCCGAGGAGCGTGCCGCGGAAGCCCGCAATCGAGTTGTGCGTCTTGCACGTCTCCTGGTAGACGATACGTAGCGTCGCTGCGCGCTCGTCTGCCATCGGTCAAGAAGCTACTCCGACGGGATGAATTGGGCAACCGCGAGAATCGCGGCGTGCGTCTCGGGATCATCGGCTGCGGGTACGTCACGCTCGACCGGCATCTTCCGGCGCTCCGGCAGGTGCCGGAGATCGAGGTCGTCGCGCTCGCCGACGCCCTTCCCGAGCGCGCGGCCGAGGCGGCTCGGCGAGTTCCCCGGGCCCGTCCGGTCGACGTCGAGGCGCTGCTCGGCGACGTCGGCGTCGACGCGGTGGCGGTCTGCACGCCCCCGGCCACGCACACCGACCTCGCGATCGCGGCGCTCGACGCGGGCAAGCACCTCTTCCTGGAGAAGCCGGTCGCGCCGTCGCTCGAGGAGGCCGACCGGATCGTCGAGCGCGCCGCGCACTCGCCGCTCCGGGTGCTCGTCGGCTTCAACTTCAGACGCCACCGGCTCGTGGCGCGCGCGCGGCAGCTGGTGCGGGACGGCCGCCTCGGTCGCATCCAGGCCGTCCGGAGCGCCTTCACGAACCCCGTCCTCGACGAGGCGATCGACTGGAAGACGAAGCGCGAGCTCGCCGGCGGCGCGCTGCTCGACCGCGCCGTCCACCACTTCGATCTGTGGCGGTTCGTCCTCGGCGAGGAGGTCGCCGAGGTCGTCGCGCTGACCCGCTCGGAGCGGGGCGACGACCAGAGCACGCTCGTCACCGCGCGGACGACGGAGGGGACGCCGCTCTTCACGCTCGCGCTCGACGACAGCGTCGTCACGCACGACCTCGCGGTCTACGGCACGGAGGCGGCGGTCTTCGCCGACTGCTGCCGGTTCGACGGCTTCGACGTCGCCCGTCGCACCGAGCTGCCGGGGTCGGCGGCGGCACGGCTGCGACGCGCACGCGACGCGATCCGGCGGCCGGCCGAGTCGTTCCGCGCCGTCCGGGGAGGCGGCGACTTCCGCCTCTCGTACGTGGCGCAGTGGCGACATTTCGCGCGCGCGGTGCGCGGCGAGGTCGCGCCCTCCCCCACGCTCGCCGACGGGCGCGCGGCGCTCGAGATCGCGCTCGCGGCCGCGCGCTCCGCGGACTCGGGATCCTCGGTGCGGCTGCGATGACGATCGAGCTCAGCGTGATCCTCGCCGCCGACCGGCTCGAGACGATCCGCGAGGTCCTCCGACGCCTGAGCGAGCAGACGGCGCGCGAGCGGCTCGAGCTCGTGGTCGTCGCCCCGTCGGCCTTCGAGCTCGAGCTTCCGGACGGGACCTTCGCCGCGATGCGCGTCGTGGAGAGCGACGGCGAGGCGATCGACGTGGCGCGCCTGCGCGCGGACGGCGTGCGGGCCGCCTCGGCGCCCGCCGTCCTGCTCGCCGAGACCCACTCGTTCCCCGCACCCGACTCCCTCGAGCGGCTGATCGAGCGGCACCGCGAGCCGTGGGCGGCGGTCGGGCAGGCGATCTGCAACGGGAACCCCCAGACGATGCGGAGCTGGACGAACCTCTTCCTCGACTACGGTCCGTGGACCGACCCGCACCCCGGAGGAGCGGTGCGCGAGCTGCCGACGCACAACTCGTCGTTCAAGCGCGCCGAGCTCCTGGCCTGCGGCGAGCGGCTGCCGGAGCTCCTGCGCTACTCCGAGGCGATCAACGCGGTCCTGCGGGGGCGCGGCGGCCGGCTCTACCTCGAGCCGCGGGCGAGGACCTTCCACGTGAACGTCTCGCGCGCGACGTCGTGGGTCGTCGAGCGGTCGGCTGCCGGACGCGCGTACGCGGCATCCCGGGCCGCGGCCTGGCCGGCCTGGCGGCGGGCGGCCTACGCGCTCGGCTCGCCGCTCATCCCGCTCGTCCGCGCGCGCCGCGTGCTCCGCGACATCCGGCGGACCGGCCGCTCGGCGGAGCTCCTGCCGCGCATCCTCCCGGGGCTCGCCGTCGGGCTCACGCTGAGCGCGCTAGGCGAGCTCGCGGGATATGCGCTCGGAGCCGGGCGGGCTCCTCGGCTGATCGGCGAGATGGAGCTCCGGCGGATGCCCCACGTCCGGCGCGGTGAGCTCTGAGCGACGCTCCGTCCTGCTCGGTCGTCGTCCCGACCTACGAGCGCGCGGGCGCGCTCCGCGGCTGCCTCGAGAGCCTCGCCGCCCTCGACTACCCGCGCGAGCGCTACGAGGTGGTCGTCGTCGACGACGGCGGCCGATCGCCACTCGAGGACGTCGTCGAGCCGCTGCGGGAGCGGATGGGCGTCCAGCTCGTCGCGCAGGCGCGGGCCGGCCCCGGCGCTGCGCGGAACGCGGGCGTCGCGCGCGCCGGCGGCGAGCTGATCGCCTTCACCGACGACGACTGCCGTCCCCGCCCCGACTGGCTCCGTCGACTGGCCGAGCGCTTCCGGGCCGCGCCGGAGGAGGCGGCCGGCGGGCGAACCGTGAACGCGCTCGGGCGCAACCCGTTCTCGCGCGCCGCGCAGCTCGTGATCGACGTCGGGTACCGGCAGTCGAACGAGGGGCCCGAGAGCCGGCGCTGGTTCACGACGAACAACCTCGCCGTCCCGGCGGCGGGCTTCCGCGCGGTCGGCGGCTTCGACCCGAGCTTCCGGACGGCGGAGGATCGCGACTTCTGCTCCCGTTGGACGGCGCAGGGCCTGCGGATGTCGTACGAGCCGCGCGCCGTCGTCGAGCACGCGCACGACCTGACCCTCGCGAGCTTCACCCGGGTGCACTTCGACTACGGCCGCGGTTCCTTCCGCTACCACCGCAAGCAGCGCCGGCGCGGTCACCCCGTCGCCGTCGAGCCGTCCTTCTACGTCGCGCTCACCCGCGAGGCGCGGCGCGCCGGCCTCCTGTCGCCGCTCCTGCTGTGGCACCTCGCGCACACCGCCGGCTTCGCCTGGGAGTGGGCCCGGACGCGGGCACCGCGATGAGCCGCCCGCAGAGCGAGCGCGGAGTCCTTCCGGCCGCGGCCGCCCTGCTCGGGAGAGCCGGACGCGCCGGC
>VAXK01000149.1 GCA_005885565.1 Actinomycetota bacterium
CCGAGCACCTGCCGCAGTTCGCGAAAGAGGTGACGGCGTGAGCGACAAGGTCGTGCTCGCGGTCGACGGCGGCAACTCGAAGACCGATCTGGCTCTCGTCCGCGCCGACGGCGAGGTGCTCGGGCTCGCGCGCGGGCCGCTCAGCTCCCCGCACCACCTCGGGCTCGACGGCGCGCTCGACGTGCTCCAGCGCCTCCTCGACCAGGCCTCCCGCGACGCCGGCCGCGCGCGCAACGGCACCGTCGCCACGATCGCGCAGCTGCTCATGGCCGGCGTCGACTTCCCGAGCGAGGAAGAGGAGCTGCGCGCAGCCGTCGCGCGCCGCGGCTGGGCGGCACGGAGCGCGGCTGGGGCGTCGCCGTCGTCTGCGGCGCCGGCATCAACTGCGTCGGCGTCTCGCGCGACGGTCGGCACGCCCGCTTCCCCGCGCTCGGCTCGATCACAGGCGACTGGGGCGGCGGGTACGACGTCGGCCTGGCGGCGGTGTCGGCGGCCGCGCGCAGCGAGGACGGCCGCGGGCCGAAGACGACGCTCGAGCAGGCGGTGCCTGCGTACTTCGGCCTCGAGACTCCGACCGCGCTCGCGGAGGCGATCCACCGCGAGCGCATCGCGATGCGCCGCGTCATCGAGCTTCCGCCGGTCGTCTTCGCGGAGGCCGAGCACGACGACGTGGCGGCGGAGATCGTCGCCCGCCTCGCCTCCGAGGTGGCCACGCTCGCGCACGTCGCGCTGCAGCGGCTCGAGCTCGAGCGGGAGCCGACGGAGCTCCTCCTCGGCGGCGGCCTGCTCCAGTCGGCGGACGGTCGGCTCACCGCCGCGATCGAGGCCGAGGTGCGCGCGGTCGCGCCTGTCTTCCACGTCCGTACCGCAAGGTCCGCGCCGATCGTCGGCGCGGCGCTCCTCGGGCTCGACGAGCTCGGCGCGGGCCGGGACGTCCAGGAGCGGGTGCGCCGGGAGCTCGGCGCCGCAATCGAGTCCTTGGAGCGTTCCGCTCCCGCTCCGAAAGCGCTCGACCGGTCATTTCAGACGGACGCGCGTGCCAAGCCCGCACGCCCTGATGACGGCACCGCAAGCGGTGCCTTCGAAGGGAGGCCCGAGGGTGGCTGAGGTCAGATTCCGGCAGGCGACGAAGGTCTACTCGGGCACCGACGTCGCGGCCGTTGACGCGCTCGACCTCGACGTGGAAGACGGCGAGCTCATGGTTCTCGTGGGCCCGTCGGGCTCCGGCAAGACGACGGCGCTTCGGATGCTCGCCGGCCTCGAGGAGGTCGACGCCGGTGCGATCTTCATCGGCGACCGCGACGTCACCGACGTGCAGCCGAAGCACCGCGACATCGCGATGGTCTTCCAGAACTACGCGCTCTACCCGTACCTGACGGTGGAGGCGAACATGGCCTTCCCGCTCAAGATGGCGGGTGTCAAGAAGGCGGTGCGCCTCCAGCGAGTGCGCGAGGTCGCGCGGATGCTCGGCCTCGAGGAGTACCTCGGGCGCAAGCCGGGGCAGCTCTCCGGCGGGCAGCGCCAGCGGGTCGCGATGGGCCGCGCGATCGTCCGGCTCCCGAAGGTGTTCCTCATGGACGAGCCGCTCTCGAACCTCGACGCGAAGCTGCGCGTGCAGATGCGCGCCGACATCGCGGCCCTCCAGTCGGACTTCGCGGTCACGACGGTCTACGTCACGCACGACCAGTCGGAGGCGATGACCCTCGGCCACCGGGTCGCCGCCCTCCGGGACGGGCGCCTCCAGCAGGTCGGCCCGCCGCGCGAGCTCTACGACCGGCCCGTGAACACCTTCGTGGCCGGCTTCATCGGCTCGCCGGCGATGAACCTCTGCACCGTCCCGTTGAGCTCGAACGGGGCCGTCCGGTTCGGCGGAGTCGAGGTCCCCCTGCCGCGCGGCGCCTCGAACGGCCGCGGGCGACTCGTGCTCGGCCTGCGGCCCGAGTCGCTCGAGCTCGCCTCCGACGGCGTCGCGGCGCGGGTCGAGGTCGTGGAGGAGCTCGGCGCCGACGCCTTCGTCTTCTGCGTCACCGAGCTCGACGGCGAGACGACGAAGCTCGTCGCGCGCACCGAGGCGCGCCGCGCGCCCGACCGCGGCGAGAACGTCTCGCTGCGCCCGCGGGCCGAGGAGGCGCACCTCTTCGACGCGGAATCAGGAGAGCGGCTGGCGGCCGGCTAGCTAGACCGGTTTCGCAGGCTCGCCCGGCCTGCGGCAGTCGTGGCAGGTCAACGAACCGAGCGCGAGGAGGATCGGAGCGATCTTGCTGCCGCACTCGATGCAAAGGCCCACCTTCGACGCCGTCTTGGCGGAGGATGGCATAGGCGCGCGACTGTAGAGGGCGCACCGGACGGCGCCGAGCGCAGCGAGGGCCGCAGCAGGAGGGCGAGCGCCGTGCCGACCGTGAGCGCCTGCTCGGCGAACATCACCACCGCGCCGAGCCGCTGGTCGAGCAGGGCGGAGAGCCCGAAGACGCGGTGCGGCTGGTTCGCGTACACCGCGTAGGCCGAAGCCCGGCTGAACAGCAGCCCGTCGACGATCGCCGTCCCGAAGGCGAACATCCCGAAGGCGACGAGGGCCCGGCCGCCGCGGGTCAGGTGCGCGCGCCGGGTCGGGTCGACGACCTGGATCCAGGCGAGCGTGCCGGCGAGCACGAACGTCGCGTGCTCGAGCTCGTGCGCCCAGGGGTGGAGCAGCGTGTAGTCGTAGGCGCTCGGGAAGTGCCACCCGAGGATCGTCGCGACCCAGATCGGGAACGCGACGTCGGGACGGACGAGGACGCGGAGCAGCGGGCGCAGCGCGACGAGCCTGCGGAGCACCGGCGCGGGCAGGAGGAAGAACGCGAGCGGGCCGCGCAGGGCGACGACGAGGAGCGCCGGCCCCGCGTCGGCGATCAGCACGTGCTGGAGCATGTGGGCGGAGAGCAGGTAGCGGTCGGCGACGCCGTCGAGCGGCGAGACGAGCGGGAGCACGACGAGCGCGAGCCCGACGGCGAAGAGGAGCACGCGGTCCGCCCCCGCCAGGTCCGCCCGGCCGCGCCGCCCGAGGCGGATGACCGCCTGCACGAACAGCGAGACCGCCAGCACGGCGAGCGCGACGACGGCCGGCGGAGCGATCCAGTGCGTCGAGAGCTCGGAGGGCGGCACCGGCCGCGGATGGGCCGAGGCGGCGCCCGGGACGGCGAGGGCCGCGAGGAAGAGCACGGCGACGAGTCGCGCCACGGCCCGAGGCTAGCTCACGGACGCCGCCACGACGTGCTCGGGAAGCGGAACGAGCGATGCGGCGGGACGAAACGGCCCAGCTCGAGGACGATCTCCGCGTGCCGGCTGAGCGGGATCGCGTCGAGGCGTCCACGCCGGCGCCGGCCTCCGACGTAGGCGCGCACCGGAGCGCCGCGACGCGTCGAGAAGCCGGCGAGCCGGGTCGCCGAGAGCGGCTGGCCCCAGACCGCGAAGAGACGGTCGAGCGTGAGCCGCGCGTCGCGCCGGACCTCGACGACGCCGGCCGGGCCGAGCGTCCGCACCGCGTACGAGCATCCGCGCGGGCGCACGAACGCGCCGACCCTCCTCCGCGGCGCCGCGACGCCGATCCCTGCCGGCACGACGACGACGCGCCCGTGGGCGAAGAGCTCGACGTGGACGCCGAAGCGCTTCCCGGCGGCACCGCAGCGAAGCGTGCCGACGGGCTCGCCGCGCAGCACGCGCGCGGGCGCCGCGGGCGGGTGGTAGCGCGGACCGGCTCCGATCGGCGTCGCGATCGGGCCGGCGAGACCGGCCAGGGAGACGCACAAGATCGCCGTCCGCACGCGGTTCAGGATATGGGCGCCCCGGCCGCGCAACTATCCTCTTCCGGATGCGGGGTCTCCTCCTCGCCGGCTCGGTCGTGCTGCTCGCGACGGGCTGCTCGTCCTCGTCGTCCCGCCCTGCGGCGCCGACGATCGGCGCGGCCCGCACGTACCACCTCGCCGGCTTCAGGCCCGCCGGCACCGTCCGGCCCGGCAACCCCGTCGTCGTCGCCTTCAGGATCGACCAGCCCTCCGGGGGCGCGCTCGTGGACTACAAGCGCGGCCCCGGGCCGCACACGGGAATCCACCTGATCATCGTCCGGGACGACCTCTCGGTGATCATCCACCGGCACCCGAAGGTCGGGTCCGGCGGCGCCGTCCGGCAGCCAATCGTGTTCCCGAAGCCCGGCCCCTACCGCGTCCTCGTCGATGCGTACCCCAACCTGACCGGGCCCCAGCGGAACTTCCAGCTCACCACCACCGTGCGGGCCTCCGGCCGTTACCGCCCGCAGCCGCTCCCGCCGTTCGCGAGCACCGACCACGTGAGCGGGTACACGGTCTCGCTGCACGGAGCGGGGCACCTGAAGGCCATCGACCCGATCCCCGTGACCGCGACGGTCGTCGACTCGGCCGGGCGGCCGGTGAAGTTCGTCCCGTGGTACGGCGCGCTCGCGCACGCGATCTTCTTCCGCAAGGGGTCGCTCGACTACTTCCACACGCACGTGTGCAGCCCGGCCGCCACGGGCTGCACGTCGATCCTCGGCGGCGCGCGGGCCGTCGGCCGCTCGTCGAGGCCCGGCCGCCTGAACGTCGTCGTGCTCGTCCCGCTTCCCGGGACCTGGCGGCTCTTCCTCCAGTTCCAGGCGAACGGAAAGATCCTGACGGCGCCCTTCACGCTGCGGGTGCGATGAGCCGCCGGCTGCACTGGCTTACGATCGCCGGGCTCGTCGTCCTCGCCGCGCGCACGCTCGCATACGCGCTCGCGCCGCATCCGACGGTCGTCGGGAACGAGCTCGAGCGCCAGGTCGGCGGGCCGAGCCTCGTCGTAACCGCCGTCGTGGCACTGGCGGGCGCGGCCGCCGCCGCGTCGGCCGTGCTCTGGATCGCGTCCGTAGCCGTCCGCGAGCGCCACCTCCTGACGGGAGGCGCCGGCGAGGCGCCGGCGCTCCGCCCGCTTCATGTCCTCGGCGCCGCGCTCGGGCTCTTCGTCGCCACCTCGCTCGCCTTCGCGTCGCTCGAGTCGTACCTGCACTGGCGGGCGGGCCTCGGCTTCCACGGGCTGCACTGCCTGATCGGGCCGATCCACCGCGACGCGCTGCCGATCCTCGGCTCGCTCTCGCTCCTCGCCGCCGCGGCCGAGGCCGCCGCGCGCCACCTCCTGCGCTGGATGCGGCGAACCCTCCAGGCGCTGCGGGCACGACCGCGCGCGCGGCTTCGGCCGCCCCTCCGGCCGCTCCCCCGCGCCGAGGCGCCCCTTCGCCCGGCTCTCCCAGGTCTCGACCTCGCCCGCGGGCCTCCGGCCGCGCTCCCGGCCTGACCTCGGCGGCGGCGACGCCGCCGCCCGACCGGAAGGAACGATGCACATGAAGCGCCGTCTCGTGACGGGCGCCCTCGCGACCGTGGCCGCGCTCGTCTTCACCAGCGTCGCCTGGGCGCACGCTGAGATCAGCCCCACCGTGGTGCTCTCGAAGCACCTCCAGGAGTTCGGCCTGCTCGTGCCGACGGAGAAGGCGAACCTGACGACGACGTCGGTCGAGCTGACGGTGCCGTCCGGCTTCGCGATCGACTCCTTCGTCCCGGCGCCCGGGTGGAAGCGCATGGTTCAGACGAAGGGCTCGGGCGACCAGGCGATCGTCCAGAAGGTGACCTGGAGCGGCGGGAACGTCCCCACCGGGGAGGACTCGGCCTTCCACTTCCTCGCCAGCCCGAACTCGAGCAAGACGTACGACTTCAATGTCCGCCAGACCTACTCCGACGGCTCGATCGTCGACTGGAGCGGCCCGGAGAGCTCCGACACCCCGGCGCCGACGATCGAGGCGAAGTCGTCGCTCGGCGGCTCCTCGTCGATCCTCGGGATCGTCGCGCTCGCCGTCGCGGGGGTCGCGCTCCTCGTCGCGATCGTCGGCGTCGTCGCGGGCTCCGGAAAGCGCGCGCTCGCATGAGGCGAGGCGCGCTCGTCGCGGCAGTGGTCGTAGCGGCGCTCGCCGCCCCGGCTTCGGCCTGGGCCCACGCGGCGCTGCTGCACACGACGCCGTCCGCGAGCGTCGTCCTGAACCACCCGCCGAAGCAGGTCGCGATGACCTACAGCGAGGCGGTGGAGCCTCGCTTCGCCATCGTCTCGATCACCGATGCGGCCGGCCGTCGGGTGGCGGCCGGCCCACCCGGCCGCTCGCCGACGAACCCCGACACGCTCGTGACGAAGCTCCGCCCGATCGGAGAGGGGTGGTACCTCGTCTACTGGCGGGTGATCTCGGCGGACGGTCACCCGGTCCGCGGCGCCTTCACGTTCGCCGTCGGCCCGAACCCGGGCCCCGCGCCGCAGTTCCCGATCCCGTCGCTCAGCGAGACCGCCGCGACGCCGCAGCTCCTGGTCGCCCGGTGGATCGTCTTCCTGTCCACGATGAGCGCGATCGGGCTCTTCGTCCTCCGCGCCCTCACCGCCCGGCCCCTCGTGCGGGTGCTGCGCGGGACGTCGCTCCGCGCGCTGAACATCGCGCTCTGGGTCTCGCTAGGGGCCGCGCTGATCGCGACGCCGGTCTACGTCGTGCTGGCGACGGCGCAGTTCGCCCTGCGATCGGCCTTCAACGTCGGGGCTCTCGTCCCGCTGCTCCGCAGCTCGGCGTTCGGCCGCGGGTACCTCGACCTGGAGCTCACGCTGGGTCTCTTCGCGCTCGCCGCAGCGATCTGTACGTGGGTCGACCGCCCGGAGCGGCCGCAGCGCTCAGTCGCCGAGCTGCTCGCGCTCATCGGGGCGCTCCTGGCGGCGGCCGCCTGCCTCATCGTCCCGGGAGCCGCCGGCCATGCCGCGCAGACCGCTCCCCGCGGCCTCTCGCTGGCCTTCGACTGGTTCCACCTCGCCGCCGGCTCGATCTGGGTCGGCGGCCTCGTCGGCCTGCTCGTCCTCTGGCGGAGCACGGCCGAGCTCCTGCGCGTCGCGGCGCTCTCGTTCGTCGTCCCGCGCTTCTCCAACATCGCCTTCGCGTCCGTGATGCTGCTGATCGGCTCGGGCATCGGCAGCTCGGTCCAGCACCTCCCCACGCTCGCGTCGCTGTGGCAAACCTCCTACGGGAAGACGCTCATCGCGAAGATCGTCCTCCTCGGCGGCGCGATGCTGCTCGCGGCGGTGAATCTCTCGCGGACGAAGCCGCGCCTGGCGGCCGCCGCGACCCGCCCGACCCTGGCGGCGGGAGCCGCTGTCCTGCTGCGACGGCTCGTCAGCGGGGAGGTCGTCTTCGTCTTCTGCGCCCTCTTCGCGGCCGGCCTGCTCTCGAGCCTCGCGCCCCCGTCCAAGGCGCTCGCCCGGCTCGGGCACGTGAGCGCGAAGGTCGGGCCGGGCCCGGTCTCCCACGTGGTGACGCAGAGCGGCTACCGCCTCGCGTTCAACATCGACCCGAACCGCGCTGCCCTCCCGAACTCGTTCGCGGTCAAGATCACGCGCGGCGGAAAGCCCGTTACGCACGCCGGGGTCGTGGCGCGTTTTGCCATGCTGGACATGACGATGAGCGAGCTTTCGTACCGCCTGCCCGAGAAGGCTCCGGGGACGTTCTCGCGTTCGGCGCCCGCGCTCGTCATGGTGGGCCACTGGGGCCTGACCTTCGAGGTCACGCCGCCCGGAAAGGCGCCCTTCGACGTAACGCTCCTCGACCACGCGACCGGATGAGCGTCCAGCTGCGACTCCTCGGCGGCGTCGTCGCGCTCGTGGCCGGCGTGGCGGCCGTGGTCGTCGTGATCCTCCTCCTCCAGTCGACGCTGTGAGACGGCTCGTCGTGCTCGCGCTCGCCGCCGCCCTCGCGGGAACGGTGGCGGGAACCGCGCGCGGCGACGGCGACCCGGCCAGCGACGTCCTGCTCTCCGACAATGTCTTCCTCTCCTATCAGTCGCCGTACGGGAGCGCCGAGGGCCGAGCGCTGGAGGCGCTCGCGAAGGAGGCGAAGCAGCAGCACTTCCCGATGCGGGTCGCGGTCATCACGCAGATCGCCGACCTCGGCGCGATCGGCGGACTGTACGGCAAGGCCCAGCGCTACGCCGACTTCCTCGCGAGCGAGATCACCTTCGTCTACCGCGGAACGCTCGTCGTGGCGATGAACGGCAAGCCGGGCGGCTTCGGCGTCCACGGCCCCGGCGCGACGCCAGCCGCGCGGCGGGCGCTCGCACGGATGAAGCTGCCGAGCACGTCCGTGACGGCCGCCGAGCTCGCCCGTCTCGCCGCGACCGCCATGCAAGGCGTCGCCGCGGCGTCGGGGCACCACCTCGCAGCTCCCTCCGCCGCGGCGACGAAGAAGAAGACGTCGACGCGTCTCCTCGACCTGTTCCTGATCGCCGCCCTCGCCCTCGCGGCGCTCGGCGGCGGCGCGACCCTCCTCGCCCGCTGGCTCCGCGGGCCCGCTCCGGCCGAGTAGCTACGCCGCCGGCCCGCGCAGGTTGTGGACCTCGAACGCGTCGAGCGGCGGCGGCTCGCCCTCGGGGGCCTCGAGGCCCGCTCGACCCATCGCCGGGGTGAGAGTGTCCCGCTCGAACCTCCGGTAGGCGTCCTCCGACTCCCAGACGTCGATGATCCGCATGCCACCGCCGTGCACGGACGCGGTGTGGAGGATCATCCCCTCGGGATCCTCTGGGATCTCCGAGTTGAGCCGGTCGTACTGGTCGCGCGAGATCGGCAGCTCGCCGATGAAGCCCCAGGCCATGTGCCCCTCCTTGTTCGACGCTTGAGTGTCGGTGCGAGTTTACGCTCGACCGGCTGCGGCGCTCTGCTCGGCTTCGCGGGCGCCCGGGACCCGCTGGCTGTACGTCGTCGCCTGCTCGAGCACCGAGTAGGCGCGCTCCCCGCGGCCCGCGGCCCGGAGCGCCGCGGCCCAGTCCTGGGCGACGTAGACGGCCTCCCGCCACTGCCCGCGCTCGCACAGGGCCTCGACCGCGCGCTTGTACTCCGCGTCGGCCGCGTCGATGTCGTCCAGCGCGACGTGTGCCATCGCCAGG
Source organism: Actinomycetota bacterium (assembly GCA_005885565.1). GTDB lineage: Bacteria > Actinomycetota > Thermoleophilia > Gaiellales > Gaiellaceae > AC-50. The sequence goes on from VAXK01000149.1 coordinate 8,976, forward strand.
GCGTGCCACGCGTTTGGCGCGTGGCGAACGTGCTCTGCGAGGAGTTTTGATGCCTCTCGCGCGAGCTCGAGCGCGCTGTCACCTCTTCCGAGCTTCGCCTCGCGCTTTGCCTGCTCCGCACGAAGCACTCCGCGATCGACCACGTCGTCGCCAAACTCCAGGAGCCGCTCCGCGCGTACGAGGTGCGGCCCGGCCTCCTCGGGTCGGCCCTGGTAGTTCTCGATCTGCGCCGAGAAGAGATGGGCGCGCGCGATCTGGAGCGTGTCGTCGGCGATCTCGGCGAGCGCCCGGGCGTAACCGATGGCCGACAGCGCCGCATCGCCGTCGCCCTCCATCCACAGGAGCCGAGCTCGCTCCCAGTGGACGGCTACCCGCTCGCCGAATCCGCCGAGCCGTTCCGCGCGTTCCGTCGCCTCGTCGAGCACCGCTCGCGCCCGCTCGAGCGCCCCCATCGCGGAGAGAGCAGTCGCCAAAAAGCTCCGATAGCGAATCTGCGCCGTCAGGTAGCGATCGTCCTCGTCGACGGCGGCAATGCACCCGTCGAGCAACTTGATCGCCATGACGTGGGCGTTCGTCCCGAGGTAAGCGCGGGAGAGGGTCTCGTAGACGTCCGGCCGCGTCTCCGGCCGCACCCCTCCCGATGCAACGACAGCTTCGAGCTGGCGCACCGCTTCCTGATTCTCACCGCGCCGTGCCATGAGCGCGCCGAGCGTCGCCCGAATACGGATCTCCAGCCCGTCGGGCACCTCTTCGGCAACGAGGCCGACGAGGATCTCTTCGGCCCGACCCAGGTCGTGCCCCATCCGCAGTTCGAGCTCCGCGTCCGCTAGCCGTAGCTCGCGTTCCTTCGACGCCGGCACCGCCGAGCCCGTCTCCAGATACTCCGGATCGACGCCGAGCCGGCTCGCGATCGCGCGGAGGGCTTTCAAGGACGGCTTGCGTCCCCCGTTCTCGATCCTCGAGATGTAGGCGTACGACACACCCGGTGCGGAGATCGCGCGCTGGGAGAGCCCGCGAGAGAGCCGCAGCCGCCGGATCCGCTGGCCGACGGTTTCCTCTGTCACCGTCGCATCGTCGCTCGTCAACAGGTGCTCAGTCAATAGCCGCGTCGAAACCGTTTGACAGAGCCTGTCCCTAGTAAGCGCAGCGTCGTATCGTCCGCCTCAACTGCGACCGGAAAGGAGGGAGGCGAATGCGTAAGGCAGCGCTCATGCGGGCGCTTGTAGTGCTCGCGTCGCTGGTGGCGGTCCTCGCGAGCGCCGACCTGATCGACCCGCACTGATAGGCACCCCGGGGGCGGGCGTCTCTCGACTCCCGCCCCCGCTCTAGGGCCAGCCTCGAGACCCAAGACGCGGGGGAGAGCATCTTCACGCTGTATCGAGTGCGGTATTTGTCTGACTTCGCCGTCGGTCATTGCGATCGAAAGATAGAAACGTCGATCGCGATCCTACCTTTCAGACCGGCGGACACGGGCAGCCGCCCGCGCCGCTCTGCTACGGGCCTGAGGTCATCGCGGCAACGAGGTCGTTGGCGTTGTCGTCCTGGCTGACCTCCCACGCCCACAACCCGCGGAGGTGCCTGGCGTTCACGAGCTGGGCCCGCTCGACGACTCCGTGCGGATCCATGTAGCTGATGAACGTGCCGCCGTCGAGCGTCGGGTTGTAGAGCCACGGCGCGCCCGCCGGCCCGTTCCAGTACCACGCGAAGCCGTTGATCGCCTTGTCGTCCGCCCCGAGGTTCTTCGGCGGCGCGAGCGCCGTCGGGCCGATCACCGTGAGATTCCCGTCCGTGAGCCCGGTGTCGACGAGCTCGTGGAAGGTCGGCGAGTCGTTATAGGGCCATCCCTGCGGCACGAAGCTTTGGTAGAGGCCGTTGCTCGTGCCCGGTACGCCGACGTAGCGCTTGCCGTAGAACGGGACGCCGACGACGAGCTTGTCAGGCGGAACGCCGTTCGCCAGGTAGTAGTCGACGGTTCCCTTCGTGTTCCACGTGGACTGGATCGCGGCGCCGCCGACGGGCGGCTCCTTCGGGTCGAGCGAGAACGGGGAGTTGAAGTCCGTCCACGTTTCCCACGAGCCGTGGAAGTCGAACGTGAGCAGGTTGACCCAGTCGGTGGCCTGCACCGCGCTCGCGAGCTCCCAGCTCCCCGACGAGTTCACGTTGCCGGCCGGGAGGTCGGCGGTCAGGAGGTAGTGCTTGGCGGTGGTCGCGCCGTACGCGTCGAGCTGGCTGC
>VAXK01000316.1:0-3076 GCA_005885565.1 Actinomycetota bacterium
CACGACCGCCGAGCTCCGCGAGGGCTACCTCTCCTTCTTCGAGTCGAAGGGCCACCTGCGGCGCCAGTCGGCCTCGCTGATCCCCCGCGCCGACGACCGCTCGACGCTGCTCACGAGCGCCGGGATGCAGCCGCAGATGCCGTACTTCCTCGGCCGCGAGCCGCCGCCGGCGCCCACGACCACGACCGTGCAGAAGTGCTTCCGCACCCCGGACATCGACGAGGTCGGTCTCGACACCTACCACCTGACCTTCTTCGAGATGCTCGGCAACTTCTCGTTCGGCCAGTACTTCAAGGAGGGCGCGATCGAGCTCGCGACCGAGTTCGTCCGCGACCGGATGGGGCTCGACTGGGAGCGGGTCTGGGCGAGCGTCTTCGCGGGGGATCCCGAGCTCGGGCTCGGCCCCGACGAGACCGCGATCGAGCTCTGGGAGCGGATCGGCATGCCGCCGGAGCGGATCGTCCGCCTCCCCGCCTCGGAGAACTTCTGGTCGGTCGGCGGGCCCGGGCCGTGCGGGCCGGACTCGGAGATCTACTACGACCGCGGCGCCGAGGTCGGCTGTGGCCGGCCGGAGTGCGCGCCCGGCTGCGCCTGCGAGCGCTACCTCGAGATCTGGAACCTCGTCTTCATGGAGTTCGAGCTCCACGCCGACGGCAAGCTCACGCCGCTGCCGCAGCAGAACATCGACACGGGGATGGGCCTGGAGCGCGCGGTCACGACCCTTCAGGACGTGATCTCGGTGTACGACACCGACGGCTACCGGACGATCATGGGGTGGATCGCCTCCGAGTCGGGGGTCGCGTACGAGGACAGCCCCGAGGCCACGAAAGCGCACCGCATCCTCGCCGATCACGGCCGTGGGATGACCTTCCTCGCCGCCGACGGCGTCTCGCCCGCGAACGAGGGGCGCGGCTACGTCATGCGCCGCGTCGTGCGCCGGGCCGTGCAGCAGGCGAGCCGGATCGGGCTCGAGCCGCCGTTCCTCGCCGGCCTCGCCGACGTCGTGATCGAGCAGATGGGCGACGCGTACCCCGAGCTCCCCGAGCACCGCGGCGACATCCACCGGATCCTGTCGGCCGAGGAGGAGCGTTTCTCGCAGACGCTCGCGCGCGGCCTGCGCCTCTTCGAGGAGGTCGCGACCGGCCCGGAGATCGCCGGCGAGGACGCCTTCCTGCTCCACGACACGTACGGCTTCCCGATCGAGCTGACGCAGGAGCTCGCGCGAGAGCGCGGCCTCGGCGTCAACGAGGAGGAGTTCACGCGGCTGATGGCCGCGCAGCGCGAACGCTCTCGCGCCGCCGCCCCGACGGCGCTCGAGATCCGCGTGGAGAGCGGCGTCAAGACGCGCTTCGTCGGCTACGAGAAGGTCGAGGTGCTGACCGCGCTCGCCTCGGTCGCGCCGTTCGAGGACGGCCTCTTCCAGGCGAAGCTCCACGAGTCGCCGTTCTATCCCGAGGGCGGGGGACAGGTCTCGGACGTCGGCTTCGTCGAGAACGAATCGACGGGCGGGCACGCCGAGCTCCGCCAGGCCGTGCGCCTCGAGGGGGACGACCAGCTGCTCGTCTTCGAGGGCGAGGGATTCGCCGAAGGCGACCGGGTGCGGGCGGTCGTGCCGTGGTCGGTGCGCTTCCCGACGACGGCGAACCACACCGCGACGCACCTCCTCCACAAGGCGCTCCAGGACGTCCTCGGCGACCACGTCCGCCAGGCCGGGTCCGCCGTTCGGCCGGACAAGCTGCGCTTCGACTTCACGCACCCGCAGGCGCTGACGGCGGAGGAGCGGGCCGAGGTCGAGCGGCGCGTGAACGAGAAGGTCTTCGAGAACCTCCCGGTGCACGCGTTCGTGACGCCGATCGACGAGGCGCGGCGGCTCGGCGCGATGATGCTCTTCGGCGAGAAGTACGGGGAGCACGTGCGCGTCGTCGAGGTCGACGGCTACTCGCGCGAGCTCTGCGGCGGCACCCACGTCCGCTCCACCGCCGAGATCGGCCCCTTCGTCGTCCTGAGCGAGAGCTCCGTGGGGGCTGGGGCGCGGCGGATCGAGGCGGTCACGTCCGGCGAGGCCTGGGCTCTCCTGCAGGGGCGGGCGCACGAGGCGGACGAGCTGCGAGCCGAGCTCGAGCGCGTGCGGAAGGAGCGGAAGCGAGCGCCCGAGGCAGCGGCCGAGGCCGACGTCGTCGTACGGCGGAAGGACGGCGGGGTCCTCGTCGCCGAGACGACGGCGCTGAGCGGCGGCGCGCTCCGCGACCTCTCCGACCGGCTGAAGCAGCGCGAACATGCGCTCGCCGTCCTGCTCGGCTCGGCGGTCGACGGGCGCGCGTTCCTCGTCGTCAACCTCGACAGGTCGCTGGCGGAGAAGGGGCTCGACGCGGCCGCGGTGGTGCGCGAGGTGGCGCCGATCATCGGCGGCGGCGGGGGCGGGCGGCCGACGCTCGCCGAGGCCGGCGGCCGTGACCCAAACAAGCTAGAAGAGGCGCTCGCCGCGGCGGAACGGCATATCCTCTCCGCCCTCGCGTGAAGGTGCTCGCGCTCGACTACGGCCCCGCGCGAACGGGGGTGGCCGTCTCGGACCCGACCGGGACCCTCGCCCGTCCCGTCGGCGTCGTCGAGCGAGCGGCGAGCGAAGCGGGCCTCGCACGGCTGCTCGAGCTCGTGCGCGCGGAGGAGCCGGACCGGATCGTCGTCGGGCTGCCGCTCACGCTCCGCGGCGAGCACGGCGAGCAGGCGCGCGCGACCGAGCGGTTCGTCGAGATACTGCGGGAGGCGGTCGACGTTCCGGTCGAGAGTCTCGACGAGCGCTTCACGACCGCGCTCGCGGCGCAGACGCCGTCGCGGGCCGCCGAGGACGCCCGCGCGGCGGCGCATCTCCTGACGACCTACCTCGAGCGCGAGAGCGGGAGCCGGCGCTGATCGAGCCGCAGGCGCCGGTCTCGGGACGCCGCCGGCCGACGCGGCGGCAGGTGGTCGTCCGGCGGACCGTCGCGCTCGGGCTCCTGGCCGTCGTGCTCGGGGGGCTCGGCTGGGGCGCCGCCGTCGCGATCGGCAAGCTCCGCGGCTCGCCGAGCCCGGCGACGAC
>VAXK01000316.1:3403-6558 GCA_005885565.1 Actinomycetota bacterium
CGTTCGACGTGCTGGTCATCGCGTCGATGGTCGAGAAGGAGGCGATCGCGCCGGACGAGCGGCCGAAGATCGCGGCCGTGATCTACAACCGCCTGCACGCGCGGATGCCGCTCGGGATCGACGCGACGATCCGCTACGCGCTGAACGTGCCGGGCACGCAGCCGCTCCACCAGTCGCAGCTTGCGAACCCCACGCCGTACAACACCCGCCTACACGCCGGCCTGCCGCCCGGGCCGATCGCGAACCCCGGCCTCGCGTCGATCCAGGCCGCGGCGCACCCGGCGCACGTGGACTACCTGTACTTCGTCCGCAAGCCGGACAAGGTGCACCACTTCTTCACGGCGAGCTTCGCGGCCTTCCAGGCGTATGCGAGCTCACACGGCTTCTAGTCGGGCCGCTCCTTCCCGGCCGGAATGGTGATCGTGTACCTGCTCCACCCGGGAGGCAGAGGCGGACGGGGATAACGAAAGCGCTTGTCCGCCACGTAGGGGAAGTCACGGCTCTTGAGTGTCGTATACAGCTTGATCCTCTTCAAAGGGCTTCGGGCCTCCTGATCTCGCCGAAGATCGCCTCGTAGTCTGTCATGGACTGGTTGAGGGCACGCAGCACGTCGAACACGAGACCGGTGGGAAGACGGACGCGCGCGACGATCAAGATCGGAATCCGCAGCAGAGACGCCGGGTCGTCGAGGTCCTCGGGCTCGGCCCGCTCCGCGACACCCCAATCGAAGGCGAACTCGTACGGTGAGAACCAGATGGTGAGGGTGTTGGCGTAGACGCCCTTGCGCACCTCTGCCGAGATGTCGAACTCAAAGGTCCGGTCGCGATCGGGTGGCCCGCCTTCCATCTGCGCCAGTCCTAGCGACGACGCCGCACGCGTGCGCCGCGAAACTGTGCCGGATGTGTGACCAAATCCACCGATGATCACCGCGACCACCCGGCTCGTCGGGCTCCTCGGGCACCCGGTCGCGCACTCGCTCTCGCCGCGGATGCAGAACGCGGCCTTCGCGGCGCGCGCGCTCGACTGGGCGTACGTCGCGTGTGACGTCGACCCCGACGCGCTCCCGGCCGCCGTCGCGGGCCTTCGCGCGCTCGGGTTCGCGGGCGCCAACGTCACGATCCCGCACAAGGGCGCGGTCGCCGGGCTCTGCGACGAGCTCGACGACCTCTCGCGCCGGAGCGGCGCGGTCAACACGCTCGTCTTCCGGGGCGGCGGCCGGATCGTCGGTGCGAACACAGACGGACCGGCGGTCGTGAGCGTCCTCGACGCCCGGGGCGCCAACGTCCTCGTCCTCGGCCGCGGCGGAGCGGCGCGCGCGGTCGCTGTCGCCCTCGAGGACGCCAGCGCCGCGTCCGTGCGGCTCGTGTCCCGCTCCGACGCCGACTGGCCTCCGGCCGCGGACGACGCGACGATCCTCGTCAACGCGACGCCGCTCCGCGACGAGGCTCCCGTGGCCCCGCACGGCGACCAGCAGGTCGCCGATCTCGCCTACCGCACGGACGGGCGGCCGACCGCGCTCGTCGCCGCTGCACGCGAGGCGGGCTGCGCCACCGTCGTCGACGGCCTCGAGATCCTCGCCCGTCAGGGGGCCGCCGCTTTCGAGCTCTGGACCGGCGTCTCGGCCCCGATCGACGTTATGCGCGCGGCCGTCGCGCGTATCGTCTGACCATGCGCCGAACCGGCGTCGCGCTCCTTCTCGCCGCCAGCCTCGCAGGCTGCGGCGGCCAGGCCGCGCAGCACCGAGCCGCTCCCGCCGCCGCAACGGACGGCGCCGCGCTCTTCGCGAGCGCCGGCTGCGCCGGCTGCCACACGCTCGCGGCGGCGCACTCGCACGGCACGACCGGTCCGAACCTCGACCAGCTCGCGCCCGCGTACGACCGGATCGTGAAGCAGGTACAGAACGGCGGCGCCGGGATGCCGTCGTTCCGCACGAAGCTCAGCACCGAGCAGATCCGCGCGGTTGCGCTCTACGTGACGGGCGCGACGGCGAAGAGCCGCGTCTCCGTCGCCGCCGCGTTCAAGCCCGACCACCGGACCGTGCAGAGCTGTCACGCCGACTCGACGTGCTTCCAGCAGGCGTTCGCCGACCTCGCCTACTACCGCGGCCCCAAGGTCGCCCTCGCGAGATTCGTCCACGAGATGCGGACGAGCTCGTTCGTCGAGGAGAACTGCCACCGGATCGCGCACGCGATCGGGGCCGGCGCGCTCACGCGCTTCCACGGCGATGTCGGCACGGCCTTCGCCCGCGGCTCGGCGGTCTGCTGGTCGGGCTACTACCACGGCATCCTCGAGCGCGCCTTCCAGGGCATCCCCGACTCGCGCCTCGCGACCGTCGCACGAGGGCTCTGCGCCCGCGTCGAGGCGCACGCGTCGACGTTCATCGCCTACCAGTGCGTCCACGGCCTCGGGCACGGGCTGATGATCTACACCGGCTACGACCTGCCCCTCGCCCTGCACACCTGCGACCGGCTGCGCACGCAGTGGGATCAGGTCTCGTGCACGGGCGGCGTCTTCATGGAGAACCAGTCCTCGTCCTACGGGTTCAAATCGCAGTGGCTACGGCCGAAGCAGCCGCTCTACCCGTGCACGGCCGTCTCGCGCCGGCACAAGCTCTACTGCTACCTGATGGTGACCTCGCAGATCCTTCCAGACGAGGGCTACAGCTGGACGAAGACCGTCGCCGTCTGCCGGCGGAGCGAGCCCGGCTGGGTTCCGACGTGCTTCCAGTCGCTCGGGCGCGACGCCTCCGGCCAGACGCGCGGCCGGGTCACGAAGATCGAGCGCATCTGTCGCGTCGCCGGCGACATGGAGCGCGAGTGCCTGCTCGGCGCAGCCAAGGACCTGACCTCGAACGACGCGAACGGCCGCCGCGCGGCACGCCTCTGCTCGGGCTCGCCGGCCGCCGTGCGCGCCTACTGCTTCTACGGCGTCGGCGAGATCCTCGGCACGTTCACCGCCGATCCGAGGCAGCGCGCTGCGCAGTGCCGGGCGCTCACGCGCGAGCGCTCCTGCGTCGCGGGCGCGAACGGCCGGCCGTTCCCCGCGTGACGCTCTCCCTCGTCACGGCCGGCGAATCGCACGGGCCCGCACTCGTCGCGATCCTGTCCGGTCTCCCGGCCGGCCTCGTCCTCGACCGGGAGGCGATCGACCGCGAC
>VAXK01000150.1 GCA_005885565.1 Actinomycetota bacterium
GTGCGCGGGTCGTCCGAGCCGCCGAGGCCGACCAGGCCCGACTCGTGCTCCAGCGCAGTGTCGAGGGCGTCGGCCGTCAGCGCCCCGGTCCGAAGCAGGTGCAGGAGCGCGCCGGGGTCGACGGAGCCCGCGCGGGTCGCCATCGGCACGCCCTCGAGCGGCGTGAAGCCCATCGTCGTGTCCACCGAGCGGCCGTTCCGGACGGCCGTGACCGAGCAACCTCCGCCGAGGTGGCAGACGACGAGCCGCGGCACCGGCACCTGCTCCGCCGCCCACTGCACCGACAGCCCGTGGAAGCCGTAGCGACGGATGCCGAGCTCCTCGCGGAAGCGGCGCGGGAGCGCGTACGTCGAGGCCTCCGGCGGCAGCGTCGCGTGGAATGCCGTGTCGAAGACCGCGACGTGCGGCACGTCCGGCAGCGCTCGGCGGGCGCTCTCGATCGCGCTCAGCGCGGGACGGTTGTGCAGCGGAGCCAGGTCGGCGAGCGCCGCGAGCCCGCGCTCGACCTCGCCGTCGATGACGACCGGATCGCGGAAGCGGTCGCCGCCGTGGACGACACGGTGCGCCACGGCCTCGACGTCGCCCGGCGCAGCCGCCAGCGACGCGACCGGCTCGGCCGTCCCATCAGCCTCCACCAACGAAAGCTTCAGGCTCGTCGAGCCCGCGTTGACGACTAGGACGCGTTGATGAGACACAGGCGGATCGACCGGTCGTTTCAGACGGACGTGCAGGCCAAGCCTGCACGTCCTGACGACGGCACCGCAAGCGGTGCCTCAGTACGGCCAGGTCCAGTCGCGGATCGCCGGCGCGTCCTCGCCGTGCTCGCGGGTCCACATCCGAGCGCGCAGGCGCTCGTCGACCATGTCCTGGCGGAGGCGCCCGCAGGTGTCCGCGAGGCCCGGCACGCGGTCGATCACGTCCATGACGAGGTGGAAGCGGTCGAGGTCGTTCAGCATGACCATGTCGAAGGGCGTCGTCGTCGTGCCCTCCTCCTGGTAGCCGCGCACGTGCAGGTTGTCGTGGTTCGTGCGCCGGTAGGTGAGGCGATGGACGAGCCACGGGTAGCCGTGGTAGGCGAAGACCACCGCCCGGTCGGTCGTGAAGAGCGCGTCGAACTCCGCGTCGGCGAGGCCGTGCGGGTGCTCGGTGTCCGGCTGGAGCCGCATCAGGTCAACGACGTTGACGACGCGCACCCGGAGGTCGGGCAGCCGGTCGCGCAGGATGGCGGCCGCGGCGAGCGTCTCCAGCGTCGGGACGTCGCCGCAGCACCCGAGCACGACGTCCGGCTCGCCCCGGTCGTCGGAGGAAGCCCACTCCCAGATCCCGATCCCACGCGTGCAGTGGACGATCGCGTCGTCCATCGAGAGGTAGTCGAGCGCCGGCTGCTTGCCCGCGACCACGACGTTCACGTAGTGCCGGCTGCGCAGGCAGTGGTCGGCGACCGAGAGCAGGCAGTTGGCGTCCGGCGGCAGGTAGACGCGCACGATCTCGGCCTTCTTGTTCATCACGTGGTCGATGAACCCCGGATCCTGGTGCGAGAAGCCGTTGTGGTCCTGCCGCCAGACGTGCGACGAGAGCAGGTAGTTGAGCGAGGCGATCGGCCGCCGCCAGGGAATCTCGCGCGTCACCTTCAGCCACTTCGCGTGCTGGTTGAACATCGAGTCGACGATGTGGATGAAGGCCTCGTAGCAGTTGAAGAGCCCGTGCCGGCCCGTGAGCAGGTAGCCCTCGAGCCAGCCCTGGCAGAGGTGCTCCGAGAGGACCTCCACCACCTGGCCGTCCGGGGCGAGGTTCTCGTCGGTCGGCTCGATCTTCGCCTCCCACTCTCGCGGTGACGCCGTGAAGACGGCGCCGAGCCGGTTCGACTCCGTCTCGTCGGGGCCGAACAGGCGGAACGTGTCCGGATTGCGGGCGACGACGTCGCGGAGGAAGCCGCCGAGGACGCGCGTCGCCTCGCTGAAGGTCGTGGCCGGCTTCGCCACGTCGACGGCGTAGTCGCGGAAGTCGGGCAGGGCGAGGTCGCGGAGGAGCGCGCCGCCGTTCGCGTGCGGGTTCGCGCTCATGCGCCGGTCGCCGCGCGGCGGCAGCTCGGCGAGCTCGCCGGCGAGGCGGCCCCCGCCGTCGAAGAGCTCCTCGGGCCGATAGCTCCGCAGCCAGTCCTCGAGGATGCGCAGGTGCTCCGGGTTCTCGCGCGCGCCGAGGACCGGGACCTGGTGCGAGCGCCACGTGCCCTCGACCGGGACGCCGTCGACCTCCTTCGGGCCCGTCCAGCCCTTCGGCGTCCGGAGCACGATCATCGGCCACGTCGGCCGACCGTTTTCCTGCTTTGCGGCGTCGATCCCGTCGAGCGCCTCGTCGAGCGCCACGGCGAAGGCCTGGTGCACGGCCTCCGGCTCGTCCCCGGCCACGACGAGCGGCCGCCACCCGTAGCCCTCGAGGAGCGAGACGAGCTCCTCCTCGGGGATGCGCGCGAGCACGGTCGGGTTCGCGATCTTGTAGCCGTTGAGGTGCAGGATCGGCAGGACGGCGCCGTCGGTCTTCGCGTTCAGGAACTTGTTCGAGTGCCAGCTCGCCGCGAGCGGCCCGGTCTCGGCCTCGCCGTCGCCGACCACGCAGGCGACGAGGAGGCCCGGGTTGTCGTAGGCCGCCCCGAAGGCGTGGGCGAGCGCGTAGCCGAGCTCACCACCTTCGTGGATCGAGCCGGGCGTCTCGGGTGCGGCGTGGCTCGGGATCCCGCCGGGGAAGGAGAACTGGCGGAAGAGCTCGCGCAGTCCCGCCTCGTCCTGCGTCACGTGCGAGTAGAGCTCGCTGTAGGTGCCCTCGAGGTAGGCGTTCGCGACCATCCCGGGCCCGCCGTGGCCGGGGCCGCAGACGTAGATCGCGTCCAGGTCGCGCGCGCGGATCGCGCGGTTCAGGTGCGCGTAGACGAGGTTGAGCCCCGGGACGGTGCCGAAGTGCCCGAGCAGGCGCGGCTTGATGTGCTCGGGCCGGAGCGGCTCGCGCAGGAGCGGGTTGTCGAGTAGGTAGATCTGGCCGACGGAGAGGTAGTTGGCCGCACGCCAGTACGCGTCGAGGAGCCGCAGCTCCTCGCCGGCGAGACGGCCGGCGGCGGTCGTCGCTTCCACCACGCCCGACGAGCCTACCCTTCGGCCTCAAGGGCTGAGCCGGAAAGGCGGGTACTCGTCGGTGACGAGCAGGAAGGCGTACGCGGTGACTCGATTCCCCCACCGTCCGACGCCGAGCACGAAGTCGAACAGGCCGCGGGGATACCGGCCGGTGAAGAGGATCGCGAACCACGCGACGACGATCGCCACCACCGCCGCGATCGTGAGGAAGAAGAGCAGGACGTAGTGCGGGATCGCGAGCAGCCACTTGACGATCGGAAGCCAGCGGTTGAGGTCGTTCCTCGCGTCCGGATAGGGGAGCTCCAGCGTGACCCCTTGGGGCTCGTCCGTGGACGGGTAGCGGTCGTCCATCAACGCGAGGTAGACGCCGACCCGGTTCGAAAAGCGGAGCAGCTCGCGGTTCCAGTCGAACCACCAGCGCGGATACTTCTGACGGAACACGATCATCAGGAGCGGAGCCAGGAAGAGCAGTCCTCCGGTTCCCGCGGTCACCTCGCCGCCGTGGCCGCCGCCGGCCCACCCGCCCCACCCGCCGCCGACGGCGCCGGCGACGACCAGGATCGGGATCGCGACGATCAGCCTGAACGCGGTGGTGAGCCGGTTGAGCTGCCGGTCGGGATACTCGACCGAGAACTGCACGGGATATGTGTCGCCTTGTGGCTCCATCTTCTGCCTCCTTGGACCCGAGATCCGGTTCTTGAGGTTTACTCGGGCCTGAATCGGTTAGTTTTGGATCCGAAACACCAACTACGGATCACGAGGAGCTGATTATGGCCGTCTACACGGAGCCTTCGATGGACGTCGAGGAAGAACATGCCGAGCCGGAGGACGAGATCCTCACGCGCGCCGAGACCGCGGAGTGCACCTGCCCCGACTTCTGCGAGCGGGACCACGACAATGAGTGACGCGTCGCGCTGGGAGGGCATCGAGCGGACGTACACCGCGGAGGACGTCGAGCGCCTGCGCGGCTCGATCGTCCCCGAGCACACGATCGCGCGCCTCGGCGCCGAGCGGTTGTGGAGCCTCCTGCACAGCGACGAGCCGGTGACCGCGCTCGGCGCGCTGACCGGCGGGCAGGCGGTGCAGATGGTGAAGGCCGGGCTCCGGGCGATCTACCTCTCCGGCTGGCAGGTCGCGGCCGACGCGAACCTCGCCGGCGCGACGTATCCCGACCAGAGCCTCTACCCGGCGAACAGCGCGCCGGCGCTCGTCAGGCGCCTCAACAACGCGCTGCGGCGGGCCGACCAGATCGAGTGGGCCGAGGGCAACGGCGGCCGGTACTGGCTCGCGCCGATCGTCGCCGACGCGGAGGCGGGCTTCGGCGGGCCGCTGAACGCCTACGAGCTGATGGGCGCGTTCGTCGAGGCGGGGGCGGCCGGCGTCCACTTCGAGGACCAGCTCTCCTCGGAGAAGAAGTGCGGCCACCTCGGCGGCAAGGTGCTCGTCCCCACGAGCCAGTTCATCCGCACGTTGAACGCCGCCCGGCTGGCGGCCGACGTCGCGGGCGTGCCGACGATCCTCGTCGCGCGCACCGACGCGCTCGGCGCCAACCTGATCACGAGCGACGTCGACCCCTACGACGCGGAGTTCCTGACCGGCGAGAGGACCGCGGAGGGCTTCTTCCGCGTCCACGACGGGATCGACGCCGCGATCGCGCGCGGGCTCGCGTACGCGCCCTATGCGGACCTGCTCTGGTTCGAGACGTCCACGCCGGACATGGGCGAGGCGGCCGAGTTCGCGCAGGCCGTGCACGACCGCTTCCCGGGCAAGCTGCTCGCCTACAACTGCTCGCCGTCCTTCAACTGGAAGCGCCACCTCGACGACGAGGAGATCGCGGCGTTCCAGGAGCGGCTTTCGAGCTCGGCTACCGCTTCCAGTTCATCACGCTCGCGGGCTTCCACACGCTGAACGCCTCCGCGTTCGAGCTCGCACGTGGCTACGCGGCGGAAGGCATGCCTGCCTTCGTGCGGCTCCAGGAGCGGGAGTTCGCGCTCGAGAGGGACGGCTACACGGCGACCCGCCACCAGCGCGAGGTCGGCGCGGGATACTTCGACCTCGTGGCGCAGGCAGTCTCCGGCGGCGAGAGCTCGACCCTCGCCCTCACCGGGTCGACCGAGGAGGCCCAGTTCGCGTGAGCGCCGTCACCGCGCCTGCGGACGCGTCGATCCTCTCGCCGGAGGCGCTCGCATTCGTCGAGCTCCTCCAGCGCGAGCTCGGCCCGGGGCGGCGGGAGCTGCTCGAGCGGCGGCGCGCCCGGCGGGGGCGGCCGGCCTTCCTGGACGAGACCCAGGAGGTGCGCGAGACCGATTGGACGGTTGCGCCCGCGCCGCCCGACCTGCGCGACCGGCGCTGCGAGATCACCGGGCCGGTCGACCGCAAGATGGTGATCAACGCGCTGAACTCGGGCGCGCGCGTCTTCATGGCGGACTTCGAGGACGCGTGCTCGCCGACGTGGGCGAACGTCGTCGAGGGCCAGGCGAACCTCCGCGACGCGGTGCGCGGGACGATCCGCCTGGAGACGCCCGAGAAGACGTACGCCCTCGGCGAGGAGACGGCGACGCTGATCGTGCGGCCGCGCGGCTGGCACCTCCACGAGCGGCACGTCCTCGTCGACGGCGAGCCCGTGTCGGCGAGCCTCTTCGACTTCGGGCTCGCGTTCTTCCACAACGCGCGCGAGCTGCTCGAGCGCGGGTCGGGGCCGTACTTCTACCTGCCGAAGCTCGAGAGCCACCTCGAGGCGCGCCTGTGGGCGCAGGTCTTCGCGCTGGCCGAGGAGGAGCTCGGCGTCCCTCGTGGCTCGATCCGCTGCACCGTCCTCGTCGAGACGATCCTCGCCGCGTTCGAGATGGACGAGATCCTCCACGAGCTGCGCGAGTACGGTTGCGCGCTGAACGCGGGCCGCTGGGACTACATCTTCAGCGTGATCAAGAAGGTCGGCGCGGTGCTTCCCGACCGGTCGCAGGTGACGATGGCGGTGCCGTTCATGCGCGCCTACACGCAGCTCCTCGTGAAGACCTGCCACCGCCGCGGCGTGCACGCGATCGGCGGCATGGCCGCCTTCATCCCGAGCCGGAAGGACCCGGAGGTGAACGAGGTCGCGCTCGCGAAGGTGCGCGAGGACAAGGAACGCGAGTCGTCGGACGGCTTCGACGGCACCTGGGTCGCACACCCGGACCTCGTCCCCGTCGCGACGGAGGTCTTCGACCGAGTGCTCGGCGAGCGGCCGAACCAGGTGGAGCGGCAGCGCGACGACGTCGAGGCCTCGGCCGAGGCGCTCCTCGACTTCGAGGTTCCGGGCGGCGAGATCACGGAGCAGGGCCTCGCGACGAACGTCTCGGTCGGCGTCCGCTACCTCGATGCGTGGCTGCACGGCGTCGGCGCGGCGGCGATCGACAACCTGATGGAGGACGCCGCGACGGCGGAGATCTCCCGCTCGCAGGTGTGGAGCTGGGTCGACGCGGAGGTCTTCGACGCGGGGAGCGTGCGCGAGGAGATCGCGCGGGTCGAGGCCGGCGACGACGCGAAGGAGCTCTTCGCCGAGGTGGCGCTGGCCGAGGAGCTGCCGGAGTTCCTGACGCTCGCCGCCTACGACCGGCTCGAGTGAGTCCGGCCGACAGGCGGGGTAGCTTCAAAGTGTGCATACAGGCGTCGAGCAGCTATCGCTGGAAGCCTCCGATGTCGCGCGTCTGCCCTCTTACCGTCGGTATCCGCGCCTTCGGTACATGGGCTCCAAGCACCGCCTCTTGCCATGGATCGAGTCGGTGCTTCAGGAGTACAGCTTCACTTCCGTCCTGGATGCGTTCTCCGGTTCGGGATGCGTCGCCTACCTGTTCAAGACGATGGGCAAGCGCGTGCATGCGAACGACTTCCTGCGTTTTGCGGCCGATTTTTCAAGGGCGGCAGTCGAGAACTCATCCGAGAGGCTTACGCCGCAAGACGTCGAGTTCCTGACGTCGCTGGCACCGCGCCCGCGGAGATTCGTGCAGGAGACGTTTCGCGGCATTTTCTTCGATGAGACGGACCGCCTGTTTATCGACACACTCTGGTCGCATCTCAATCGACTGAGCGCGCCCAAGCAGTCACTCGCCCTATCGGCTCTCTACCGAGCGTGCCTCAAGAAGCAGCCTCGCGGCGTCTTCACCGTCTCCGGCCCAGGTCGCTACGACGACGGCAGGCGCGACCTTCGCCTGTCTCTGCAGGATCACTACATCGAGTCGGTCGAGGTCTTCAATGATCTCGTCTTCGACAACGGAGAGCCGAACCGGGCGACGTGTGGCGATGTCTTCTCTCTTGAGCCGACCCCGCACGATCTCGTCTATCTCGATCCTCCCTACGTCCCGCGCGCCGACGACAACTGCTACATAAAGCGCTACCACTTCCTCGAAGGGCTCTCGTCGTACTGGCAGGGCGTGGAACTGCACCCGACGAGCAAGGTCCGAAAGATTCGGAAGCGGTATACACCGTTTTCTTATAGGCGTGAGGCGGACACCGCATTCGAGCGGATGTTCAAGCAGTTCCAGACGAGCACCATCGTTCTTTCGTACTCGTCGAACGGCTATCCGGATATCGAGCGCCTCGTCGAGCTCCTCTCGCAGTTCAAGATGAAGATCACGGTTCACTCAGAGGAGCATCGTTACCACTTCGGCACACATCCTGCTGTCTCTCGAGCGCGAACCGTCGTGACGGAATACCTTGTCGTCGGCGAGTGAAGTTCTCTCGTTCGAGGACTATGTCGCCACTCTCGCTCCGCTGCGGGGCCGTATCGTCGATACCGAAGCGTCGAGCCTTGAGATCCGTGCAGCAGCTGAAGCGCTCGTCGCTCTCGAGCCGGTCGAAGAGGCGACTCTTGCTGCTTTCGTGTCAGAGCGGCCAAGCCGTGTACGAGTTGCGCCACGAGTTCGGGACGAGCGGCTGGATCCGACTTGCAAGAGAGAGATCGCGCGACCTCGTTCGGTTCCTCGATCGCGAGTTCGGGCTCATTGCTGAGCTGACAGCAGCGCGGGCGAAGACCTTCACGCTCGGTGATGTCCTTGCGGCGCGCGCCGAATCGCGTGCGAGCGCCGGCCGTGCGATCGGCCGCGGTAGATCGCTGGAGAACGCGCTCGAGGAGCTCGTGAAGGGGCTCGGGCTCGCGTACGAGCTGCGAACGCAGTTCATCGGACGAAATGGGCAGACGGCTCCCTGCGATCTCGCGATACCGACCGCTGCCGAGGCGCTCGTCGTCTGTGCGGCGAAGCTGTTCGATTCGACCGGTAGCAAGCTGACGGACGCGGTCCGTGAGATCGAGGAGATGGCCGAGGTTCGACTGCCGCGGCAGTTTGTCTTTGCGGTCGTGGACGGCATCGGCTGGCTGAGTAGGCGGGCCGATCTGCGACGAATTCACGCCCTGCGTCTGTCGCAGCGGATCGATGGTCTCTATTCGCTTGCGATGCTCGACAGCTTCGCGGCCGATCTGACCGCGGCAGCCCGCCGCGTCGGTCTCACCGTGGGCTAGGGGGACAGGAACCGAGGCGTACGCTTCGCGTACTCATGGATACTACGAAGGCGGACGAGATCGCCTTGACAATCGAGGAGGCGATCGTCTCCGGCGAGCTCGAGCCGGGGACGGTGCTCCGGCAGGAGCAGCTCTCGGAGCGCTTCCAGGTCAGCCGGACGCCCGTGCGGGAGGCGCTCCGCCGGCTCGCGGCGCTCGGCCTGGTCTCGTTCGAGCCGAACCGCGGCGTGCGGGTGCGGACGCTCTCGCGCGACGAGCTCTACGAGGCCTTCCTCGTCCGCGCCGAGCTCGAGAGCCTCGCGACCGAGGTGGCGGCCGGGAAGATCACGGAGGAGGGGCTCGCCGAGCTCGCGGCGGCGGAGCGGCGCTTCTCACGCCTCTCGGAGGAGCTGCGGACGCGCGAGCCCGGCGAGGAGCGCCGGTCGATCACGGCCGAATGGGTGGCTGCGAACCACGCCTTCCACGACGTGATCTACCGCGCCGCCGACCTGCCGCTCGTGGAGCAGCTCGCGAAGGGCGCGCGGCGCACGTTCGCCGGCCCGGCGGTGTGGGCGCCGGGGGACCACTCGATCGACGACCTGTACGCGCTGAACGCCGAGCAGCACCGCGCGATCCGCCAGGCGCTCGCGGCCCGCAGCGCGGCGGGGGCTCGGGCCCTCGCGCGGGAGCACGTCATGGCGTCGTTCCACCTGCTGGAGACGATCCTGGAGCAGGTCGGCGCAGAGCCGCGCGGCTGGCACGGCCGCCGGGCGCCTCACGCGGCGAGACGATCCGGCTGAGCTTCTTCTGGATGCTGTGCAGCTGAGAGGGTGTGTGTCTCCGCGCCAAGCAAGCGAGGCACCAGACACACGGCGACGAGACCGGCGACGGCGGCGGCTGCCAGGAGGAGATTGAAGAGACCGATCACGAGCATGTGGGGCTTCCTTTCGGGTCGTAGGAGACGTGCGTCTTCTCTACGCACCAGTGAAGCGGGCCTCGCTGAGAGCCGGCTGTGAGCCGTCTGAGGACTGGCTAGGAGTCGCCGGCGAGAGGCTCGTCGCCCGGAAGCCTGCGGAGGTGCGGATAGCGGACGCGCTCTCGGTCTCCGGCGACCGCGAGCTCCTCTGCGGTGATCTCGCCGGACTCGCTCGAGGTCACGAACGGGTCGGCCACGCGTGCTCCAACCGTCGCCTTCCAGACCGGCGTCCGCGTCGCGCCCCGGGCTCGTCCTCGCCGAGCCAGCGGTACAGCCCGTAGAAGACGTAGACGGCGAGCGGGACAGACCCGGGCCCCCACATCATCCCTCCCGCGAGCTGCTGGTCCGTCAGCGCCGAGATGTGCCCGTGCCCTGCATACGAGTAGAGCGGATGAGGGGCGAGGGCGAGCACGACCGCGAGGATCCAGCTCGCCGCGCCGCCGAGGACGGCAAAGGCGACCCGGCCCGGGTAATCCAGGTGCGACCGCAGCGGAGGCGAGTCGAGGATCTGGGCCCAGAAGACGATCCCGAGCACGAGGAACGAGACGTGCTCGACGTAGTGGACCGCCGGGTCTGTGAGGGTGAGGTCGTACGCCTGGGGCACGTGCCAGGCCGCGAGATCGGCCGTGAACAGGACGAAGGCCGGGACCGGCGAGGCCATCCAGTGAGCCGCGGCACGGACGGGCCCAAACGCTCGGCTGAGGGCGACGGTGCGTGCGACCGGCCGCCGGACGCCGAGCGGCAGGGGACGCCAGCTTCGGCTCCACGGCGCGCCGAGCACGATGAGCGGCGCGCCGACCATCATCAGCAGGAGGTGCTGCAGCATGTGCACGAAGAAGAAGCGCTGCGAGAGGTGGTCGACCGGGGGCTCGAGCGCGACGACGACCGCGACGACGCCGGCGTAGAAGCAGCCCGACCTGAGCAAGCGCTCGGGTGATCGGCGGCGCCGGGTCGCAGTGACCGATCGCAGCGACGCCCGTCGCCCTCCCAGCGCATAGAGGTAGACGGAGATAGCGCCGAGCGCGACTGGAATGGGATCCATCAGGCTGCGAGGAGCCGGATGTCGGCGGCGACGCTCTTCGGGGCGATCGGGAAGAGGTAGGCGGCGCGCTCGTAGCCGCGGACGACGACGTAGAGGACGAGGCTGTGGACGACGTCCGTCTTCGTCCGCTGGACGCCGATCTGGTAGGCGCTCCACACGGGCCGGAGGGTCGTAGGCGTGCCGAGCAGCCAGTGCCATCGTCCGCTCCAGCCGCTCTTGACGACGAAGTGCCGGGCGCTCGCGGCGGAATCCGCCCACGGGTCGACGCTCACGACCACGAGCTCCGGGCGCAGGCGAGGCGGTAGGCGGCGGGCGACCGACGCGAGCATTCGTCCCTCGACCGGGCACGAGCTGCGGCAGCGCGAGTCGAGGAAGGTGAGCAGCACGACGCGCCGCTCGCGGCGGAGAGTGACGAGGCGTCCGGTCTGATCCGGCAGGCGCGGCTCCGGCGCCGCGCGTGCGCCCGCGGGCCATCGCTCTTGTGCGCTGAGCCTCGGCGCCGGAGTGACGGCGGCACGATGGGTGCGGCCCGAGCTCGAGGCGAGCGCGATCCCGACCCCCACCGCGACGCCCACGAACGCCGCGAGGACGAGCGCGGACAGGAGCCCCCGGTTAGAGAATCGGTGCGTTCGGATCGCTCCTTCGGCCCGGGCGCCGCAGCCGCCACCAGGCCAGCGCCCAGAGGCCGAGCACCACCATCAGCAATGCGAGCGGAACGACGAGGGTCAGGACCGTTCCGGAGGAGACGTTGCTCACACCGACCTCCTTAGGCGAGCACCGAGTCGAGCGCCGCCGCGGCGAAGAGCAGCGCGAGGTAGAGCAGCGAGTAGTGGAAGAGCAGCGCCGCAGGACGCGCGGCCGGTCGGGCTCGCAGGCGGAGCGCGAGGGCGACGAAGACGCCGCCCAGGAGCGCGGCCGCGCCGAGGTAGAGCGGCCCGAAGCCGAGCCCCACCGGCACGAGCGTGAAGGCCACGAGCAGCACGCTGTAGCGGACGATCCGCCGGACGGTCTCGGCGTCGCCGGCCACGACCGGGAGCATCGGGATCTTCGCGGCGGCGTAGTGCTCCTTCAAGAGCAAGGCCAACGCCCAGAAGTGCGGAGGCGTCCAGAGGAAGACGATCGCGAAGAGGAGGAAGGCTGCGAGCGTCAGCCGGCCCGTCGCCGCTGCCCAGCCGACCAGCGGGGGCACAGCGCCGGCCGCGCCGCCGATGACGATGTTCTGCGGCGTGCGGCGCTTGAGCAGGCCGGTGTAGACGACGACGTAGAAGAGGTTTCCGACGAGCGCGAGCGCCGCGGTGAGCAGATTCACCACGCCTGCGAGGAGGACGAAGGAGGCGGCCGACAGCGCGAGCCCGAACTCGAGCGCGCGCGACGGCGGCATCCGCTGCGCGGCCACCGGCCGCGCGCGCGTCCGGGCACCCATCAGGCGGTCGACGTCTCGGTCGAGGACGTGGTTCAGGGCACTCGCTCCGCCGCAGGCCAGGGCCAGTCCGAGGAGGGTGAGCGCCAAACGGCCGAGAGCGGGATCGCCGCGGGCGCCGACCACATAGCCGCAGCCGCCGGTCAGGAGGAGGAGGGACATGATCCGTGGCTTCGTCAGCGTCACGTAATCGCGCGCCGCCGAGCGCCGCGGCGCCGACCGGCGCAGCGTCCCCGCGGCAGCGACGAGCGTGGCGGCAAAGGCGAGGGCGGCAACCGCCAGGTGCACGGGGACGGCCCAGTCCGCCGCGCCGAAGAGCCCGACCACGCCGCCGACGCCGATCTCGACGAGGAGCAGCGCGAGCGCGGTGGCAGCGACCGGAAGGAGGCGGCGGTGCGCGAGGCGGGCGGTGACGACGAGCGCGACGAGCGGCGGCAGGGCGAGCGCGGCGAGAGCCTCGTGCCCGGCGCCGAGCCGCAGGACGCCGCTGACGACCGCTGCCCCGGTCGCGAGCGCGCCGGCGACCGCAGTCAGTCGCAGCCAGGGGCCGGGGCCGAGGCCGTTCACGCCACGAGGTAGAGCAGGATGAACGCGGCGGTCTGGACGAGAGCGAGCACCGCCCACGAGAAGCTGACCGCCTCGACCGACGCGCGTAGGTACGAGACGTCCGCCGACCCGCGCAGCGACTGCGCGAGCACGCTCTCGAGCCAGAGCATCGTCCCGAATGCGGTCAGCGCGAAGAGTCCCGTCCACCCGACGAAGACGCTGCCGTAGCCGGCGTCCGTGGGCCCGAACCCGAGCGACGCGAACTGCGCGCACTGCAACGCCACCGCCGCCAGGCCCAGGCCGAAGGCCGCTGCGGCGGCGGGCCGCCAGGCCGTGCCGGCCATCCGAGCTGCGGCTCTGAGCACCGCGGCGCTCGCGACGACGCAGATCAGGATCGCGATCCCGAAGGCGCGCGACGGGTGCGGATGGTGATGGGGCCACCCCCGCCAGACGCCGTTGCTGTTCAGCGCCCGGAGGTAGAAGAAGGCGAAGAGGAAGGGGACGAAGAAGAACGCCTCGCCCGCCGCGAAGACGCGTGACCCGACCCAGATCGTGCGCGGGAGGAGCTCGGGCGGGTCTTCGAGCGTCGAGGCGTGCGCGTCCATCGTCAGCTCCCCGCCGCCGGGACGGCGACCGGGCCGAGGGTCGCGGTCGGCGGCGCGCCTTCGACACCGTACTCGTAGGGACCGGAGTTGACGATCGGGATGCGCTCGAAGTTCTCGAGCGGCACCGGCGTCGGCACCTGCCACTCGAGCCCTCGTGAGGCCCACGGATTCTCAGCCGCCGGGATGCGGGCGAAGACGAGCGAGTAGATCAGGTTCGCGATGAAGATCAGCATCGAGGAGCCGAGCACGAAGGCGGACGCCGAGACGAAGTCGTTGAGCGTCTGGAGGCTCGGCGCGTAGGTCGAGACCCGGCGCGGCATGTCGAGGAAGCCGGCCGCGAAGAGCGGGAAGAAGGTCAGGTTGAAGAACACGAACATGAGCCAGAAGTGGATCTTCCCGAGCCGCTCGTTGAGGACGACGCCCGTCATCTTGGGCAGCCAGTAGTAGACGGCGGCGAAGAAGGCGAAGACGAGCCCGCCCATGATCGTGTAGTGGAAGTGCGCCATGACGAAGTAGCTGCCGTGGGTCGTCACGTCGCTCGGGACGTCGGAGAGGAAGATCCCCGACAGGCCCCCGATCAGGAAGTTGAAGAAGAAGGCGAGCGCGAACAGCATCGGCACGGTGAAGCGGATCCGTCCGTGCCAGAGCGTCCCCATCGCGTTCAGGAAGATGAACCCGGTCGGGATCGAGATGAGCTCCGTCGTGAGCATGTAGAAGGGCCGGAGGCCCGAGTTCATGCCGCTCACGAACAGGTGGTGCTGCCACACCATGAAGCTGAGGAAGGTGACGCCGAGCATGCCGGCGACGGCGAGCTTGTAGCCCCAGAGCGGCTTCCGCGCGAACACGGGCAGGATCTCGAGGACGATCCCGAAGCCGGGCAGCGCGAGGATGTAGACCTCCGGGTGGCCGAAGAACCAGAAGAGGTTCTCGTACAGGTACGGGCTGCCGCCCGAGCTCGTCAGGTAGAAGGACGTGTTCGCCGCCCGGTCCATCAGCTCCATCAGCAGGGCGGCGATCAGCACCGGGGCCGCGAGCGCCATCAGGATCGACGTCGAGAGCACGCCCCAGACGAAGATCGGCAGGCGCGTCCAGGTGAGGCCCGGCGCGCGCATGGTCAGGATCGTCGTCAGCAGGTTGATCCCGGTCAGGGTCAGCGAGAGCCCGATCAGCATGAACGCGAAGATGTAGGCGTCCATCCCCGACCGTCCCTCGGTGCCGAGCGGCGCATAGCCCGTCCAGCCGGTCGGGATCCCGCCGAAGGCGATCGCGGACAAGAGGATCAGGCCAGCGGGCGGGACGAGCCAGAACGTGAGGGCCTCGATGCGGGGGAAGGCCATCCGCCTGGCCCCGATCATGAGCGGCACGAAGTAGTTCCCGAACGGCCCCAGGATGAAGGCCGAGGTCATCATGATCATCATCGTCCCGTGCAGGCTCATGAGGCTCAGGTACTGGCCTGCCGGCCAGGCGCGCTCGACGGGCCGCAACAGCTCCGTCCGCATCAGCATCGCGTTCAGCCCGCCGATGAAGAAGAAGATCCCGACGCCGAAGAAGTACTGGATGCCGACCACCTTGTGGTCGGTGCAGAGCGTGAAGTAGCGGGCGGCGCCGCCGGACTCCTTCTCGCGCACGGTCGCGGGCCGGCCGAGCAGGCGTGAGACCGGATAGTTGAAGAAGCCGAGCCCGCCCAGCCACCCGATCAAGCCGAACAGGTAGCCCATGAGGATGCCGACGTCGTTCTGGTCGGTCGCGATCAGGTAGTCGTTCCCGACCGCGATCTGGCCCCCGATCCATGCGCCGAGGAACCAGCCGCCCGCCCCGAGCGCGAGGGCCGTGAACATGTTGAAGCCGATGAGCCCCCTCCATGCGGGCAGCAGCGGCCTTTCGGCGGCGTAGGTCGTCATCTAGCCGGCCCTCCTGAACGGCGCTGGGAAGTAGGTCCGCCCGAACGGCGGGAGGTACCTCAGGTTGGGAGCCTCCGCCTTCTGCTCCGAGCTGATCCAGCTCTTGAACGCCACCGGCGTCACGACGTTGCCGGTCTGGAACATGTGTCCGTGCCAGAGCCCGCAGAGCTCGGCGCAGCGGATGTTGAAGTTGCCGTCGTCCCGCGTGTGGACGAAGGCCACGTTGTCGACGCCCGGAACGGCGTCGGCCTTGACGCCCAGCTGGTAGGCCCAGAAGGAGTGCGTGACGTCGAGCGAGGTGACGTGGAACTCGATCGGCGAGTGGTTCGGGAGCTCGAGGTGGTCGGTCTCGACGTCCTGGTAGGCCGGGAACCGGTACGTCCAGTTCCACTGCTGGCCGATCACCTGGACGACGAGGTCCTGGCTCCGGTGGCTCGGGACGGCGACGGGATCCGGGCCCTGGCCGCCGCCGGCGCCGTGGGAGCTGACGATCAGCGTGTAGCTCCCCCAGGCGGCCAGGGCGACCACGATGACCGAGGTGAAGAGCACCCAGGCCGTCTGCATCGGGACGTGCCCGCGCAGAGGCGGCCCGTCGACGATCGCCGCCCCGCGCTCGCGGAAGGCGACGATCGAGTAGAGGAAGAAGACGAGGACGCTCACGACGATGGGCGCGAGGAGCGCGGTCATCAGCGTGTTCGCGTCCCGCTGTGACCCGGCCTCCGAGGTCATGCGGCCGGGCGGGAGGTGGGGGCCGAGGACGAGCACGATCAGCGGAATCGCGACGGCCGACAGGACGGCCCAGATGACCACCATGCGCAACCAGTGGCGCGGGACCCGCGCCGGCCCGACCTCGGTGTGCGGGATCGTCATACGACCTCGAGCAGACCGTCCATGTAGCCCAGGCTTTGCATCGGGCCTCCGAAGCCGAGGATGAAGCCGGCGGCGCAGGGCACGAAGCACTGCCAGCGGAAGGTGCCGCGCTTGCCCGTCCGGAAGGTGAACACGATCGTGTTGTGCGCCTCGGCGAGCGTGCACGGCGCGACGCTGCACTGGTTCGGGGCCTTGTCGGCGACGCCCTTGAGCGGCACGCTGACGCCGAGGTCGGGGATCGCGAAGGTGTGCGACGCGAGGCTCGGGTCGAGCGTCTTGATCGCCTTGCCGTTGACCGTCACCGGACCGACGGTCCCGTGGAATCCACCCCAGAACGGATTGCGCAAGCCCGTTGCGGTGTCGTACTGGTAGATCGTGACCGTGACGAGGGAGTGGGCGGGGACCTTCAGGATCGTTCCGTGGACCCACTTGCCCTGCGGGTTCTTCGCCAGGTAGGAGACCCAGTCCGGGTGCGGCTTGAAGCCGAGTGACGCGACCGTCTGGAGCGTGAGCCTGGCCCGCGGCGCGCTTCCCGATGCGGCGACCGAAGGCGGCGTCATCATCAGGTAGCTGACGATGTAGTACGCCGTGAGGGCGGCAGCGAAAGCGATCCCTGCGGAAACCGCGAGCACTCTTCCTGCTCGATTCATCTTGCCTCCCCGCCCACCGCGCCAGCGATACGGCGGACACAAGATGGTTTCCCGCCCGTGAAGCGCCGCGACTATAACGCACTGCGAACAGCCGTGCCGAAGCTCGGGCGGCGTGTTGGGCGCCGGGCCGCGCGGCTGGAATGGCCGCGCGGCCCGGCGGTAGCTCCGCTACGCGAGCGACAGGTCGACTTGCCGGCCGAGGAACGGCGCCTCGACGACGCCACGGCTCCGGTCGACGACGATCTCGACGTGCGGGCTCTCGCCGCGGCGAAGCTGGGATCGATCCTCGATCTCGCCCCGCAGCCGGATCGGCGACTCCGATCCCTTCACCTCGGTGACGCGGATGATGCGCGAGAGGCCCGGCAAGCCGATGCCGCTCGTCGCGCCCGGGTGACCGGCGAGCACCCGACTCGTCACCGTCCCCGACTGCGCCTCCAGGTCGACGGTGCCTTCGACGACGTGGGTCGCGTAGCTCGGAAGCGGCGAGGTGGGCAGGCCGCCGGAGGCCCTGAACCGGAGCGTGCCGCGCTCGTGGTGGAGCAGGCCGCCCACGAACGGCACCCCGGCTGCGGCCGCGGCGGCGGAGCCGGCTCCCGCGAGCTTGACGAAGCCCTTGCGGTCCATCTGCTTCATCTTCGAGACCTCCTTCCTAGACGTGCGGGTTCCCGAGATACGGGAACGTCGATAGGTAGTCGGTGTGCGGCCCAACGCCGTCGCCTGTGATCTTGCCGTTCGTGACGAGGCTCAGCTCGATGTCGATCACGTCGTCCTGAAGGCGCCGTCCGTTCAGGAACCCGGCCGCGCTCGAGTAGTCGAACGTGAGGACGTCCGGCAGCAGGATCTCCGCGATCGCCAGCGCGTCGCCGGCCGAGTAGCCGCCGAGCGCTTCCAGCTCGGAGGTGAACTCCTCGAGGAAGGTGGGGCCTTCCGCGGTCGCCGCGTTCCGCTGGGCCGCCGGCTGGGTGACGTTGAAGAGGTTCTTGTCCGGGCCGTGGTTGAACACGGTGTTGATCGCCGGCCTCCCCATCTGATCGGCCTGCGTGAGGTGGTGGGGCTGCATCGTCATCGGCACGAGCGTCCGCACCCAGACGCCGATGTTCGGGTTCTCGCCGAGCAGCGCGTTCGGCAGCTCGAGCGCGATCCCGAACACGTTCTTGTCGGCGAAGAAGTCGGAACCGGTGAACTGGAGACCGTTCAGGAAGCCGAGCAGGTCGAAGAAGAACGGGTCGCTGCGAAAGCCGGCGAAGAACTTCACGCCGGTGCGGCCGACGCCGTTGCTGACGATCGCGTTCGAGCCGAAGCTGACCGGCGCGCCCGCCACGAGCGGCTTCTCATGCCCGTGGAGGTGTCCGTCTTCGACCTGTCCGTTCAGCTCCGCCCGCGTGACTTTCGCGAACTGCTTGCCGCCGCTCTTCGGCGTGAAGCGGTACCGGAACGCGATGTTCGGCATTGCGTCCGCATCCGTGTCGACGAGCGTCTCGTAGACCGCATCGGAACGGAACTCGTCGGCGTGCGTCGGTGCCAACGGGTTCACGTTCGATATCAGGACTGTGCGCCCAGGATCGCCCGGCTTCTGGAACGCGTAGTGGTCGGTGATGTCGACCCGCGTGTCCATCGCCGGGGATGTCAGACCTGGGGCGTCGAGATGATCCGCCATGAGCCCTCCCTCCCTTGAGGCTCGATAAGCCTGCGCCCGATACGAGCGGGCCGCACTCCCTCAGGGACGGCCGCTCGCCCCCTTGCTTGCTCAAGCCGCTGCAAGCTAACCACACCCGGCATTCGTACGAGAGGCCGTGGCGGTTCGGCTCCCGAGTGCAATGATCGTGGCATGAGCCCGATCTCGCGCGGCTTCCGGGGCCGCGGGCGCCGCGACGACGTCGACCCGAGCCGCATCCCTCCCGGGCAGTACGTCACCGGCGACTTCCCGGTGCTCTCGGCCGGGCCGACGCCGCACACGCGGCTCGAGGACTGGACGTTCGCGATCCGCGGCGCCGTCGACCAGCCCGTCTCCTGGAGCTGGGACGAGCTCCGGGCGCTTCCGAGCGAGACCGTCACCCGCGACATCCACTGCGTGACGAAGTGGTCGAAGCTAGACACGGTCTGGACCGGCGTCTCGGTCGACACGCTGCTCGCGGACGTCGAGACGAGCGCCGAGCACGTCACGGCTTGGTGCGACGGCGGCTACACGACGAACCTTCCGCTCGAGGACGTCACGGGCGGCCGGGCCTGGGTCGCGTACGGCTACGACGGCGAGCCGCTCGACCCCGAGCACGGCGGCCCGGCGCGCCTGCTCGTCCCGCACCTGTACTTCTGGAAGAGCGCGAAGTGGGTGCGGGGGCTGGAGCTGCGCGAGGACGACGAGCCCGGCTTCTGGGAGACCTACGGCTACCACAACTACGGCGACCCGTGGAAAGAGCAGCGCTACGCGGGCGACTGACCTGGCAGGTCGCCGGCGTGGTCGAGCTCC
>VAXK01000317.1 GCA_005885565.1 Actinomycetota bacterium
TCCGGCCGTACACCGAGGCGCAGGACGAGTTCCTCGTGCTCGTTCTCGGCGCCCGCGGCGTCGAGCGCTCCTTCAGCGTCGACTCGGCCGACTGGGCCGAGACGGCCCCATTGGCGCGCTTCCGACTCGCCGGCTCGTCGCTCTACCAGCTCGGCTCGACGCCGAGCGGGATGCACGTCGACCGCTTCGACCTGGAGGTGAACCGATGAGCCTGCTCCGGCCCCGCGTCGTCTTTCTCGCGGCGTTCCTCGTCGCACTCAGCCTCGCCGCGGCGAAGGCGGCCCTCGCCACCTTCGTCTCGGCCAACTGCAACTACAACGCGCCGACTTCCTCGCCGAACATGTACCGCGACGGCTCGGTCACCGTGGCCCTCGTCGCCCGCTACGAGGGCTACCACTGGGGCGGCGGCTGCTGGAACGACAACGACGTCGACGAGGGTCCGAACGAGCCGCTCCAAACCTCCTCGACCGGCGGCGAGGGCGGCGACTGCTCGGGCCTCACGTTCAAGGTCTGGCGCGAGTCGCTCAACACCGGCGACGGCGGCCACTACCAGTGGGGACGGCTCCGAAACGTCCACGGCCCGTACACGGCCGCCGACTTCAAGGCGGGCGTCGGCGTGCCGAACGCGACCTACCCGAAGGCCGATGCGATCGTCATGGACGCCTTCGCCAGCAGCACCCACATCGGGATGGTCTACCAGCGCGGGACGAGCGGCGCCGACCAGATCGTCGAGGCGAAATGCGAGGCGTGCGGGACCAATATCTTCACGCGCACGTACCGCTCCGACTCGTCCTACGGAGGCGTTCGCCGGATGGGATGGACCGGCTGACCGCACCGCGCGCCCTGACGGTCGTGGCGGCCGGCCTGCTGCTCGCGGCCGGCTGCCGCGACCACGCGAAGCCGACCGGCCGCGTCTTCGTCGGCCACGTCCGCGTGGCCGGCGTCGGCCGCTTCCGCTCGCCGCCGCTGCGAGCCTGCCTGCGACGCTTCGGTGAGCTTCGTGTCACTCGCCGGACGCGCGTCGTCGAGCGCGAGGGCCTCCTCGGAGCCAGCCTCACGATCGCCGACCCGCGCTCACCGTTGCTCTACGGCTGCGACTTCACGCCTGGTCGCCGGACACTCTGCGGCGGCGCCGTCGGCGAGTGGCACGCGGGCCGTCTGAACGACCCGAGGCTCGACATCCTCTGCACCGATCGGGCGCGGCGACCGCTCGCGGTGGCGTGGGTCGTCCCGGTGCCACGCGCGAGGGCGATCGTCGTGCGTGAGCGCCGCGTAACCGAGGTCTACCCCGTCGCCGGCGGCCTGCCGGTGCGGATCTGGACGCGGGACGGCGTGCGCTACGAGCGCTCGAGCGCGGTCTTCGACGTGACGCAGCGCGCCGCCGACGGTCGCACGCTCGCGCACGAGCGGCTCCACGCCGCGGTGGCCGGATGATCACTCCGCGGCCAGTGTCGCGACCACTGCGTCCGCCACGACGCGCAAGGGGCGCCCCGACACCTGGCTCGCCTTCCGCAGCCGCGCGAAGGCTTCCTGCTCCGAGAGGCCCTCCCGCTCCATCAGGAGGCCCTTCGCACGCTCGATCGACTTCCGCGCCGCGAGCGCCTCCGCGAGCGAGTCCACCTGCTCGCGGAGGGCGGCGAGCTCTTCGTGCCGAGCCCGCGCCGCCTGGATCGCGGGCAGCAGGTCGACCTCGCGAAAGGGCTTCACCAGATAACCGAACACGCCTGCTTCGACGGCACGGCCGACGAGCTCGTCCTGGCCGTACGCGGTGAGCATGACGATCGGGATCGGCCGCTCGTCGAGGATCCGGCGCGCCGCTTCGATCCCGTCGAGCCGCGGCATCTTGACGTCGAGGACGGCCAGGTCAGGCTCGTGTGTCCGGGCGAGCTCGACCGCCTCGATCCCGTCGCGGGCCTCGCCGACCACGTCGAGTCCGGCGCGCGCCAGCATCTCGACGAGGTCGAGCCGGATGATGGTCTCGTCCTCGGCGACGAGGACCCTCAAGCGCCCTCCTCGGGCACGGCGCCGACGACCGCGTACGACAGGCCGTCGGGTCCGGCGACGACCTGCCGCATCGCCTCGGACTCGACGAGGACGTAGCGGCCCGGCTCGAGCTCCACCTCGTCGCCGTCGACGCGGAGCACACCCGATCCGCGGAGCGCGAAGTAGACCTCCTCCTGGCCGGACTCCCGCTCGTCGTGCTCCAATCCGGCCTGGCCAGGCTGCGAGTCGAACTGGTTGAGCTTGACCGCACGCGCGCCGACACCTCGGGCGATCGGCTTCCGCCGGCCTTCGAAGGCGCGGGCCTCGACGGTGCGCCACGCGGTCACGCCGGGAACACGACCTCGGCGCGAAACGCCCCGTTGCGCTCGAGCGAGAGCGTCCCGTGCAGCTCGTCGCGGACGAGCGCCCGCACGATCGAGAGACCGGTCCCGGTCGCCGCCCCGTCGAGCCCGGCTCCGTCGTCGGCCACCGCGAGCACGACGTCGCCGTCGCGCTGGGCGAGCTCGACCCGAACCCACTGGCCGCCGTGCTCGAGCGCGTTCTGGAAGAGCTCGCTGAAGACGAGCGCGAGCGCGGTCGCCCGGCTGCCCGCGAGCGAGATCGGCTCCAGGTCGGCCTCGACCTCCTTCGCCGCGGCGAGGCTCTGGAGGAGCATCGAGCGCAACCGCTCCACGAGCTCGTCGAGCTCGACGTCGTCGTCGCGCCGCTCGGTCAGCACCTCGTGCACGGCGGCGATCGCGAGGATGCGGTTGACGGAGTCGTCGAGCGCCTTGCGCGGGTCTACCTCGTGCGCCGAGCGCGCCTGGAGGCGAAGCAGCGACGCGACCGTCTGGAGGTTGTTCTTGACCCGGTGGTGGATCTCCTGCGCCAGGACACCGCGCATGACGGCGCGGCCGTGCTCGAGCGCGACCGCCGCGTGGTGTGCGATCGACGCGAGCAGCGCCCGCTCGTCGTCCGTGAAGGGAGTGTCCCGGTCACAGACGAGCTCGCCGATCTGGCGCCGCTTCCACCGAAGCGGCATACGCACCGCATGAGCCCCCGGGCGGCCCTCCGGCCAGGCGATCTTCCCGCCCTCGAGGACGAGCGCGGCGCCCGTGGCGCCGAGCGCCTCCGTCGTCGTCTTGACGATCGCCTCGAGCGACTCCTCGAGATAGAGCGACTCGGACACCGCCTCCGAGATGCGCGCCAGCGCCTCGAGCTCGGTGACCCGCCGCTGCGCCTCCGCGTAGAGCTTCGCGTGCTCGATCGTCTGCGCAACCTGGCCCGCGATCGCCGTCAGGAGCTCGATCTCCGCGTCCGTGAACTCCCGCTGCCGGAGCGTGCGCACGTTGAGCGCGCCGGCCAGCTTCTCACGCGCGAGGATCGGCACGGCGAGGATCGACTCGTATTCGTCCTCCGGCAGGTTCGGGAACGACTTGAAGCGCGGGTCGAGGTGCGCCTTCTCCGGGAGCATGACGGGTGCCCGCTCGGCCGCCGCCGCGCCCGTGATTCCCTCGCCGGGCCGCATTCGGGGCCGACGCGTCATCTCGTCGACCCGCGTGCCGTACGTCGCGCGCAGGACGAGTTCGTCCGCGCGGTCGTCGTAGAGGTAGACGAAGCAGGCGTCGGCGCCGAGCGCGTCCGCGACCTTGCTCGCGACGAGCCCGAGCACCTCCTCGAGGTCGAGCGACGAGTTCACCGCGGCGATCGTCTCCGTCAGG
>VAXK01000318.1 GCA_005885565.1 Actinomycetota bacterium
GAGAGCCTCGAGGACGCCGAGGTGGAGGGGAGCTACCCGCCGCTCGGCTCGACGCGGGCCGGCGGCCTCGGCGGGACGGCGGCGCTCTGGACGGCCGAGCTGGCGCCGGGGCAGGTCGGCGCCCGCTACGCGCCGCTCGCGCCGATCGACTTCGAGGCCCGCGAGGGGATGCCGTGGTCGGGGTGGCCCTTCGGCCGCTCGCGCCTCGAGCCGTTCTACGCCCGGGCCCAGGAGCTCTGCGGGGCAGGCCCCTTCGACTACGCCGCGACGCCGCAGAACGGCGACGTGGCGGACGCCGTGTTCAGCCACGGCCCGCGCACGGTCTTCACGCGCGACGGTCCGGCCCGCGTCGCGCA
>VAXK01000319.1 GCA_005885565.1 Actinomycetota bacterium
ATCCGGCGCGTGAACGGGCACGTCGCCGTGACCGCCTTCGGCCTGCGGGAGGAGACGCTGCGCCGCGAAGGCCTGCCGAACGGCGGCTTCTTCGTCGTCCCTGCGGCGGACGACGACTCTGCCGGCGTCGTGCGTCGGATGGGCGACCTCGCGGCGGCCGCGCACCGGCGCGTCGCCCGCTCCGTCCCTGCGCTCGCCCCGACCACGCGCATGGCGGCCAGGTCGGCGCTCCTCAACACCCTCGGGGTCGGCGCCGTGTCGGGCTGGTCGCGGCTCCGCCGGCCTCCGGAGGCCTTCGACGTCTACCACGTGGTCGAGCTCGGGCCGGAGCGCGAGCGGAGGGTGGAGCTCGGATCGCGCCGCGACGAGCTCGGCCGCCCCGTGGCGCGCCTGCGCTGGTTCGTCGCCGACCGCGAGCTCGAGGCCCTCGACCGGACCGAGGAGCTCGTCGGGAGCGCCCTGGAGGAAGCCGGTCTGGGCAGGCTGACGACGGCTCGGCAGGTCGGCGACGAGCTCCACCCGAGCGCCCACCACCACCTCGGCACGACCCGGATGGCCGACGACCCGCGGCGCGGCGTCGTCGACGCCGACGGCCGCGTCCACGGGATCCCGAACCTCTACGTCACCGGCGGCTCGGTCTTCCCGACGGCGGGGTACGTGAACCCGACGCTCACGATCGTCGCGCTCGCCTCGCGGCTCGCGGCGCACCTGCGCGAGGAGCCGGCGGCATGAGCGCGGACCGCCCGCTCGTCTCGGTGTGCATCCCCGTCTACAACGCGGAGCGCTGGATCGCGGGCGCGCTCGACTCCGCCGTCGGGCAGACGTACGAGGAGCTCGAGATCGTGGTCGCCGACAACGCGTCGACCGACGGCACCGTCGAGCTTGCACGCGCCGTCGACGACCCGCGGATTCGCGTCGAGCGCGCCCGAGAGACGATCGGCGCGGTCGCGAACCACAACCGCGCGATCCGCCTCTCGCGCGGTGCGTTCGTGAAGTTCCTCCACGCCGACGACCTCCTGCTCCCGACGTGCGTCGAGGAGATGGTGGCACTGGCGCGCGAGGACGAGAGCATCGGCCTCGTCTTCGCGCCGCGCAAGGTCGTCGTCGAGCAGGCGCCGGACCCGGAGTGGGGCGAGCTCTTCGCGCGTCCGCACGAGTACTTCGGCAGCCTCGAGCGGGTGAACGACGGGCGGCGGCTCTTCCGCGAGCTCCTCGACGCCGGCTTCGAGGCCAACTGGGTCGGCGAGCCCACGGCCGTCCTCCTCACGAGAAGCGCCCTCGAGCACGTCGGCCTGCTGAACGAGCGGCTGTTCCAGATTGCCGACCTGGAGCTCTGGGCGCGCATCATGGCCAGCTGCCGCGTCGGCTTCGTCGACCACGTCCTCTCGGTGTACCGGCACCACGGCGAGTCGGGAACGGCGCGGAACGCGCGCGTGCAGCGCGATTGGTTCGACCAGCCCTGGCTCCTCGAGGGCCTCCTGGCGATCCCCGACCTGACGCCCGACGAGCGGTCGCGGCTGGTTGCCCTCCGGCGAGCGGCACTCCGCCGCGCCGGCCGGCACCAGCTCGGGCGCCTGGCAAGGGGCCGGCCCACGGCCGAGCTTCCGCGCTACGTCGCCTTCCGGACCCGCGCCTCCCTCGGCAAGGCGCCGCTCCTCGCGCCCGCGCTCGTCAGCTAGACAGATCCGGCCAGGCCTCGTCCTTTGCAGAGATGACGCGGCCCCCCGCGGGAGGATCGGGCCACTCGATCGCGAGGCGCGGGTCGTTCCAGCGCAGGCCGCTCGCGCTGTCGGGCGCGTACGGGACCGACATCTGGTACCAGACCTCCGTCGCGTCGACGAGCGTCTGGTAGCCGTGCGCGAAGCCCTCGGGGACGTAGAGCGTCCGCCGGTTCTCTTCGGTGAGCTCGACGCCCAGCCACCGGAGGTACGTGTCCGAGTCGGGGCGGATGTCCACGACCACGTCGTAGATCGCGCCCCGGGTGCAGCGGACGAGCTTCGTCTCGGCGTGGGGGGGACGCTGGAAATGGAGGCCGCGGAGCGTCCCCGCCTTGTGGTTGAAGGCGATGCTCGACTGCGAGACGCGCGCGTCGAGGCCTTCGGCCGCGAGGGCCTCGCCGTCCCAGACCCGCGCGAAGAAGCCCCGCTCGTCGGGGTGCGGCTCGACGTCGACGATGTAGACGCCCGGGAGAGCCGTCTCCGTGAGGATCACGCGGCCTCGCGCCAGCGGAGGTCGGCGTCGAGCCGACCCTCGTCGAGCAGGCGCTGAAGCTGCTTGAGCCGCGTGTAGCGCGCCCCGTCGAAGTCGTCCCACGTGAGGCCGGCCGCACGGTAGGCGGCCGCGAGCTCCGCCGTTCCTCTCCTCGCGTCCCATTCCGGCTGGTGCTCGGGGAAGGCGCGCTCGAAGCGGTGGAAGTCGACGCGGTAGCTCCGCGGATCGGCGACTGCGCCTTCGGCGAGCTCGACCTCGCACTCCGGTAGCTCCTCGTGGACGAGGGCCGCGAGGTCGCGGATCTGGTAGTTCTCGCTCGAGGCGCCGACGTTGAACGCCTGGGCGTGGATCGTCTCCCGCGGCGCCGCGAGCGCCCCGAGGACGGCGCGGCCGGCGTCTTGGACGTGGACGATCGGCCGCCAGGAGCTGCCGTCGGAGAGGAGCCGGATCCGGCCGGTCGTGAACGCCCAGCCGACGAGGTTGTTGAGGACGACGTCGAGCCGGAGGCGCGGCGAGACGCCGTATGCCGTCGCGTTGCGC
>VAXK01000151.1 GCA_005885565.1 Actinomycetota bacterium
GCCGAGCTCGCCCGCGCCGGCGGGCTCGTCGGCTGCGCCGGACTGGCGGTGCTCCTGGTCGCGCCGACGCGCA
This sequence comes from Actinomycetota bacterium, assembly GCA_005885565.1. GTDB lineage: Bacteria > Actinomycetota > Thermoleophilia > Gaiellales > Gaiellaceae > AC-50. The sequence goes on from VAXK01000151.1 coordinate 74, forward strand.
CGCTTCGGCTGGCGGGCCTCGTGGCCTGGGCGCTCGGCGCCGTCGGGCTCGCGGTCTACCTCCTGCCACACGGGCATCGGCCGCTGCTCGTCGCGGCGGCCGTCGTCGGCCTCGGGCTCGCCGCCGGCGGAGCCTGGCTCCTGCGGCGTCGGCCGGAGCTCCTCGCCTTCGCCGCGCTCCTCTGCTTCCCGGCCCGGATCCCCGTCAGCGTCGGCTCGACGCAGGCGAACCTGCTCGTGCCGCTCTACGGCGTCGTCGCGGCGGCCGCCCTCGCGCTCGCGTGGGAGCTCTTCCGCGGCGACGAGCGCACCCGCGAGCTCGGCCCGCTCGCCTGGCCGCTCGCCGCGTTCGTAGCCTGGACGGGAGTGACGACCCTCTGGGTCGACGACCTGCGCCAGGGCGCGATCGCGCTCCTCTTCTACTACCTGCCCTTCGGCCTGCTCGCGGTCGCCGTCGCGCGGCTGCCGTGGAGCCGGCGGTGGGTGACGGCGCTGTACGGCCTCCTCGCGGCGATGGCGCTCGTCTTCGCCGTCATCGGCTTCTACCAGTGGGAGACGCGCGACATCTTCTGGAACCCGAAGGTGCGGGTCGGGAACGCCTACGCGCCCTTCTACCGCGTCAACTCGGTCTTCTGGGACCCGTCCATCTACGGCAGGTTCCTCGTCGTCGCGATCCTCGCGAGCCTCGTGATCGTGCTCGCCACGCGGAGGACGCGCCTCGCGGTCGGCCTCGCGGTCGCGATCGCCGCGACCTGGGTGGGCCTGCTGCTCTCGTTCTCGCAGTCGAGCTTCGTCGCCCTCGGCATCGGCGTGCTCGCCGCGGCTGCGTTCGCCTGGCAGTGGCGCGTGTTTGCGGCGGCGGGATTTGCAGCCGTCGTGCTCGTGAGCGTCGGCTTCGCGGCGCCGAACATCCGCCACAACCTCTTCGGCCACTCGTTCAACCGCGTCACGAGCGACCGCTACTCGCTCGTCACGAACGGCCTGAAGATCGCGGTGCACCATCCCGTCGGCGGCGTCGGTATCGGCGGCTTCCGCCAGGCGTACGCCCGCCGCCAGCACCTCAAGGGGCGCGAGCCGAAGAAGGCGGCCTCACACGACACGCCCGTCACGGTCGCCGCCGAGACCGGTCTTCCGGGCCTGCTCCTCTTCGGCTGGCTCCTGGCGGCCGCGCTGCTGCTTACGCTGCGCCGTGTGGGCGCGAGCTTCCCGGAGCGGACGCGGCTTGTCGCCGGGCTCGCGCTCGGCGCGATCGCCGTGCACAGCCTGTTCTACAACGCGTTCTTCGAGGATCCGATGGCCTGGGCGCTCTTCGGCCTGGCAGCGCTTGCGGTGACGGCACGCGTGGAGCCGGCCACGTGATCGAGGGCCTGCGGCGGGTGTTGGTGCTCGCGCCGCACACCGACGACGGCGAGTTCGGCTGCGGCGGCACGATGACGCGGCTCGTCGAGGGAGGCGCGGAGGTCCGCTACGTCGCCTTCTCGATCGCGACCCGGTCGCTGCCGGAGGGCTTCCCGCCCGACACGTTGGCGAAGGAGGTGCGCGCCGCGACGGCCGAGCTGGGCCTGTCCGAAGAGGCCCTGACGGTGCACGACTTCGACGTCCGTACCTTCCCCGAGCACCGGCAGGAGATCCTCGAGCTCCTCGTCGCGCTGTGGGAGGAGTGGAGGCCGGAGGCCGTCTTCCAGCCGAGCCTGAACGACGTGCACCAGGACCACCAGGCCGTGGCCGCCGAGGGCTTGCGAGCCTTCAAGCGGACGACCGTGCTCGGCTACGAGATCCCGTGGAACAACTTCGACTTCTCGTACCAGGCGTACGTGGCCCTGGAGGAGAGTCACGTGGAGCGGAAGATCGCCGCCCTGCGCCACTACGAGTCACAGCAGCACCGGCGCTACATCGATCCGGAGTACATCCGCAACGTAGCGCGCACGCACGGGATCAACGTGAACCGCGACTACGCCGAGGTGTTCCAGGTGTACCGGGTTGTGGCCTAATCGCGAAGCGTCGTCCGAGATGCGGGAGTTAATCGGCAACAAGTCGATCGAGGATGCCGCCGTCGCTTGGGTTATCGAGCGCGAGCGCGCCGCGGGACGCGAGGCATGCGACACTCGCTACGCCCGTAGCCCGGCCGACGTCGAAAGCCCGCCCCGCGTGATCGAGGTCAAGGCATTCGGAACGTCTAACAGGGGCTACGGCCTCTGGCTCGAGGTCAGGCAAGTCGAAGAGGCGCGGCGAAACCGTGACTTCTACGTCTATGTCGTCGAAAACGTGCGCCAGGGCGATCCGAATCTGTTCACCCTCAAGGTGCTGGGCGGCGCGCAATTGCGGCGCTTGCTTCAGCGGGCTAAGGAGCGTCGGTATTACGAGTTGCCGTGGCCGGTTGCCGAGTACGAGACGTGCCCGACAAGCCTCGACTGACCGGGCATAGATGCGGCCTGGCCCTTACCGCAGGATCGGAACCAGACGTTTGAGCCGCGCACGCTCGGCCGGCAGGTAAAAGCCGAGGACGAGAAGCACGAACGGATACGCGAGCGCGAGCGCAATCGCGCCGGGAAGCGGCACGTCGAGGAGCGACCCCAGCACCGTCAGCCCAACCGCGGCCGCAGTTAGGGTCGCGATCCGCCGCCACTGGTACGGGACCGGGTACACGTGCTGCGCGTTCACCGTCATCGCGCCGAAGAGGACGATGTAGGCAGCGAGAGTCGCGATCGCGGCGCCCATCATCCCGTACGGCGGGATCAGGAGCACGTTCAGGACGACGTTCACCGCCGCGCCCAGACCGGTGACGATCCAGTTGAACTGCGTGCGGCGGGCGCGGCCGATCCCGATCGCGATCACCGTGTAGCCCGCGTATGCAGCGCCGGCGAAGCAGAGCGTCGCGACCGCTTCCGACGCGCGGTGGAAGCCGGGCTTGCGCGCCAGGAGCTCGACGAGCCACGGTGACAGGAGCCCAAGCGCGAGCGAGAGCCAGCACGCGATCAGCAGCAGGTACGTGAGGACGAACGCGTACGTACGGCGTGCCTCGCGGTCGTCCTCGATCGAGTACGCGAACGCGGGCCAGGCCGTCCGGAAGGCGACCAGCAGGAAGACGACCGCCGACGAGATCCGCACCGCGACCGAGTAGACGCCGACCTCCGACTGGCCCTTGTAGAGCGCCACGAAGAAGCGGTCGATGAAGTTCACCGCCCACAGGGCGAGCGCCGCCGGGACGAGCGGCATCCCGAACTTGTTCATCGCGCGGAAGAGCCGGCGGTCGAACTGGAGGCCGAGCTGGTAGCGGCGGTACGCGAGCAGGACGGCGTAGACGCAGAGAGTCCCGGTGAAGTTCCCGACGAGCACGCCGAGCGGCCCTTTGCGCGCGACGACGACGAGGAGCACCGTCGCGCCCACGGTGATCAGCACGTTCGCGAGGCTCGCGAGGACGAACGCGACCGACCGCTCCTCGACGCGGAAGAGCGAGGTCAGCTGCTCGTAGTTCATCTGCGCCCACAGGCCGACCGCGGCGGCGCGGATGAGGCCGGGCTCGTTGCCGAGGCGGAGGGCGTGCGCGATCGGGTCGGCGAGGACGAGCCCGGCGACGAGGCCGGCTGTCGCGCTCGCCATCGTGAACCAGAACGACGTCCGGACGACGACGACGCGGCGCTCGGGATCGGGGTTGTCGAAGTAGAAGCGGAAGAACGCGCTCGAGATCCCGAGGCGCAGCATGATCACGAGCACGGTCGAAGCCGCGACGAGGGTCTCGATCTTGCCGTAGTCGCCGGTAGTGAGGTAGCTCGTATAGAGCGGCAGGAGGAGGACGGCGAGGATCCGCGAGACGAGCCCGCCGAGGCCGTAGATCGCGGAGTGGCGGGCGAGCCGCTTGATCTGCGCTCCGAGCACTTCTAGAGGCGAGCGTAGATGTCCAGCAGGCGGTCGGCGTTGCGGTCGGCGTCGTGGACGCGCTCGACGTAGGCGCGTCCCTCGGCGCCGAGGCGGCGCCGCTCGTCCGATAATGCGGCGAGCTCGCGGAGGCGCTCTACCAGGGTCTCCTTCGTCGCAGAGACGATCGGGACGCGCACGCCGAAGGCCTCTTCGGTGCGCCGAACGGCCTCTTCGTGGAGAAACGTGACGACCGGCTTGCCGAGGGCCATCGCCTCGATCGCGAAGAGGCCGTACCAGCCGGCGTTCAGCTGGTCGACGACGATGTCGGCGCGCTCGTAGCGGCGGCGCGCCTCTTCGTGGGGCAGGCCCTCGACGACGTCCAGGTCGAGGCCGAGGTCGCGACAGGCCGCGACGACGTGCTCCGTTCCCTTGCGCGCGCGGCTGGAGGGCGCATGGACGACGAGCGGGCGTACGGTGTCCGTCGGCGGCGCAGGGCGGTAAGCGGTCAGGTCGAGCCCCGGTGGGACGACCTCGGCCTCGGGCACCCAGCGGATCGCGTCGTAGGAGCCGACGATCTGGGCGCCGGCGCGGCGGCCGTAGGCGAGCTCTTCGGGCGGCTTGCCGCGGATGTCGGAGCCGAGGAAGTGGAGGACGGAGCGGCGGCCGGTAAGGCGGAGGAGCGGGAACTGGACCGACTTCGGGACGAGCGTGAGGCCGAAGTAGAAGTGGAAGACGTCGGTGCGAGGGAGGAGGCGGGCGAAGGCGCGCCACTGCGTGAGCTGGCGGCGCGCGAGGCCGCCGGTGCGGTCGAGCGACCAGTCCGCGTCCGGGTGCAAGCGGCCGCGCTCGAAGACGACGAGGCGCGCGTCGACGCTCTTGCGCCGCAGCGCCTGGACGTTCGCCCATGGCACGCCGGCGACGTTGACCGGGCAGTGCGTGACGCGAAGGGTGTGCGGGTCGGCTGCGCGACGCCCGGGGCCATCGCGGACTTCTTTCACGCTTCCGGCACGCCCGCGCCACCCGGGGCGCTGCGCGGGCGGCTACCGTGCACCTGCCCCGTGGGTGGGTGGGGGGTTGGGATGGAGACGCCCCTCGCCGCGCCCCCGCCCCTCCGGCCGCGGCCCGCAGTGACGCGGCTCATATGGGCGCGTCCCACTCGACCTGGTCGAAGTAGCGGAGCGCCGTCCGCCCCGGGCGCACGCGCGAGCGCAGCGCCGCCAGCTCCTCGTCCGTCACCTCGCCGAGCGCCCGTTTCACGCCCAGGTACGGAAGGTTCAGGTCCTCCTGGTACACGATCGTCGAGATCCGCGGATTCACCTCGATCACGTGCTCGCCCACGAGCTGGATGTTGAAGAAATGCTCGATCTCGAGCGCGGACACGATCCGCTCGGCGATGTCCATCAGGGCCTCGTCCTCGAGCGTGACGAAGTACATGGCCAGACCGGCGCGCATCGACTCGCGCGTCTTCGGATGGCCGAGCACGATGCGCCGACCGTCGGCGATCCCGTCGATCGTCCGCTCACCCCCGGTCGCGAGCTCCATCACGAGCAGATCCGGGCCGCCGGCCGCCGGTAGCAGCTCGACCGCCTCCTCGAGCCGCATCGCGACCGCGCCGGGTCGCTCGTGTAGCAGCTGGTGCGCGCGATCCACCTTCGGGTCCAGGACGCGAAACCCACGCGAGCCCGAGCCGAAGACAGGCTTGAAGCAGACAGGCCGCCCCGGGTAGCCCAGCTCGCGCGCCGCCTCCGCCACCGCCTCGGCCCCGCGCACGCGCCGAAACGCCGGCGCCGGCACGCCGATCTCGTGCAGGAGCGCGTAGCACTCCGCCTTGTCGTTCGAGCGCCGGATCGTCTCCGCCGACGAGACGAGCACGGGAATCGAGAAGCGCTCCCGCGCCCCGGCCAGCCCCGCCAGGTCGAACGACGACTGCGGCAGCACTACGTCCACCTCCTCCGCGGCGCACACGTCCAGGACGGCGTCCGCGAAGCCCGGATCCGAACCCGGCGGGACAAGTCGGAACGCGTCGCACAACAGCCGCCCCACCGCCCGCTCCGACATGTCCGTTCCGACTAAGCGCACGGGCCGCCCCTCCCCGTTCTCCCGGAGCGCCCGCAGGAGCGCGGCCGTCCCCGGCGCACCGCACGCCGACACGAGCACCGTGATCGCCCTCACGAGAGGTCGATCCTGTCCGCGGCGAGCTGCTCGAGCCGCCGCTCGCGCTCCACGTCGAGCATCGCGAGCATCGTCTCCCGCATCGTCTCCCCCGGGTAGACCCAGATCTCCGGGTGCGTGAGCAGTTGAAGCCACTCGAGGTCGCCCCGCGCGAGCGCCTCGTGCGGGCATCCCTCCCGCCAGTGCTGGTTCGAGTCCGAGCGATAGCGCCCCGGGACGAAGAACCGCGGCTCCATCGCATTGGCGACTCCGTCGAGCGGCACGCTCATGAACTCCGGCCCCGGGTTGTGCCACGCGAGCACCGGATCGAAGCGCGCGTCCAGCTCCGCCCGCGGATGGACGGCGTGCAACCCGACGCGGTGCCCGAGCTCCCGCAGCCGCCCGAGCGCCCGCTCGCCCGCCGGCGAGGCGAGGTTGTAGAAGACGCTCTCCGTCATCACGAAGTACGTCGCCGAGGCGCCGAGCTCGGCCTCCAGCTCCGCGAGCTCGAGCGCGGCCTCGAGGGAGAGGTCGACGTCGTGCCGCAAAAGCAGATCGCCCGGCTGCGGATCGCGGTCGAAGAACGCGGAGCGGTAGCCGCCCGCCCGCGCCGCCTCGAGGAGCTCCCGATAGTGCGCGAGGTCGAACGCGCAGGTCACGCCTCGACCTCCACGTCGACGAGTCGCGACGCGGCCTGCGCCCGCTCCAGCGCGTCGAGGTTCGTGTCGCCGAGCGCGATCACGTACCCGCGCCGGTCGCCGTCCACCTGCACCGGCCGGATCGTCTCGCCCGGCTGGATGTACGTCTCCACGCGCACGACGCCCGGAAAGGCCTCGGCCCGAGCGACTCCTTCGACGCGCCGCACCCTCCCGGTCGGAAGCACCCCCGGCTGCGCGGTCAGGAACGAGATCGCGAACGGCTGCTGGAAGCGCGGGCGCAGGAGCGCCTCGGAAACGTCGAGGCGCAGCGCCTGCCGGACGGCGATCTCGACGAGGTCGATGCCGGTCCCGACGCGCGGAACCTCGCCCATCTGCCCGCCGGGGATACGCGCCGCCACCTCGACGACCTGCACGCCGCCGTCCCCCACCAGGAGCTGCGGGTACGCGACCCCGTCCCTCAAGCCCAGCGCCCGCACCGCCGCGACCGCCACCCGCTCCACCTCCTCCAGCACGTCGCCGAAGAACGTCGACGGGTACACGTGCGCGAGCGCGACGCCGAAGCCGATCCCGTTCGGCCGCACGCGATCCGAGGCCGTGACGAGGTGCACCTCGCCGCTGTTTGCCACCAGCAGCGTGTTCACCTCCGCGCCCTCGTGGTAGCGCTCGAAGATCGCCTCCCCGCTCGACGAGGCTGCGAGCGCCGCGTGCAGATGGGCGTCGAGGTCGTCGGACGTGCGCAGCCGGAAGACGCCGCGCTGCCCGCTCGAGTCGGCGGGCTTGAGGACGGCGGGAAAGCCGACCGCCTCGGCCGCAGCGCCCGCCTCGGCGTGCGTGCGGACGGCCGCGAAGCGGGGCTGCGGAATGCCGTGCTCGGCGAGCCGCCGCCGCATCGCGACCTTGTGCGTCATCACGTGCGCTGTGTCGGAACCGATCCCGGGCAGCCCGAGCGCCTCGGCGACGGCCGCGACGACCGGCACCGCCCGGTCGGACGCGACGGTCATTACGCCGTCGATTTCGTGCCGGCGGCCGACCTCGGTGACGGCGGCCGCGTCGCTGAAGTCGACCACCTCCGCCTCGTCCGCGACCGCGAGCCCCGGCGCGTCGGCGTTCCGGTCGACCGCGACGACACACGTGCCCAGCTCGCGCGCACGCTCGATCGCGCGCCGCTGGTGGCGTCCCGCGCCGACGAAGAGGATCGTGCCCCGCACGGGGGACGATGCTACTGAGGAGGCGCCGCGACCCGAATCGGGAAGAGGAACGCGACGCGGTCCCAGCGCTGCATCGCGCAGGAGTCCAGCCGGTCGAACACCGTCGCCACGCGCTTGCCGCCGTAGACGCCGCGCACCGTGGCCGAGACGTAGTCGATGTCGAAAAGCGCGCAGGGCTGCGCGGGCGAGGCCGGCGCGAAGGGGTTCTGGACACGGAGCAGCCGGCTGCATGCCCTATCTGCGTTCGGGAGGGTGCCGCCGGCCGGATGACAGCGAAGTGTGTATTCGCGCCGTGGGCTCGGCCGCCCGAGGTCTCCCTTGGGGAAGATCGTGATCCGGAAGCCGATCCGGCCCCGGACGGGTGGCGCCGCTCCGGGCCGGTAGACCCACTCGCACCCGGGCAGCACCCGGTCGATCCGGTCGACGTAGGCGATGTCGCCCTCGGGCCCCGTCGTGCGGCCGGTGTTCGTCCCGCAGGAGACGACGTCCCGCTGCCCGTCGCGGGCCTCGATCAGGTCACGGCCGCCCTGTCCTTCCAGGACGTCTCGCCCGGGGCCGCCAACGAGGAGGTCGGGGCCCGGCCCGCCGCGGAGGATGTCGTTCCCGGGGCCTCCTTCCAGGGTGTCGCGTCCGAGCGATCCGACGAGGAGGTCGTTCCCCGGCCCGCCGTCGAGGGTGTCGCCGCTGAACATTGCCGAGACCGCCCGGAGGGTGTCGTTGCCCGCCTCGCCCACGAGCACGTCCGCGAGGGGCGTGCCCGTAAGGACGTCGTCGCCCGGCGTCCCGACGATCCGACAGTCGTTCGTGAGCCGGACAGGCGCCGGTCGGTCGACGTCGACGCGATAGATGCCGAGGCGGTCGCGGCATTCGCCGCCGGCGGCTGCCGCGAGTCGTGCACCGTCGGGCGACCACGCGATCTGAGTCGCGTAGAAGGTCGTGAGCCGGCGCCGGCGGCTGGACGTCGTGTCGGCGACGACCACGCCTTGGGCGGCGCCGAAGGCGATCGCGTCACCGCGTGGCGACCAGGCCTCGTCGCCGAAGACGAGGCTGCCGAGATTCAGGACAGGCGTGCCGTCGGAGCGCAGGACCTCGACGTCCCCGACGCGTCCGGGGACGCTGTGGCCCGCGACGAGGCGGGTGCCGTCCGGCGACCACAACGGGTGGTACCACCCGGACGACTTCGACGTGATCGTCGTCTCGCCGCTTCCGTCGGCACGGACGACGTGGAGCCGCGTCGGTCTGTCGGCGCTGCTGACGTAGGCGATCCGGTCGTCGACCGGCGACCAGGCCGGGTCGCTTCCCTCCGCGACGGCGTGCGCCTCGCTGCCGTCGATCCGCGCGACGACGATCTGCGTCCGATTCGGCGTCGGGGACTCCGCGACGAACGCGAGACGCGTGCCGTCCGGCGACCAGGTGGGCCGAGTCCCGTACGTCGCCGCGCCGAGGCTGAGGCGGTCCGAGCCGTCGAGGCGCTCGACGACGAGCTGCGCGCCGAGCTCGCCGGGAGGATTCGCGGTCACGGCCGCGATGTGCGACCAGTCGGGCGAGAACGCGTAGGTGAAGCTCGCCGGCAGCCAGGGAATCCGGTGCTCGTGGGTGCCGTCGGCGTTCATGACCCGAAGCGACGGCCCGTCGCGATCGCTGAGGAACGCGATCACGCTCCCGTCCGGCGACCACGTCGGGTGCGTGTCGCCCGGTGGAGGCGGGGTCGGGATGCCCGCCCCGGACGATCCCGCGAGGCCGAGGACGGCAAGAAGCGCGACGAGAAGAGGGAGCCTCGGCACGAGCCGACGTTACCCACACGCTGTAAAGCCCCTGCTAAGAGGGAGAAAGCATTTGCGCGCGGTACACTCGCCGCCGTGTCGCTCCGAGGCAAGCGGATCTTCGTCACCGGCGGGGCCGGCTTCATCGCGACGACCCTCGCCCGGCGACTGGTCGACGACAACGAGATCGTCGCGCTCGACAACCTCCACCGCGACGCGCTCTCGGGCACGGAGCTCGCCGAGCACCCGAACCTGACCTTCGTCCAGGGCGACGTGCTCGACGCCGAGGCGGTGCGCGAGCTCGCCCGCGGCGCGACCCACATCGTCCACGCCGCGGCGATCGCCGGGGTCGACACCGTCCTCGAGAGCCCCGTCCGGACGATGCGCGTCAACCTCATCGGCACGTACAACGTGCTCGAGGCCGCGCTCGCGACGGAGGACTCGCTCGAGCGTCTCGTCGACTTCTCCACGAGCGAGGTCTTCGGGCCGCAGGCCTACAACGTCCGCGAGGGACACCTGACCGCGACCGGCTCCGTCGGCGAAGCGCGGTGGACCTACGCCGTCTCCAAGCTCGCCGGCGAGCACATGGCCCGCGCGTACCACGACGAGCTCGGCGTGCCGGCGGTGACCCTCCGGCCGTTCAACGTGTACGGGCCGGGTCAGATCGGCGGCGGTGCGATCCGCGCCTTCATCGAGGCGGCGCTCGCGGGCTCCGACCTCGTCGTCCACGGGGACGGCTCGCAGATCCGCGCCTGGTGCTACGTCGACGACATGGTGGACGCGCTCCTGCTCTGCCTCGAGCACCCCGGGGCCGCCGGGGAGACCTTCAACATCGGCAACGCGCGCTCGACGGTGACGATCTTCGACCTGGCCACGCGGGTGCGGCGGCTGACCGGCGCGCCGGGCGAGCTCGTCTTCCAGCCGCTCCACTACACCGACGTCGAGATCCGCATTCCGAACGTCGACAAGGCGCGCCAGCTGCTCGGCTTCGAGGCGAAGGTCGACCTCGACGACGGGCTCGCCCGCACCATCGCGTGGTACCGCGAACGCAAGCCGGCGCTGGCTTGATCCGGCTGGCGCGGCCGGACGTCGGCGCCGCGGAGGCGGCGGCGGTGGCCGAGGTGCTCGAGAGCGGGCAGCTCACCATGGGGCCGAAGGTCGCCGAGCTCGAGGCGCTCCTGGCGGAGGCATGCGCCGTCGAGCACGCGCTCGTCGTCTCGTCCGGGACGGCCGCGCTCCACCTGGCGGTGCTCGCGCTCGGGCTCGGCCCCGGAGACGAGGTGCTCGTGCCCGCGTACACGTTCCCCGCGACGGCGAACGTCGTCGCCCACGTGGGCGCGAAGCCGGTGCTCGTCGACGTCGATCCCCGGACGATGAACCTCGACCCCGAGCGCGCGGCGACCGCTGCGACGCCGCGCACACGGGCGGTGATCGCCGTCCACCTCTTCGGCCGGCCGCTCGACTGGGAGGGGCTGCGGGACGCTTTGCCGGAGAGCATCGTGCTCGTCGAGGACGCCGCCGGAGCGCTCGGCGCCCGCCGCCGCGACCGGCCCTGCGGCGGGCTCGGGCACCTGGGCTGCCTCTCGTTCCACCCGCGCAAGATCGTCACGACCGGCGAGG
>VAXK01000320.1 GCA_005885565.1 Actinomycetota bacterium
GGCGGCCGCGAAGCACGACGTCAATGAGCAGGCGCGCCGTCTGGAGGCGATTCTCGAGCGAGCCGCTCGAGGTCGGTGAGCCTGATCTCGACGAGCGGGCCGATCGTCTCCTCGAGACCTGCCTCGCGCGCGAGCGCGAGCGCCTGCTCGTAGCTCGCGCGCGCCTTCGCCGGATCCGCGCCCTGCTTCAGCCGGTTGTCGCCGGTGACGAGCAGCTTCTGGATTTGCTCACGTACGCCCTCCCCCTTCACAAACGCACCGTAGCAGTGCAGATTTACTTACTAAGAAGTGGAAGCCGCAGCAGTTTCGAGCAAGATTCGGGTCCTCATCGCCGACGATCACCGCCTGTTCGCGGAGACGCTCGAGGCGTTGCTCGCGACCGAGGACCGCGTCGAGGTCGTCGGCTCGGCGCGCGACGGCAAGGAGGCCGTCCGGCTCGCACGCACGCTCCGGCCGGACGTGATCCTCATGGACATCAGCATGCCGATCATGGACGGCTTCGAGGCGACGCGCCGGATCCGCCAGCAGCACGAGGACGCGTGTGTCCTGATGCTCACGGGCTCGAACTCCCGCAGCGACGTCGACCTCGCGCGCAAGGCCGGCGCGGCCGGCTACGTCACGAAGGACCGGATCGCCGCCGAGTTGATCGAGGCGATCGTCGAGGTCGTCAACCGCTAACCCGCTGGTACTCTGCGACCCGTGCTTCAGGTCGCCGCCGTAATCCACGTGCTCCTCTGCATGGCTCTCGTCGGGCTCGTGCTGATGCACTCCGGGCGCGACACCGGCCTCGGCGGGATGGGCTTCACGCCCGCCTCGCAGGGCGGCACGCACATCGTCGAGCGCAACCTGACCCGCCTGACCGTGTTCGTCGGGATCCTGTTCTTCGCGAACACGGTCCTGCTCTTCCACCTCCTGAAGTAGGCGGTCTCTAGATCCCCGGGGCCGAGCCGGACCCGGTGACGTTGAACGACGCCGTCGCGAGCGCGGGCGCGAGGACGCCGAACGGGTAGCGCGCGCCGTAGAAGTCGTTCACGTTCACGACGATCGGCTCGCGCGTGAGCCCCGGCACCTCGCGCAGGAGCTCCGGGACGGAGACCGTGAAGCGGAGGTTGACGAGCGGCTCGGCGACTCGGCCGTTCCGGATCCGGAAGGTGCCGTCGCGCGTCATGCCGGTGATCACCCCCTCGCGCGGATCGACGACGCCCAGGTAGTGGAGCCGCGTGACGTGGATGCCGTCGCCGACGAGCGAGGCCAGGTCCTCCGTCGAGGCGGCCTCGCCGCCCGCGATCGAGAGCGCCAGCGCCTGCGGGCCCCACTCGCGCTCGAGCGGGACCGGAGCGTGNNNNGGCGGTCTCGCGATCCCAGACGACCCCGCGCGCGACTCCGTTCTCGACGAGCTCGACCCGGCGCTTGGGGACGCCCTCGAAGTCGAAGGCCTTCGGCAGCCCCGCCGGGTCGAGCGCGTCGTCGGCGATCGAGACCCGCGGGTCGAAGGTGCGCTCGCCGAGCCGTCCCGAGAGGTAGCTCCGCTCCTCGAGCAGCCCGAGCCCGCTGAACGAGTCGAGCGCGAAGTAGAGCAGGAGCTCGGCGACGGCGTACCGCTCCAGCACGGCCGCGTAGCGCCCGGGCTCGAGGCCGCGCGCGCCCCGGGTCCGCGCCGCCGTCTCGCCGGCCTCGCGCCCGACCGCGGCGGGGTCGAGCTCGGCGACGCGCCAGGACGTTCGCTCGGCATAGCCCGACACGGCCTCCCCGGCCGCCAGGACGACCGCCGTCGTGTCCGTCAGCGTCTGCTTCGCGCGCACGCCGCGCGAGGAGGCGACCGCGACGCGGGTGACGCCACTCGTGAGGTACCCGTAGGTCGGAAACCGCGAGGCGTCGATCGCCGCCGCCGCCAGGCGGGCCTGGTCGTCCGGCCCGAGCGCGGCGGTCTCCTCGTCGTAGCCGCCGACCGACGGCAAGGGCATCGGGTCGGCGAGCCCGGGGAACGAGTCCTCGGCCGGGGCGCTCTCGGCGGTCTCGGCCGCGCGGCGCGCGAGCCGCCTCAGCCCCTCGTCGGCGAGGTCGTTCGTCGCCGCGATGCCGACCTTGCCGTCGCGGATGACCCGGAGGCAGACCGTCGCGTCCTCGACCAGCGTCGGCTGGTGCACCTCCGAGGCGGCGAAGCGGGCGAAGCCGGAGCGCTCCGCGAGGACGACGGCCTCGGCCTCGTCGGCCTCGGCTGCGGCGACGGCGCGCTCGGCCGTCTCGAGCGCGTCGATCACGCCCGCACGCCGACCTGGACGTCCCTGAACCGGGCCGGCGCCGCGCCGTGCGAGACGTGCGCGCTCTGGCCGGGCTGTCCCTTGCCGCAATTCGTCAGGCCGCTCACGACCCACGCCTCCGGGCCGGCGACCGCGTCCATCGAGCCCCAGAACTGCGGCGTGATGCCCGTGTAGGTCGCGTCGCGGAGCATGCGGCCGAGGCGGCCGCGCTTGATCTCCCAGGCGATCTGCGTCCCGAACTGGAAGTTGAGCCGCTTGTCGTCGATCGACCAGCTCTTGTTCGTCTCCATGTAGAGCCCGTCGTCGACGTCGCCGACCAGGTCCTCGAGCGTGCCCTCGCCGGGCTCGAGGTTGAGGTTCGTCATGCGGACGAGCGGCATGCGGCTCCAGCTGTCGGCACGCATCGAGCCGCCGACGCCGGCGCCGATCCTCGCTGCGGTCTCGCGCGAGGTCAGGAACCCGCGCAGGACGCCCTCCTCGACGATCTGCTGGCGGCCGGCCGGCACGCCCTCGTCGTCGAACGCGAAGGTGCCGAGCCCGCCGGCCATCGTCGAGTCGGCGGTCACGTTCATCTTCTCGGAGCCGTAGCGGAGCGAGCCGAGGTCGCCCGCGCCGAGGAAGCTCGTGCCCGCGTACGCGGCCTCCATCCCGTACACGCGGTCGAGCTCGATGGGATGGCCGACCGACTCGTGCAGCTGGAGCTGCATCTGCTCCGCGTCGAGGACGACCGTCGTCCGGCCGGCGGGGCACGGGTCGGCACGGAGCAGCGCCGCGGCCTGCTCGGCCACGCGCGGGGCCTCGCGCTCGAGCCCGAGCGACTCCACGTACTCCCAGCCCGCCTGCGCGCTCCAGCCGCCGTGTGCGCTCGGGTAGCTGCGGATCTGATACGAGCCGTTCGCCGCCGCCAGCGCGTCGATTCCGGCGCCGCACTCGACGAGCTCCTGCTCCACGTCGGCGCCGTCGGAGGAGAGGAGCACCTTGTGCTCGCTCTGCGCGCGGACGAACGCCTGCGCCACCTTCACGTCGGTGTGGGCGAGCGCGGCCTCCGCGCAGAGGCAGTGCTCGACCTTCTCGGCGAGCGGGACCGCGAACGGGTCGCGCTCGAGCGGCGTCCTGTAGGTGCCCCTCGCCGGCGGCACCGGCGCGAGCCGCCGCTCGTGGTTCCCCGGCGCGGCGCGGGCGAACGCGACCGAGCGTCGCGCCGCCTCGACCGCGCCCTCGCTCGTCAGGCGCCGGTCGGAGGCGAAGCCCCACGCGCCGCCGACGAGGACGCGGACGCCGATCCCCTCGGACTCGACGTCGCGCACGGTCTCGACTCGGCCGTTCTTCGTCGTGACCGTCTGGTTTCGCCGGACGAGAGCTCGTGCGTCGGCGTAGGACGCGCCGGCCGCGAGCGCGGCTTCCACGGCCGAGGCGCAGAGGTCGCGCACGCGGCCTACCTTAACGAGGAGGCCGCGCTCGAACTCTCAGGTGCGCTGGAGAGGACTTGAACCTCCACGGCCCAACGGGCCACAAGGCCCTCAACCTTGCGCGTCTACCAATTCCGCCACCAGCGCGAGGGCGGCGGGCATTGTAGCTAGACGTTGACCCAGGGATCGACGTAGAGGTCGTCGATCCGCCAGACGCCGGACGAGTCCGCAGGCGTGAACACGAACTGCGCCGACTTCGTCCCGAGCGGGGCGTTCATCGTCGCGAGCATGACCGGCGAGGCGTTCCACGCCGGGCCGGCGCCGAACGTGCCGCCGTCGAGGATGCCGAGCACGCCGAGCAGGCCGCGGAAGACGACCTTCACGCGGAGCCGCGAGGAGCTCGAGCCGCCGTTCGCGACGAAGACGCGGATCGTCGGCCGGCTGAGGCCGACGCAGAACGGCGGCGTCGTGGCCCAGCTGCCGGCGGGCAGGGAGAGCGAGTGGTAGTCGGACCGCGAGTTCGCGTAGTAGCTCTCGTTCCCGAGGACGACGTGCGCACCGCCGGAGAGGGTCCAGCCGGCCGCGCCGCTCTCGAAGGACGCTCCCGGTACGAGCGTGTACGAGGCGACGTCGCCCCAGCTCGCGAACGGATGCGTGGACTGTCCGTAGTAGCAGGACGAGCTCGTCGCCGCCGGCGAGGCGGAGGCCGCCGCCAGCGCGACGATCGCCGCGACCAGCGCAACGCCGATTCGTGCCCGCACCGCAGTGAGGTGAGCCGCCACAGCCCTCTCACCTTCATCGAAACCTGTCCGATCTCAATCCCCCGGAAGGGCGACTCGATCAAGCAGGCCGTTCGTGGTGCCGAAACCTGGCTCATGGCCTCCGAGGTCGTCCTCGCGAGCGACGACGCGAGCCTCGTCGCGGCTGCGCGCACGCGCCGGTCGCGTGCGCTCGCCGACCGCGACCTCCGCGCGTCGCTGGTCGTCGGCGGCGCCTTCCTCGCTGTGACGCTCGCGCTCGCCGCGCTCCTGTCGAGCGCGCGCTCGCCGTCGCCCTTCGAGGTCGTCGCGTTCGTGGTCGCGTACGCGTTCGTCGCGCGCGTCGAGTTCGAGGTCGGGCCGGGGATGGCGGTCCCGACGCAGCTCGTGCTCGTCCCGATGCTGTTCGCGCTTCCGCTCGGAGTCGTGCCGGCCTGCGTCGCGTGCGGGCTTGCCCTGCGCTCCTTCCTCTCGAGGCAGCCGCTCCGCGTGCAGCTCGAGCGGCTTCCGCTCCAGCTCGTCAGCTCCTGGCACGCCGTCGGCCCGGTGCTCGTCCTGGCCGCCGCCGGCGAGCGGCCGTTCTCGTGGACACACTGGCCGGTCTACGCGGCGGCGCTCGGCGCGCAGTTCGTCTTCGACTACTGGAGCGCCGCGACGCGGCAGTGGCTTGCCCTCGGCGTGCGCCCGCGGGCCCAGCTCGGCTTCATGGCGATGGTCTACCTCGTCGACGCGGCGCTCGCGCCGGTCGGCCTCGCGCTCGCCGCCGCAGGCCGGATGTGGGCGCCGCTTCTCGCCGCGCCGCTCGTCGGGCTGCTCGGTGTCTTCGCGCGCGAGCGGCAGGTTCGGATCGACCACGCGCTCGAGCTCGGCCACGCGTACCGTGGCACCGCGCTCCTGCTCGGCGACGTCGTCGAAGCCGACGACGCGTACACCGGCAGCCACAGCCGCGACGTGGTCGCGCTCGTCGTCGCGGTGGCGGACGAGCTCGCGCTGCCGCCGGACGAGCGGCGGCGCGCCGAGTTCGCGGCCCTCCTGCACGACGTGGGCAAGGTACGCGTCCCCGGCGAGATCATCAACAAGCCCGGCCCGCTGACCCCTGAGGAGCGCGCGATCGTCGAGATGCACACGATCGACGGCGAGCGCATGCTCGAGCAGGTCGGCGGCCTCCTCGCCGAGGTGGGGCGGATCGTGCGGTCCTGCCACGAGCGCTGGGACGGCGCGGGCTACCCGGACGGGCTCGCGGGCGAGGAGATCCCGCTCGCCGCCCGCATCGTCTGCTGCTGCGACGCGTTCAGCGCGATGACGACCGACCGGCCCTACCGCCGGGCGCGGTCGCGCGTAGCCGCGCTCGCCGAGCTTCGTGCCTGTAGCGGGACGCAGTTCGACCCCCGGGTCGTGGAGGCGCTCGTTCGCGTCGTTTGACGTCGTCCGCAGGAGTCTCTACGCTTCCGGCGAACACACGTTCGCGAAGGAGGCGAGATGGAGCTCACCGGACGACAGCAGGAGATCTGGGACTTCCTGGTCGGCTACGTCGACCGGCACGGCTATCCGCCCACGGTGCGCGAGATCGGGAGCGCAGTCGGGTTGGCGTCGCCTTCGACGGTGCATGCGCATCTCGCGAACCTCGAGCGGGCCGGTTTGCTGCGCCGCGACCCGACGAAGCCGCGCGCCCTCGAGCTCTTCGGCCACCGCAGCCAGGCGGCGGCCGAAGCTCCGGCGGACGTGCACCGTTTGCCGCTCCTGG
>VAXK01000321.1 GCA_005885565.1 Actinomycetota bacterium
GACGGCCGGTCGAGGACGTGAGCGCCGGCGCCTACGTGATGAGCCTCGGCCCCACGCCGTACCGGGAGGCGTGGGACCTCCAGCGCTCGCTCGCGGCGGCCGTCGGGCAGGGCGCGATGCCCGAGACGATCGTGCTCCTCGAGCATCTGCCCGTCGTGACGCTCGGCCGCCGAGCGGAGGACGGCGAGCTGCACATTCCGGCCGGCGCCGAGGTCGACGTCGTCGAGACCGACCGCGGGGGGAAGTCGACCTACCACGCGCCCGGCCAGCTCGTCTGCTACCCCATCCTCGACCTGACGCGGCACGGCACCGACGTGAAGCGCTACTGCCGCGACCTGGAGGAAGCGCTGATCCGCACGCTCGCGCCGCTCGGGCTCGAGGCGACGCGGATCGAGGGCCTCACCGGGATCTGGCTCGAGCGGCCGCCGCGGAAGATCGCGTCGATCGGCATCCACGTGGCGAGGTGGATCACGACGCACGGCTACGCCCTGAACGTCGACCTCGACCCGGCGCCGTTCACGCGGTGGATCACCGCCTGCGGGCTCGAGGACGCCCAGTTCGCGACGATCGCGCGCGAGCTCGGCCGGCCGGTGACGGTCGACGAGGTGCGGCCTGTCGCGGCCGAGGCGCTCGCGCAGGTGTTCGAGCTAACGTTCGAGGAGCTTCCGACTGACGCCGGCCCAGGGCTCTGGGAGCAACCCATCCATGCAAAGCTCGCTGCCAGTCACTGATCGCCCCCGCCGGCCGGAGTGGATGAAGGTTCGCGCCCCGAGCGCGGACTCGCGCTACTTCGACGTCAAGAAGCTCATCCACGGCGCGAGCCTGCACACGATCTGCGAGGAGGCTCGCTGCCCGAACATCGCCGAGTGCTGGGGCCGCGGCACCGCGACGTTCCAGATCCTCGGCGACACGTGCACGCGGGCGTGCCGGTACTGCTACGTCCATTCCGGCCGGCCCGAGCATCCGCCCGACCCGCTCGAGCCGCTCCGCCTCGCCAACGTAGCGGCGCAGATGGGCCTGAAGCACGTCGTCGTCACCTCCGTCGACCGCGACGACGTCTCCGACAGAGGCGCCGGCCACTACGCCGCCACGATCCGCGCGCTCCATGCCAAGGTCCCGGACGCATCCGTCGAGGTGCTGACGCCGGACTTCCTGGGCGTCGAGGAGGAGGCGCTCCGCACCGTCCTCGCCGCGCGGCCCGAGGTCTTCAACCACAACATCGAGACCGTCCGCCGCCTCCACCGGAGCATGCGCGGCGCGAAGGCCTCCTACGACAAGGCGCTCTGGCTCCTCCGCCGCGCGAAGGAGCTCGCGGACTACCCGGTGCTGACGAAGTCCGGGATCATCGTCGGCCTGGGGGAGACGAACGACGAGGTCGTCGAGACGATGCGCGACCTGCGCGCGAACGGTGTCGACGTCGTGACGATCGGCCAGTATCTCCAGCCCTCGGCGAAGCACGCGCCGATCGACCGCTGGGTGCACCCGGACGAGTTCCGCCGGTTCCGGGAGCAGGGCGAGGCGCTCGGCTTCGGCTCCGTCTTCTCGGGGCCGCTCGTTCGCTCGTCGTACCGCGCCGACGAGCAGCGCCATGCCGCGACGACCGGCCGCGGCGCGGTCGCGTACTAGAAGGGCCGCCCGAAGGCGGCCCTTCCAACTGCCGATGCGAGGACGCGCCTAGCCCGGGTTCGGGATCGACAGGTTCGCCGTATAGGCGTCCTGGTCGTTCAGCGGCGTCCCGTTGGACTGACCGGTGCAGACGTTCGGCGGCGTCGTCACCGCGCCGCTCGCGTCGCGGCACGCGAAGAGATCCGGATTGCGCGTGTCACTCCAGAGCGGGTTGGCGTTCGTCGCCGCGTCGAGGCCGGCGTAGTCGCCCCAGAAGACGCTGCCGGCGGTGTTGCCGCCCTCCGGGAACTGCGTCGGGAACGGCATCGACGAGCTTGTCACGCGCAGCACGTTCCACACCGAGTAGTCCGGCGCGTTTCCGGAGCCGGAGAGGCTGACGTCCGAGAAGCCGGTCGCCTCGTCGGTGCCGTACTGCCGGTCGTAGTACGACGTGGCGAGCTTGCCGTTCTTCGTGTACGCAATCCACTGCCAGAATTGGTCGGTGGTCGCCTGAGCGGCCGCCGTGTTCGTGCTCGGCAGCGCCCGCGGATCGGTGGTCGTCCCGGTGAAGGTCTGGCCGCCGTCGTTCGAGACGCTGACGAGGATGTCGTTGTTGCAGGCTCCCGGAGTCTTGACGCCGGTGTACAGGTCCTGACCCGTCGCCGGGCTGGTGCCCGCGGGCGCGCAGCCGTTCGACTCCTTCGAGTGCCGGTTGATGTACGAGCCGAACGCCACGACGACCTGGTTCGGCTTCGTCGGGTTGACCTCACCCGAGCCGTAGTTCGTCGCCCGGAAGATCGAGTTCGCGGTCGCGTTCTTCTCCGGCACGCAGGCGCGGCCGAAGTCGTGCCCCTGCTGGTACGTCGCACAGTCGGGCAGGTCGTAGTAGTCGGCCACCTTCACCGGGTTCGAGAAGGTGTTCCCGCCGTCCAGCGACTTCGACAGCAGGATCTGGTTCCGGTTGTCTGGAGTGGTCCCGAACGTCTCCGGGTTGTTGAAGTTGCTCCAGATGACGTAGAGGGCGCCGTCGGAACCGACGAACGGCTGCGAGAACTGGTTCTCGTTGCAGGTGTCGGCCGTTCCGAGGCCGTAGTCGTTCGGGCACAGCGGGCTGGTCAGACTTACGAGGTGCCGCGGGCTGAAGTGCTCGCCGTAGTCCGCGGAGTACGCCTCGTAGATGAACGCCGTGCCGTCGGGCGCGAACTCCGTCCAGGTGACGTAGATCCGGTCCTGGAACGGCGTGCAGGTCGATCCCGGGTTCACCGTCGTGGGCGAGCCCGCGCACTTGTTGGAGTTGTTGTCGACGGCCATGAACTGCTTGTCCTCGAGCGGGAGGAACGATGTCTGGGTGACCTGGAAGACCGGCCGACCCGGGAAGTTCCACGAGCCGCCGCCGTTCCTCGTCGAGCGATAGACGAAGAAGCCGCTCGAGCGGTCGGGGTTCGTCGACGTTGCAGGCCCACGGTTGAACAGCTGGCAGGAGAGATACGCGTTCCCCTTGGAATCCCAGGCAACGGAGGTGTCGCCGCCGGCCTGCCAGTACTGGCGCGGACGAGTGGTGCCACGCGTGAACCCGTTCGGGACGGTGCTGTCGTTCCACGACCGCCCGCCGTCGGTGCTCCACGAGACGCCGCATGTCCCATCACCGCGCCGGTAGTCGTTGAAGCTCGCGACCAACTGGTTGGTGTTGTTCGGGTTGATCGCGATCGACGTCTCGTTCTGCGCCTGACCTCGACCTTGGAGGTCCGGGTCGGTCAGGTTGAGACAGTTCTGGTTGACCTTGATGTTCGAGCTGATGTTGGTCGCGCAGTCCCCGCTTCCCCGCGGAAAGTACTGGTCGGGATGCTGCGGGCTGCCGCCGTTGTCGTTGCCGGTCTTCCCGAGCTCAAACGCAGCGAAGCCGGAGATGAGCCGCTCCTGCTCGTCGTTCATCTCGTCGTCGATTCCCAGCCGGCCGCCGGTGGCCTGCTGGACTCGCGCGACGCCTCCGCCGCCCCCCACGAGGGCGAACGCCATCGCCAGGGCAATGATCGCGAGGAAGACCCCAAAGAGTCTCTTCATCCTCCCCTCCCCTTTTTCTGTCTCGACGCCGCCGATCGGCGCCTGGGCGGCGGGGATATTGTTTCCTCTCGTCGGGGAATGCAAATAGTCGTTACTACATAGACGGATCGCCTTGCGATCCGTCTAGCGGATGCCGGTATCGATCGAGAAGTCGACGCGCCGGAAGCGCGCCCGCACCACCCGCGCCCGCACCGGCTCGAGGCCACGCCCGATGTTTGGCTTCGGCGTGAGCCGGACCACGTAGAGGCCGGGAGCGAGCGCGACCCGGTAGCGCCCCTGGTCGTTCGTCTTCGCCCGCCGGACGACCTGGCCGTTCCGCGAGAACACGAGCGTCACGTTCTTCGCGGGCTCGCTGCACGGTTGCTCCGCTGTGCAGACCGGCGTGTTCGGGCCGCGCATCACGAGGCCGCGCAGTCCGCTCGAGCTCGTGGCCGCGCCGGCCGAGGAGGCGGCGATGACTGCGGCGAGAGCAGCAAGAGCGCGCATTCCCTCACAGGATAGGCGGGCACCGCGAAAGCGAACGGGGCCGGCGTTTCGGCCGGCCCCGCTTGTTACCGCTTCTACCCGGTCGTTACGGCGTGAACTCCGTGGCTCGCACCTGCGCAGGTGCCGAGCAGGTTGTCACCGGTGCCGCCCTGGAAGAAGGGGCCGCCCCAGTCGGTGTACTGGCAGGCCTGGGCGATGTACTCGCTGGCGACCCAGATCGAGCTCCCGTCCACGGCCGCCGCGCCGTAGTCACCCCAGCGGGTGCGCGGCGGGTTGCCGACCTGCGCCTTGTAGCTCGTGAAGCCGTCGTCCTGCGCGGCTCCCAGGCCACCCGGGACGTCGTTCCACGCGCCGATGCCGGCGTTCGCGTCGATCGACGCGTACGCGGCGCTCGGGTTCGTGGTGTCACCGGTGTCGGTGAACGCCATGATCCCGCGACCGCTCTGAGTCACCCCGATGGCGGGATACGTGAAGTCGTGTCCGGTCGCTCCGAGGTAGCCCTGAAGCGCTACTGCGGCCGGGCTCGGCTTGACGATGTACCACGCGATTCCCGCACGCTGCGGGCCAGCGTCAGGGTTGAGCGCGGTGTCGAGGGCGCCCCACACCTTGCCGTTCGCGTACGTCACCTGCTGCATGCGGGTGTCGTTCGAGTCCGGCCGCGAGATGACCTCGTTGTGCGCGGGCTCGGCCCCGAAGAGCAGCCGCCAACAGCCGTGCTGCCCGTTGAAGAGCAGTGTCGTCGTGTCGTTGATGCAGTAGCCCTGCGGCGTGTCGATCGTCGCCAGGGTGCCCGAGCCGGGCTGCTGCTGCTTCGGCGGGAGTGCATACGTGTTCACGCTCAGGATCTTGTTGCTCAGGCTGAGCGCGGGCACCGTGTTCAGCGAGGACGTGTTCGTCAGCGTCCAGGAGACGATCTGATTCGACACGTAGCTACCGCCGAAGCCGGCGACCGGATGAGTCGCCTCGTCAGCGGCGTTCGAGCTCAGGAAGTACTCGGTGCCGCCGTTGTCGAGGTTGAAGTTGGTCGCTCCGGGCGACTGCGCCGGCCAGACGGTGAAGCCGGGCTGCGTCGGGCCTGCGTCGCTCGGTGCGTTGACCGTGCCGGACGTGTCGATGTGCTGCATGTTCACCGTCGCGGCACCCGCGGCGAGCTGGGCCTTCGAGAACGCGTAGATCTGCGCGCCCGAGAAGCCGTTGCAGCACCACGGATAGGCGTTGGTCGTGATGTAGAACCCGTTCGCGTCGGCCCCGATGTGCGGGTAGTCGCCGAGGTACGGGCCCGGATTCACGCCACCCGTGTTCGTGCCGTCGTTCGTAACGTCGGTCCGGTAGATGTTCCAGCTGCCCGTCGGGTTCGACGTCTGGCTGACCGCGATGTCGAGGTGGTTCACGTGCGTGAACGCACCGCCGGGAGTCGTCTCGAGGGTCAGCACGACGACGAAGAACCGCTGCGTCGCTGCGTCGTAGAGGCAGCTCGGGTCGGTGACGAACGGCCCACGGACGCCCGTCGTGCGATTGATCGCAGGCGGGTAGCCGTAGAACGAGTTCAGGTCGACCGCGTGGTTCACGTTCCTCGGGAACCCGGCGACGATGTTCGTGCTCGTGTTGTCCGGGAGCACGGAGTTTCCGGAGGTGTCGTAGACGTTGAAGACGTCGTTGACGGCCTCGACCACGTAACCGTTGCCGGCGCACATGCCCTGGTCGGGCGGCTCGACGGAGAACTGGTTCCCGCCGCGCGAGTAGCGCTGCTGGTAGTGGTTCAGGCCCTCGAAGCCGGAGACGAATGCCGGGTTGGACTTCGCCTTCTTGCCGGTCGTGGTCGTGACGCCTGCGGCAGCGCCGCCGGCCGAGAGGCTCCGGTCGACGATGTTCCCGGAATAGGCGTTAGGACCGGCGCCGCTGTCCGTCAAGCCCGGAAACTCCACCCGGGTGGCGTCCGCGGAGCCCGAAGGCGTAAAGCTGCCGGTCTGCGGCGAGCCCGTGCCGCTGACGGGAATCTGCCGCGAGTCCGCCGCGGCCGCCGAAGCGAGCCAGACGGCGAGTGCAGCAACGGCTACGACCGCAAGGCCGAGCCGTCGAAAAGTGCTCATCCTCAAGATGTTCCCTCCCCTTGCGCAAGAAAGAGGGAGCCCCCAAGGCTCCCTCATGTACGAGGAGGTATATGTGCAGGCCGATCTCTCTTTGTCAAGCGTGGGAGAGGGCCGCCGAGGCGGCCCTCTCCGTGCAACGACTGCGAACCGTCTACTTGCCGCCCAGGTCCATCCTCCAGATGCCCTGCGAGTGCGTCGCCGCGTAGATCAAGGTCGGGCAGCCCTTCTTCCCGACCCCGACACAGGTCGCAACGCGGGCCGACGGCTCGATCTCGAGATGCGTGATCTCGAAGCGCGGCAAGCCCTGCGTCACGTGCCAGCCGTCCGTGCCATCCTCGTCGCCCCGGAGGACGCCGAAGTCCGTGGCGACGTACAGCTTGTGCTTTGCATCGTCGCGTACGACATCGTTTACCGGCAGGTCCCCGGTGCCGGTCGGGGTCGGGAACGCCGCCGTGCCGGCCTCGACGTTCAGGTTCGTGAACGTACCCGAGCCGGGACCGGCGCCTTCGGTGACGTTGAAGACGTGGCCCGGCGTGGTCGGGGTGACCGCGTTGTAGCCCGAGTACGTGACCCAGGCGTGGCTCGCGTTCGCCGGGTCCGGGTAGATCGAGCTCGGGAACCTCGTCGGCGAGGTCGCGTTGTCGACCCGGTTCCAGACGACGGTCGCCGGGTCGACCGCATCCGCGTTGTGCGTCACGAAGATGCGCCCGGCCGACGTTGCCGCCCACAGCGTTCCGTGGTCCGCCTTGTTGCGTGCGAGCCAGGAGATCGACCCGCCCGTTCGGTCAGCGCCGTACACGGTGCCCGTCAGGTCACCAGCGGTGTTGGAGCCCTGCGGACCTCCTAGCGGCTGGAAGTCGCCGCAGCCGTCCTTGTCACCGGACGTCGTGAATTCCGGACAGTTCGCCTCGTAGCTAGCGATGTCAGGCGTGGTGTCCTGCGGAACTGCGGTCGGGTTCGCCCCGGCCCCGAAGGCCCACGAGCGCCAGACGTGCTGCGCGCCCGAGAAGATCGGGTGCGTCGTCTGCCCGCTCGGCGCAGTCCCGGGGTTCGGATCGCCGATCTGCGGCCAGTAGAACGCCACCGCCTCGCCGCTGTCGACGATCGGCGCCGTGGTGATCACCCACTTCGTCGGAGCTCCGTTCTCG
>VAXK01000152.1 GCA_005885565.1 Actinomycetota bacterium
CGGTTCGGTCGCCCGTGGAGCGGTTGAAGGAGAACTCCCGGCCCGGCGCGATCAAGTGCCGGTCGACGAGGTGCGCGACGAGCTGGACGTTGTGGATTCGGTTCGGGTCGCCGCCGTAGAAAGTCTCGTAGGTGGAGACGAGGCCGGTGATCCCCATCCGGCGCGCCTCGGCCGTCGACCGCGACGGCGTGGACCGCTGTACGTCGACCTGCGCCACCCGGCGCGTCGGCGAGAGCGCCGCCGCAAGCAGTGCGCGCGCCGTGGCCGGCGCGTTGAGCGACAAGCCGCTGCGGGCCGGCACGACTCGGATGCCCGTCGTCGTCACTGCGAAGTCCGCGTCGCGCGCCGGACGGTCGATGGTCTGCGCCAGGGTCGAGAACCAGCGGTCGGCCTGGGAGCCGCCGATCGTGAGGCCGCGCCGTCCGTCCCGCGGCAGCAAGAGGAGCTGCGCGAGCCGCCACCTCGGCACCCGCCAGCGCGTCGGCCCGAGCTCGAGCCGCACCGGCGCGGCGAGCGCCGTCTCGACCTGCGCCTTCGCGGCGGCCAGGTCGCCGGCGAGGACGCGCGGCGGGTCGAGCCGCACCGGAAGCGCGACCGGCCGGCGAGTGAGCCCGGCGAGCGCGTGGACGACGAGGTCGGCGGCGGCCGCCCGGTCGAGCGTCCGGCCCGGGCGGCCGGGCACGACGACGGGCCTCAAGCCGCGCAGGCGGAGCGACGCCTCCCGACGCGGGCGGCGCACGCGAACCGGTCGAGCTCGTAGTCGAGCGCGGCCTCGTAGACGCGGACGGGCGGCGCGACGTCGGCCCCGAAGACGCGCACCTCGATCCGCCGGAACCCCCGCAGCGGCCCCGGCCCTCCACCCTGCCGAGCTGCCGAGGCAACCGCGGCGCCCCAATCGACGTCGACGCCTAGCTGGCGTGGTCGAAGCTGCCAGCGGCGGCCGGCGGCGGTGAACGCCACCGGCACGTCCGCCAGCGCCCGCGAGCGATGCTCGAGGAATCGGCGGGCGTGGTCTGTCGAGAGGCCGCCGACCTCGATCCCACCGATGCGGACACCGCTCGCAAGGGTCGAAGGAGACCCGGCGAAGGCGAGCCCGAAGAGCGCGCCCGCGGCCGCGACGACGAGCGCGCCGACGAGCGAGCGGCGCCAGGTGAGCCTGGGGCTCCTCCGCCTCCGGACACGGCTTCGCGAACGTCGTGCGGGCGCCTGACGGGGCAAGGAGCCGCGAAGGATACGTGCTGGGTCGGGCTGCTACGGCTTCTCGAACTGGCGAAAGCGCCGCTCGATCGCCAGCGACTCGAGCACGTCGGCGGAATACCGCTCGAGGTGGGCAATCAACTCCTCGTGCGTGCCGTCTTCAAGCCACCTCTCGATGTCGGTACGCTCGATGCGAAGCGTGTCAGCGACCTGATTGAGCGTGCTGCGGTAGACCTTCCTGTTTCGGCCGACACGCACGACGAGGCGACAGAGCTTGCCGTCCGACGACTTCACCGTCAGCGGGAAGAGATCGACATGCGTGCCGTGCCGCGGTGGCCGGTTGCCAGTTAGGCGTCTGACCGATGCGAGTAATTGCCGGTGGGATGGGAGAGCCACGCATTGAGGCGTTGTCTCTTGTGACGCCGGCCGAAGCTTAACGCGATAAATGGCTCGCGCTGGTTCTCCTGCGCCTCCCGATCCTCACTCACCTGTCGATACGCCTGCGCCAGGCGCGCTCCTAGCACGCCTGCCACGCGAACCTCGTGGTTGGTCGCCTCGCCCCGTTCGATCTCCTCGGTCAGGAATGCGAGAAGGTCAAGTGCATGGCCGATGAAGCTGCGTACCGCTTCGTCGAGATCATCGCCTTCGCCGATCAGCTCGAACTCGGAGCTTCGGATGACGTGAGCGCCTTCCTCGAGCCAGTGCATTCCCTCCGACAGGGTGACGCCTGCCGCAACGACGCGACCAAAGTCTGGCGCCTCTTCGGTTGGGGCGCCGATGTCACGCGTTTTAGCAGCTGTCGACTGCGTCACGATCGTCTCCGGTTCTCGCCGGTTTCCTCCTCCGGCCAGAACCTTCATCGGCCTCTGAACCCAGGCGACTATACCCAATTGCGCTTTGACTATCGCCTCGCGTACGAAGCTGAGATTCATTGCGGGATCTGAGTTCTTGCCTCACGGCCGGGGTTCGACCCAAAACTGGTTCTTTCCCGTGCCCCGAAAGGCTGCGGGCACTCCACGCCGTCCACGGAGGGGCAGAGCATGCTCGATCTCGACGCTCTGCCGGATTCGATCCGGCGGTCCACTACCGACGGTACGCGCCGCTTAGCGGCTCGTCAATCGTCCGAACGAGACATGCCCAGCTACTTCTCGTCGCGTGGGAGGAAGATCTCTCGCGCGATCACGAGCCTCTGGATCTGCGAGGTCCCTTCGTAGATCTGGAAGAGCTTGGCGTCGCGCATGAGCTTCTCGACCGGGTACTCCTTCATGTAGCCGTAGCCGCCGAAGATCTGCACCGCGTCGGTCGTGACCTTCATGGCCGTGTCGGCGGCGAAGCGCTTCGCGTACGACGACTGGAGCGTCGCCCGCTTTCCCTGGTCGAGCAGCCACGCGGCCTGCCAGACGAGCAGCCTCGCGGCCTCGATCTCCGTGGCCATGTCCGCGATGAGGAAGTTGACGCCCTGGTTCATCGCGATCGGCTGGCCGAACTGGACGCGCTCCTTCGCGTACGAGACCGCGTGCTCGTACGCCGCCTGCGCGACGCCCACTGCTCCGGCCGCCGTCCCGGGGCGGGTGAAGTCGAGCGTCCGCATCGCGATCTTGAAGCCCTCGCCCTCGTCGCCGAGCAGGTTCGCGGCGGGCACGCGCACGTCCTGGAACGCGATCGCGGACGTATCCGTCGCGCGCTGGCCCATCTTGTCGAGGTGCCGCTCGACGACGACGCCGTCGAGGTCGGCGGGGACGACGAAGCCGGAGAGGCCGCGGTGTCCCTTCGACCTGTCGGTCGAGGCGAAGACGACGAGCCACGCCGCGTGGCCCGCGTTCGTGATGAACATCTTCGAGCCGTTCAGGACGTACTCGTCGCCGTGCCGCACGGCCGTCGTCTGGATGCCGGAGACGTCGGAGCCGGCGTTCGGCTCCGTCAGGGCGAAGGAGCACAGGATCGGCTCGTCGACGAGCGGGGCGACGAACCGGCGCTTCTGCTCGTCGGTGCCCGCGACGAGGAGCGGCGCGGTGCCGAGCGCGTTGGCCACGATCGACGTCGCCATCCCCGAGCAGCCCCACGCGAGCTCCTCGCCGATCAGCATGCCGTCGAAGCCCGAGAGCTCGAGGCCGCCGTACTCGGCCGGGACGTGCGCGTTCAGCAGGCCGAGCTCGTGCGCCTTCGCGATCACGTCGGCGGGGTGCGTCGAGTGCTCGTCGTACTCGGCCGCCCGGGGCCGCATCACCTTCTCCGCGAACTCGTGCGCGAGCCGGCGAAGCGCCTTCTGCTCGTCGGTGAGGGCGAACGAGACGCCGCCCGCGGTCGCTATCGCCATGCTGCCTTCCGGGGTTGATTGACTCGTCAGTCAAAGCGTAGCGCCTTGAAGGCGACCGATCCGTACGGTTCGATAGCGGCGTGGCCGAGGTCGTCGCAGCTCCGCCGGTCGCGCCGGCGACGCGCTCGTGGCGCTGGCTCGCCGCCCCGTTTCTCGCCTTCGCGCTCGTCTCCCTGACGGCCGGGCTGCTCGCCCGCCACCAGCCGCGGTCGAAGGGCTACTTCCGGCTCTTCTTCAGCGATCCGGCGCACCTGAAGGCGGGCTTCGCGACCGCCGCCGTCGCGCTCGGCTGCTTCCAGCTCTTCAGCGCCGCCTGGATCTTCCGCAAGCTGCCTTGGCGAAAGCCGGCCTGGATCAACCCGGCTCACCGCTGGTCGGGGCGCCTCGCGTTCGTCTGCACGCTGCCGGTCGCGTACCACTGCATCTTCAAGCTCGGCTTCCGGAGCGCCGACACCCGCGTCCTCGTCCATTCGCTGCTCGGCTGCGGCGTCTACGGAGCCTACGCGTCGAAGGTGACGATCGTCCGCCTGCACCGCTTTCCGAAGCCCGTGCTCCCGGTCGCGGGCGGCCTCCTCTTCGCGGTACTGGTCGGCGTCTGGTACTCGAGCGCCGTGTGGCTGTACGGCCACGACTCGAACCCGGCGGCCGCGGCCTACTCGTCGAGCGGTTACGCACCGGCGATCCCGGCTGGCGCGAGCCCGACGCGCGGCGCGAAGGTCTTCGCGCAGTCCGGCTGCTCGACCTGCCACACGCTCAAGGCCGCGGGAGCAGGCGGCCAGATCGGCCCGAACCTCGACGTCCTCCGGCCCACGTTCGCCAAGGTCCAGGCCCAGGTCGCGAAAGGCGGCGGCGGGATGCCGGCCTACGGCGACAAGCTGAGCGCCGCGGAGATCCGCGACCTCGCCGCCTTCGTCGCGAGCCGCGCGGGAGGCTAGAGCAGGAGGCCCAGCCGCTCGAGCGCCTCCGGGAGGCAGCGGCGGAACTCGGCGCCGTGCGCCCACCGGCCGACGAAGCGACGGACGGGCGCGTGCGGCCTGAGCCGTTCGATCGTGCGGTAGAGGAGGCCCGACTGCGCCGCCTGGTCGGTGACGACGCGGTCGTCCCGGCTCCACCAGAGCTCGAGCGCGACGCCGGAGAGCGCGATCCGACGCGCGAGCGCGAGTGGGCTGCGCTCCGCGTAGTGCCGCGGCGAGAGCCACGGCGGGCCGCCGATCTCGAAGCGCGCGAGCCGCTGGAGCCGCAGCCCGCGCCGGAGCAGCCGGAAGTCGCGATAGCGGAGATCCATGTTCGTGGGCGCGTCGAACGCCGCGGCGCCCGCGAGCAGGCGCGGGTCGTGGGCGACCAGGAGGAGCGTCTCCTGGCCGCCCATGCTCTCCCCGACGGCGTAGATCCGGCGGCGCTCGATCCGCAGCCACGGGAACGCGCGGCGCGCCAGCTGGGGCATGCGCGCGAGGTCGGCGATCTGGCCCGGATCGCCCCACGAGAAGAGGACGAGCCGCCGGCCCTGCCCCTCCGGGCTCACGAGCGCGAAGCGGCCACGCGCCGGGAGGCTCCCCCAGAGCAGCATGTTCTGGACGGCGCCGACGCCGCGCCCGTGCGGCGAGATCACGAGCGGGATCGGCGGGTGGCGTCGCGGCCCATACCAGCGCGGGAGCACGAGGAAGGCAAGGCGCTCCGCGCCGTTGTGGGCGCGGTAGGCGAAGCCGAGGATCTTCACGAGGCCGGCCGGCGTGTGGTCGGGAACGGGCATGGCCGCGGCGAAAGGAACGGCGGCGAGCGCCGCCGCTGTGACGACGAGGACGGCGCTACGCCGTCTGGCCAAGGGCGTGGTCGGGCGTGGAGTCGCGGCCCGGCTCGGCGCGCGCGAGCCCGGCCGCCCCCGCGACGACGGCGACGAAGGCGAGCACGCGCAGCACGCCGAGCGCGCCGTCCGGCAGCCCCTCGTGGAACAGCGCGGTGCCGGCGACGATCGGCAGGGCGTTCGTCAGGAGCGTCGCCACCCCGGCGGTCGCAAGGGCGGTGCCGCGCTGGAAGCCGAGCTGGAGGGCGACGAAGGCGAGCCCGTGGCACGCGAGCAGCGCGGGGACGAACGCGAGCCGGCCGCCGCCGCCCACCGCCGCCTTCGTGCCGACGTCCCCCGCCGCGTAGAGAATCCCCGCCGCCGCGCCGAGCCCGGCCGCGGGCGCCAGGCCGCTGCGGTCGCCGAGCAGCGCGACCGTCCCGGCCGCGGCGACCGAGAGCGCGAGCCAGAGGACGACCGAGCCCACGGAAGCCTGCCGTCCGGCGCCGTGCTGGCCGGCGAGCGAGGCGCCGAGGAGCCCGAGTCCGAGCAGCGCGGCGCCCACGCCGGCGAGCTCAGCCGGCGCGGGCCGCGTTCCCGTCGTCCTCCAGGCCAGGAGGGCGAGGAGGCCGATTCCGCCGGCGGAGGTCGCCTGCACGAGCGAGAGCGGCGCAAGCGCGAGCGCGGCGACGTAGAGCACCCAGCCGCCGATGCCGGCAAGGAAGCCGACGAGCCAGCGGCGGTCGACGAAGAGGACGACGAGCGAGTGAATCGGGCGGCGGAGCGAGAGCCGCGGCAGCCGGCCGGCCGCCTGGTGCTGGGCGAAGTACCCCCAGTTGAGCGCGCCCGCCGAGGCGAGCGCCAGCGCGAGGCCGCCGAGGAGCGCGGCGGTCATCCGGCTTCGGCGTCGCGCTCGGGCGCCGCGAAGGGCAGGTACGCCTCGGCGGCGAGCGCCGCGATGCCGACCCGCGGCAGGTCGCGCCGCCGCTCGTAGACCACGAACCGCCGCTGCCAGCTCGGGCCGAACTTCCGGTTGAAGAGCAGGAGGTTGTCGAGCTGGAAGTGGCCCTTGAGCGCGAGGAGCGCCCGCCGCTCGACGCGCTGGAGCGCCGAGAGCTCGGCCTCCGGCGCGAGCAGGGCGGCGAATGGCGCGAAGTTCAGCGAGATCCGGCCGAACCCGTGCTGCCGCGCCCAGGCCACGGCCTCGCAGACGAGCCACTCGTTGAAGCCGTTCGGCGTCGTCCGCAGACGCGGCATCGACGAGAGCGAGAGCGCTCCGCCGTTCTGGCACACCGCGAAGTGGAGGAAGCCGGCGGCGTGACCGTCCGGCCCGAAGCCGACGACGAAGAGCGCGTCCTCCTCCTCGAGCCGGAAGAGCGCGTCGAGCGCCATCACGAAGCCGCGCTCGGGCTCGACCCCGCGCCACGCGCGCGCGACGTCCTCGAGCTCGCGCCGCAGCTCCGGCCCGATCCGGTCGGGCGGCAGCGCCTCGGCCCGATAGCCGCCGCGCTCGAGCCGGTGCACCGACTGGCGCACCTTGCGGATCGCCCGGCCCTCGAGCGAGAAGCGGTCGACCTCCACCACGGCCTCGTCGCCGTGGTAGAGCGCGTGCAGCCCGTACGAGCGGTAGAGGTCGAGGCAGCGCTCGGAGGCGCCGAGGACGGCGATGCGCCAGTCCCGCGCATGCGCGAACTCGATGAATCGCTCGAGGAGCTCGGCGTACCGCGCCGGCGGCCCGATCGGATCACCCGAGACGATGGCCACGCCGCCGACCACCTTGTACGCGAGGAACGCGCTCTCGTCGCCGGTGAAGAAGTACGACTTGTCGGCCCGCAGGACGAAGGGCGCGAGCGTGTCCACCCCCCACGCCGAGACGAGCGACCGCGCGACCTCGCGCTCGCGCGCCTCCTGCCGGAGGCGATACCGCCACGGGGCGAGCCACGACGCGAGGAGCCATGCGGCTCCCGAGAGGCCGACGAGGAAGACGGACTTCGGGAACCATTCCCCGACCTCGCCCGCGAGGTGCGAGGAGCCGCGCAGGTTGAGGCCGAGCGCCGCGCGCGTCGTCTCCCGGAAGGCGAAGGCGACGGTGAAGGGCTGGTCGGCCATGAGCCGGTTCACCCAGAGCGCGGCGCCGCCGTAGAGCAGCAGGACGGTGACGACGAGCACGGCGCGCACGAGGATCCGGCGCTCCGAGTCCGGCTCGGGCGGAGCGTCGAACTCCTCGCGCCGGGCGACGACGACGAGCGCGAGCAGGAGCGCCAGCGCCGCGCCGACGGTGAACCCGCGCAGCACGTGGAGGAAGGCGAATCCGACGAGGAGGACCGTCGCGAGCTGCCACGCACGGCGCTTCCTTCGCGCGAGCCCTCGCGCCACGACGACGAGCGCCAGCCCGACCGGTGCGACCAGCGAGCGGGTCAGCATATGGGCCCCCGCGGGCGCGAGTCCATCCACCAGCGTGTTGCCGTGCTGAGGCAGGATGCCGTCGAGGACGCCGAGGAGCCCGGCGACGGCGACGCCGAGCGGGAGCAACACCGGGGTGCGCCGCCCGCGGGGCTTGGAGATCCCGGACAGGGCGCCGGCGAGTCCGGCGAGGCCCGCCGGCAGGCCGACCGCCCGCAGGCGCCACGCGGCGTCGAACGCCTCGTGCGCCGGCACCTGGCGCACGACCAGCAGCGCAGCGCCGGTCGCGAGGTAGCCCCAGAGCCCGACCCCGAAGGCGAGCACGAGCGCGCTCGTCGAGCGAGCGAGGCGGGCCGCGCGCGCCAGGAGCCCGAGGAGGGCGCCGGCGAGGCCCCAGACCGCGACGAAGAGGAGGAGCGGGATCCCGGAGTGGCGGGAGAGCTCGTCGAGGGGGAGCGCATCGCCGACGACGGGGCCTGGCAGCGAGACGTGCGGCCGAAGCAAGTAGAGCCAGCCCGTCGCACCGATCACGATCCCGAGGCCGGCGAGCGGGGCGAGAGCGAGGGCGACCCTACGCATGCGCGAGGTGGGTCGCCGCGGCCAGGAGCGCCAGGCTCGCCTCGCCGCGCCAGAGCCCCCAGTTGTGGCCGCCGCGGACGAGGAAGTAGCGGTGCGCGACCCCGAGGCGGGCGAGCTCGGCCTCGAAGTCGCGGTTCTGTCCGCGGAGCCGGTCGGTCGTTCCCGAGTAGAACCACACGTACGTGTGCGCCCGGCGGAGCCCGGGCGCGACGGCGTCGACGGTCTCGAGCGGGCTGTTGCGCGCCAGCACCTGTGGATCGCCGCCGAAGATCGACCGGAGGTCGTCGGCCTGCTCGTAGCCCGACCAGCTCTCCAGCACCCGGAACTCACCCGGGTGGTGCAGGCCGATGTTGAGCGCGCCGTAGCCGCCCTCGGACAGGCCGCCGAGGGCCCGGCCGGCCCCGGTCGCGATCGTCCGGTAGCGCGAGTCGATCGCGCGCACGAGGTCGTGCGCGACGAACGTCTCCCAGCCCTCGTTCGCCCGGATGCCGTTCGCCCACTCCTTGTCGGTGAACGTGCCGGTCGAGCCGAACGGCATGACGAGGATCAGGGGCTGCCCGCGCCCGCGCGCGGTGAGGATGTCGTCGACGACGCCGGCGCGGACCGTCAGGAGGAACGCGGCCGGCCGGCCGGGGAAGCCGTGCAGGAGGTAGAAGACCGGGTAGCGACGCGTCGGGTTGCTCGCGTACCCGGGCGGCAGGTAGACGACGACCTGCTGGCTCCGGCCTCCGAGCGCCGGGCTCGCGACCGAGATCTCCTGGGTCGTGCCTGCGTTCGTGACGAAGGCCGGGTCCTGCGGCGGCGGGAAGCCGCGGTAGAGCCAGTAGTTCCAGCCGTAGCGGTACACGCCGATCGCGCCGCCGGCGACGAAGAGGCCGGCGAGCAGCGCGGCGCCCGACGCGAGCAGCGCTCTCCGAGTCCGCCGCCTGTCCGCTTTCCCAGCCGTACGCTCGTTCTACCTGGGCGACATTAAGCAACGGCCGTCGCCGCCGTTAAGCGACGGTGAAGGCGCGTGGGCATCCGTACACTCGACCCGGTGCGGCGCTCGCGACTCTGGCTGCTCCTCCTCCTGGCGCCGACCCTCGTGCTGGCGGGCGGCGCGCCCGCCGGCCTCGGCGCCCGCGTGGTCGAGACGTCGTTTCGCTCGCAGGCCGTTCGCGGCGTCGTGCGGATGGAGGTCTATCTCCCGGCGGACTACACCACCAGCGGGAAGCGCTATCCGGTCATCTACTTCCTGCACGGCCTTCCCGCCTCCTCGAGCAGCTACCGCGGCGCCGACTTCCTCCGGGACGCGCTCGACCGGGCCGGCCGGCCGGCGATCCTCGTCGCGCCGCAGGGAGCCCGTGACCGCGACAGCGACCCCGAGTACCTCGACTGGGGGCCCGGCCGGAACTGGGAGACGGCGGTCGGGCAGGAGCTGCCGCGCTTCGTCGACCGAACCTTCCGGACGATCCCGAGTCGGCGCGGCCGCGCGCTCGTCGGCCTCTCGGCCGGCGGCTACGGCGCGACGCTGCTCGCCCTCCACCACCTCGGGGCCTTCGCGGTCGTCGAGTCGTGGAGCGGGTACTTCCACCCGACGAACCCGAGCGGAACGGCGCCGCTCGACCTCGGCTCGCGGGCTGCGAACGCGAAGGCGAGCGTGCACACCTACGTGCGGACGCTGCACCGCGCCTTCCACCGGCGGCCGACCTTCTTCGCCTTCTACGTCGGCCGGGGGGACATGCGCTTCCGGGCCGAGAACCTCCGCCTGCACCGCGAGCTCCTCGCCGCGGGCGTGCCGCACCTCTTCCGGCTGTATCCCGGCGCCCACGCGCAGACGGTCTGGAGCGCACACGCGGCGGCCTGGCTGCGGCTGGCGCTCGATCACCTGGCCTCGTAGCGGGCGCGGAAGCGGAGCGCGCGGGCGACGTGCGCGTCGAGCTCGCCGCGGCGGGCGAGCGGGAGGAGATCGTCGATCGCCGCACGGGCCTCCCTGGGGTCCGTGAAGAGCAGCAGGTCGGCGCCGGCGCGGGCGGCCACGACCGGCCAGTCGCGTGGCGAGTGGGCGACGATCGAGAGCGAGTCGGTGATCGCGACGCCGCGGAAGCCGGTCGAGCGAAGCAGGCGATAGGTCGCCGGCTCGAGCGACGCGCGCCGGCGGCCAAGCGTCCCGTAGAAGGCGTTGTTCACCATCACGCACGACACGTCCGCAGCGATCGCGGCCCCGAACCCGGCCAGCTCGCGCGGACGGAGGACGGCGTCCACGTGCGGCGAGTCGTCCGTCGAGACGGCGGCCGACCCGAGCCCGGGGAAGTGCTTCGCGCACGAGCCTTCACCGGTGGCGGCGAGACCGCGGGCAAACGCGAGGCCGATGCTCGCCCGGCGGAACTGGCGCGCGCCGAGCGGGCCGTCCGGCGAGTCGAGGACGGGCGCGAGGTCGACGTCCACGCGGGCCTGGCGCAGCGCGTTCCCTGTCGCGCGTCCGGCGGCGAGCGCCTGCGCCTCGGTCGTGTACGCGGCGGCCGGCTCGATAGGCGGGAGTTCGCGGAACGCCGGCGTCGCGCCGCCTTCCTGGTCGGCGAAGACGAGCGCGCCCGGCGGCCGCGGCACGTTGCGGTTCCAGCGCTGGACGAGGACGCCGCCGACGCCGGGCGGAGCAGGAAGGCCGGACACGACGACGAGCGCCGCGTTCTCGCGCGGGCGTCAGGTCGGCGACGGCGGGCCGGCTCGCGACGGCCAGCGCGACGACCGCGTGGAGGAGAGCGACGCCCACGGCGCGGACCCTAGACTCATCGCGATGCCCGACCGTCCTGCGCGCCGTTGAGCCGGCGCGGCGCGCTGCTCTTCGCGGCGATGTGCGTGATCTGGGGCATCCCGTACCTGATGATCCGCGTGGCGGTGCGCGAGCTGGCGCCCGTCACGCTCGTCTTCCTGCGGACCGGGCTCGCTGCGCTGCTCCTCGTTCCGCTCGCGGCCCGCCGGCGGGAGCTGCGCCCGCTCGTCGCGCGTTGGCGGCCGCTGCTCGCGTACACGGCGATCGAGGTCGCCCTTCCGTGGGTGCTGCTCTCGCGCGCCGAGACGAAGCTGACGAGCTCGCTGACCGGGCTCCTGATCGCGGCCGTCCCGCTCGTGGGCGCCCTGATCGTGTCGCTGTCGGGCGAGCGCGAGCGGCTCGGCGGCCGGCGCTGGGTCGGGCTCCTCGTCGGGCTCTGCGGCGTCGCGGCGATCGTCGGGCTCGACCTCGGGAACGTGAACGCCGTGGCGCTCGTCGAGATCGCGCTCGTCGCGGTGTGCTACGCCGTCGGGCCGATCATCCTCTCGCGGCGCCTGAACGAGCTGCCGCCGCTCGGCGTGGTGGCTGCGTCGCTCGCGCTCTCGGCGATCGCGTACGCGCCGCTCGCGGCATTCCGCTGGCCGTCGGAGATGCCCTCGGCGCACGTCGTCGAGTCGGTCGTCGGCCTCGC
>VAXK01000001.1 GCA_005885565.1 Actinomycetota bacterium
CGTCCGCCTCCTGCCAGGCGCGATGGGTGTGGTGACCCGGGTACGCCTCGTGGGCGGTGAACCACACGAGCTCGGTCGCCGGGAACGGCAGGTCCGTGTTCAGCGCGATGTGCGTGCGGAACTCGCCGAGGTAGCGCGCGAACCCGAGCCAGAGCTCGCCGGTCACGACGTCGAGCTCGACGTCCTCGCCCTCGGGGAGCCCGACCGCCTCGCGCGTCCGCTCGCGCAGGAGTGCGACCGCCTCGCTGAGCGCCGGCCCGACAAGGTCGCTCGGGAGCGCGACGCCCTCGAGGTACCGCGAGAACCGTGCCGCGAGCTCGCCCGAGCCGGGAAGCGCCTCGTCGAGGAGCGCGTGGCCGTGCTCGAATTCCCGCTCGTCGGCCCATTGCGGCCGGATGCCGTACTTCAGCTCGACCTCTTCCGCGTAGGGCAGCTCCTCGCCGGCGAGCGTCCGCGCGGTCGTCTCGAGGGCGCGCACCTGCGCGGCGAGCCAGCGGTCGTCGAGCTCCGCGAGGAGGTCGGCGGCGTCGGCGGAGATCCGCGACGGCTCGAGCGGCGGCTCGTCGGCGACCCTCCGCTCGAGGTCGGGCGGACCGTAGTAGAAGTCGACGATGTCGGGCTCGTGCCGGCCGAGCCGCAGCGCGAGCTCGAGGTAGCGCTCTGGGTGCGTCACCGCTCGAAGAGCGCCGCCTGACCCTGGCCGACGCCGACGCAGAGGGTCGCGAGGCCGTAGCGCCCGCCGCGGCGGCGGAGCTCGTGGAGCAGCGAGACGACGAGGCGCGCGCCGCTCATCCCGAGCGGGTGGCCGAGCGCGATCGCGCCGCCGTTCACGTTCACCTTCTCCTCGTCCAGGCCGAGCTCGCGGACGACGACGAGGCTCTGCGACGCGAAAGCCTCGTTCAGCTCGACGAGGTCTATCTGGCTCGAGTCGATTCCGGCGCGGCTGAGGAGCTTCCTGACGGCGGGGATCGGCCCGATGCCCATCACTCGCGGATCGACCCCCGAGACGGCGCTCCCGACGAAGGCGCCGATTGGCTCCGCGCCGAGCTCGCGCGCCTTCTCCTCGGACGCGATCACGAGCGCGGCCGCGCCGTCGTTGATCCCGCTCGAGTTCCCGGCGGTGACCGTGCCGCCGTCGCGGAAGGCCGGGCGAAGCGCCGCGAGCTTCTCCGCGCTCGTGTCCGGCCGCGGGTGCTCGTCGCGCTCGACTCCGTCGACGGCGACGAGCTCGTCGGCGAAGCGGCCCGCCTCGTGCGCGGCGGCCCAGCGCTGCTGCGAGCGGAGCGCGAAGGCGTCCTGCTCCTCGCGCGAGACGCCGTACCGCTCGGCCACGTTCTCGCCGGTCTCGCCCATCGACTCGAGCGGGAACATCTCCTCCAGACGCGGGTTCGGGAAGCGCCAGCCGAGCGTCGTGTCGTAGACGACTCGATCGCCGCGCGGGAACGCCTTGTCCGGTTTGGCCATGACGAGCGGGGCGCGGCTCATCGACTCCACGCCGCCCGCGACGAAGAGGTCGCCGTCACCGGCCGCGATCGCATGGCAGGCGGAGACGACGGCCGAGAGGCCCGAGGCACAGAGCCGGTTCAGCGTCACGCCTGCGACCGACTCGGGAAGCCCGGCAAGGAGCGCGGCCATCCGCGCGACGTTGCGGTTGTCCTCGCCGGCCTGGTTCGCGCAGCCGAGATAGACGTCCTCGAGATCGGCGGGCGGGACGCCGGCGCGCTCGACAGCGGCCTTGATCACGAGCGCGGCCAGGTCGTCCGGCCGTACTCCCGCGAGCGCGCCGCCGTAACGGCCCACGGGCGTACGGACAGCCGACAGGACGACTGCGCGGCTCACGCCGCCACACTAACTATGCGACGAAGTCGACCCGAACGGGCTCGTTATAGGCGCCGATCGCCTCCGCCCGACGCAGAAGCTCGCGGACGGCCTGCCTGCCCTCGTCGCCGTAGTCGCACGTGAAGTCGTTCACGTACATGCCGACGAAGCGGTCGGCGAGGTCGTCGTCGAGGCCACGGCCGAACTGCTTCGCGTACGACATCGCGCGTCGCCGGTTCGCGAGGCCGACCTCGATCGACTCGCGGAGCACCTCTGAGAGCTCGTGCAGGGTGTCCTCGCCGAGGTCGCGCCGCGCCACGTTCACTCCGAGCGGCAGCGGCAGACCCGTCTCGAGGAGCCACCACTCGCCGAGGTCGACGGTCTTCGCCAACCCGGCGTCGCCGTAGGTGAGCTGTCCCTCGTGGATGAGCAGGCCGGCGGCTGCGGCGCCCGACGACACCTCCTCCAGGATCTCGTCGAACGGCACCTCGCGGTAGCGGAAGTCGCCGAGGTACATGCGCAGGACGAGGAACGCGGTCGTCATCCGGCCGGGGACGGCGATCTCGACGTCGCGCAGCTCCTCGCGCGAGAGGGTCTCGCGCGACACGACGACCGGGCCGTATCCCGAGCCCATGCTCGCCCCGTGCGGCAGCAGGACGTACTCGTCCTGGACGAACGGGTACGCGTGGAGCGAGAGCGCCGTCACCTCGAGGCGGCCGTCGAGCGCCCAGAGGTTCAGTGTCTGGATGTCCTTCAGGACGTGCTCGAACTCGAAGTCGCGCGTGTCGATCTCGCCCGACGCGAGCGCCCAGAACATGAACGCGTCGTCGGGATCCGGGCTGTGTCCGAGCCTGATCAGCACGAGCGCGGGAGGCTAGCAGCCTAAACTGGCGGGCGATGTCGAAGGCCGCGCTCACCGACTCGATCCAGGATTACCTCAAGGGGATCTACAAGCTCTCGGCGGAGGGCGGGGTGACGTCCGTGTCCGCACTCGCCCGGCAGCAGGGGGTGTCGCCGGCCTCGGCGAGCGCGATGGTGAAGAAGCTGGCGGCGCTCGAGCTCGCCGACCACCAGCCGTACGGCGGGGTCGTCCTCACGCGGTCCGGCGAGCAGGTCGCCCTCGAGATCATCCGGCACCATCGGCTGCTCGAGCTCTACCTCGCCGAGACCCTCGGGGTTCACGTGGACGACGTCCACGACGAGGCCGATCGCCTGGAGCACGTGATCTCGGAGGAGCTCGAGGCGCGGATCGACCGGGCGCTCGGCTTCCCGACGCACGACCCGCACGGCGACCCGATCCCGGACGCCGAGCTCCGCTGGCCCCGCAGCTCCGCGCTCGGCTAACGCGTCCGTCGAACCCGCGCGACCTTCGCGTCGCACTTCCGTGACGGTGGCTGCCACCGGGCCTTGGCGGTTTGGGCCTTGGCGGTTCGGGTCAGGGCCCGCGGGGGCGGCTCAGCGGCGTCCGAAGAACCAGCGCTCGAGCGGGCCGAGGATCTCGCTGCGCAAGAAGGGCTTCGCGTCCGCGGGCCGCCCGTCGTCGCTCGACACGCGCACGTCGTCCTCGAGCGTCTCGTTCGCGCGCTCGAGCGCGTCGTCCAGCTCGTAGCCCTCGAAGACGTAGTCGTCCGGCCGCGGCGCGTCGCTCGACCGGTGCTGCGGGTTGACGGCGCGGCCGACCGCCCACAGGCCGCCCGGCTTCCGCTCGATCCAGACGACGATGCGCTCCTCGACCCCGAGGTCGTCGACACCCGAGACGACCCGCT
>VAXK01000153.1 GCA_005885565.1 Actinomycetota bacterium
CGATTGGCGGTGTAGCCGTTCTCGCGGATGATGCGGCTGACGAGCTCGCGCGTCTCGTCCGAGACGTCGCCTCGCCCGTTGAGAACGCGGGAGACGGTTGCGATCGACACGCCGGCGCGCTCGGCGACCTCGCGGATCGTGACGCGGTGAGCGACCTCGGCCATCCCGCCATTGAAGCACGTTCCGGAACGTTCCGGGAAATCTTCGTGAAACTCATGACTGGCGAGGGACTTGACTCGCATGATCAGGCTGTGTAACTGTTCCGGAAACGTTTTCGGCCACCAGATCGGAACAGTTCGAGAAAGGACAAGCCGATGCGACGCTTCCTCTCCGCCCGCCGGCTCCTCGCCGTCGCCGCAGCCGGGTGCTCCGTGCCCGCGCTGCTCGTCGCCGGCGCCGCCCCCGCGGCCGTCTACGCGGGCGGCGCCCCCGCCGCCTCCACGGGCGGCTCCGCGGCGTCAGCCCATCGCTGCCTCGTCATGACGGGCTCGGGCGACCCGGCCTTCACCCGGAACTTCAACCCCTACACCGCGACGGGCCTGCCGAGCGGCTCGTTCGTGCAGGGCGCCTTCTACGAGCCGCTGATCGTCACCGCCGAAGGCGGCTTGAAGCCGGTGCCGTGGCTCGCCCGGAGCTGGGCCTGGAGCCACGGGAACAAGACGCTCACCCTGAACATCGTCAGGGGCGCGAAGTGGTCGGACGGCAAGGCGCTGACGGCCTCGGACGTCGTCTACAGCCTCACCGCCGGCCGCCAGGACAAGATCATGGACCGCGTCGGCCTCACGGGCGCCGCCAACAACATCGCCTCGGTCAGGGCGAAGGGCGCCGCCAAGGTCGTGATCAGCCTGAAGACGCCCGACTCGCAGTTCATCTCCTCGACGCTGAACCGCCAGTTCGTCGTCCCGCGCCACGTTTGGTCGAAGGTGAAGGACCCGTCGAACTACACCAACTCGCGGCCCGTCGGCTCCGGCCCGTTCGACCGGATCACGCGGTTCACGACGCAGGACTACGTCTTCGGCAAGAACCTGCACTACTGGCGCAAGGGGCAGCCGAGGATCGCATGCCTCGAGTACGTGCAGGCGGCGTCGAACGACGCGGCGCTCGCGCTGATCCAGAGCGGCCAGGTCGACTGGACGCACAACTTCGTCCCGAACGTCGACAAGGCGTACGTCTCGAAGGACCGCAAGCACTTCCACGCCTTCTACGCGACGACCGCCTACCCGATCTCGCTCGTCCTCGACACGACGCACTACCCGTATAGCCTGGCCGCGTTCCGGAAGGCGCTCAGCCTGGCGATCGACCGCAAGACGGTGTCGAAGCTGGGCGAGTACGGCTACGCGCCGCCGACCGACGCAATCGGCCTGAACGGCCTCTTCCCGAGCTGGGTGAGCAACGCGGCCGTGAGGAAGCAGGCGCAGCAGATGTCGGCCTTCAACCCCTCGGCGGCGAAGAAGCTGCTGACCGGCGCCGGCTTCTCGTACAAGGGCGGCAAGCTGGTCGACCCCAAGGGTGACGCCGTCAAGCTCGACATCCACGTGATCTCGGGCTGGTCGGACTGGGTCGCGTCGAACCAGATCATCACGAAGAACCTGCGCGCGATCGGGATCAGCTCGAACGTCGCGCTCGAGCCCGACTGGGGCGCCTGGTGGCCGAACGCGAGCGCCGGGAAGTTCCCGACGCTGTTGTGGCAGGGAGGCTCGCAGGGCTCGCCGTACGGGTACTTCTACGCGAACCTGTCGAAGAACGCGTACATCCCGGCGGGTGAGGACGCCTCGCCGACCGGGAACTGGGAGCACTTCGCCGACGCCGGCGCCACCAAGCTGCTCGACAGGTGGAAGGTGACGCTCGACACCGCGAAGCAGAAGACGATCGCGACGCAGCTCGAGCGGATCTTCCTCCAGCAGCTGCCGATCGTGCCGCTCTTCATCGGCCCCCGCTGGTCGACCTACAGCACGCGGTACTTCCACTGCTTCAACTCGCCGAAGAACTTCTACGGCGACCCGATCTTCACGACGTTCCCCGACAACGCCCTCTCCTTCACCCGGATCTGCCCCGGAGGCAAGGCGGGTCCGTGACCCGCAGGTAGAGACGTCCAGCCGGCGGGCGGTTTCCCCTCACCCGCCCGCCGGTCTACCCTCGGAGAACCGCACATGCGCTGGTTTGCCCGTCGGCTCGCCTTCTACGTCTTCGCGATCTGGGTCGCGCTGACGATCAACTTCCTGCTCCCGCGGCTCATGCCGGGGAGCCCGCTCGGCGGCCTGCTCCAGCACCTGACCCCGTCGCAGCTCTCGGCCAACCCGGGGATCGTCCAGACCTACGAGGCGCTCCTCGGCGGCGGCCACCACTCGATCTGGCAGGACTACGTGACCTACCTGCACCGGATCGCGCACTTCGACTTCGGCATCTCGACGTCGAACTACCCGACGCCCGTGTCGGAGGTCGTCGGCCGGACGCTGCCGTACTCGATGTTCCTCGTCGGCGTCGCCTTCCTGCTCGCGTTCCTCGTCGGCACGGGGATCGGGATGGTCGCGGCCTGGCGCCGCGGCGGCGCGGTGGACAGCGTGTTCGTGCCGGTGTTCATGGTGCTGAGCGCCTTCCCCGCCTTCTTCACCGCGCTGCTCGGGCTCTACCTCTTCGGCCTGAAGCTGCACTGGTTCCCGATCCAGCACGCCTACGACAACGGCGTCATCCCCGGCTTCAACTGGGCGTTCCTGTCGAGCGCGCTCCGCCACTCGGAGCTCCCGATCCTCGTCGTCGTCTGCGCCTACGCGGGCGGCTGGGTGCTGAACATGCGCACCGTGATGATCACGACGATCGGCGAGGACTACGTGACGATGGCGCACGCGAAGGGGCTGCGCGACCGCCGCGTGATGACGCGCTACGCCGGCCGGAACGCGATCCTCCCGCCGCTCAACGGCTTCGCCGCGCTCTTCGCGAGCGCGGTCGGAGGCCTCGTCTTCGTCGAGTTCATCTTCAGCTACCCCGGCGCCGGCTACACGCTCCAGCAGGCGGTGCTCGGGAACGACTACGCGCTCGCCCAGGCGATCCTCGTCGTCCTCTCCGTCTGCGTGATCCTCGCGAACCTGATCATGGACGTCCTCAACCTCGTCCTCGACCCGCGCCTGCGGACCGGCTGATGTCGCAGCTCGACCCGACCATCGACCTGCCGCTCGCCGCCCCGCCGCGACGCGTCCGCGGCCGGATCCGCGTCCCCGGCTGGGTCGCGCTCCTCCTCCGCAACCGCAAGTCGCGGGCGGGCCTCTGCATGGTCTTGTTCATGGTGCTCGTCGCCCTGGTCGCGCCGCTCATCTCGGTCGCCCACCCGAACGACTTCAACCTGCTCGCCGCCCGCCAGGCGCCCTCGTGGCACCACCTCTTCGGGACGACCGACCAGGGCAGCGACATCTTCTCGCAGGTCGTCCTCGGTGCCCGGCGCTCCCTCCTGCTCGGCGCCGCCGCGGGCATTCTCGCCACGGGCGTCGCGGCCATCCTCGGGATCACCGCCGCCTACTCGGGCGGGCTCGTCGACGAGGGCGTGAACTTCCTGACGAACGTCTTCCTCACGATCCCGCCGATCCCGCTCCTCGTCGTCGCCTCCGGGTACCTGAAGAGCCGCGGGATGGTGACGATGGCCGTCGTCCTCGCGCTCGTCCTCTGGGCGTTCGAGGCCCGGATCCTGCGCGGGCAGGCGCTGTCGCTGAAGAGCCGCGACTTCATCCTCGCCGCGAAGGCCTCGGGGGAGTCGACGCCGCGCATCGTCTTCGGCGAGCTGATGCCGAACATGATCAGCCGGATCGCCGCCGCCTTCGTCCTCGTCTTCTACATCGCGCTGCTCACCGACGCGGG
This sequence comes from Actinomycetota bacterium, assembly GCA_005885565.1. Classification (GTDB taxonomy): domain Bacteria; phylum Actinomycetota; class Thermoleophilia; order Gaiellales; family Gaiellaceae; genus AC-50. The sequence continues at coordinate 3,847 of VAXK01000153.1, forward strand.
GCTCGAGTTCCTCGGGCTCGGCGACATGACGAAGACGAGCTGGGGCGTGACGCTCTACTGGGCGCAGACGAACTCGACGGTGCTCCAGGGCGAGTGGTGGCCGTTCTTCTTCCCCGGCGCCGCGCTCGCGTTCACCGTCCTCGGGCTCGTGCTCCTCCTCGCCGGGATCGACGAGGTCTCCAACCCGCGCCTGCGCACCGAGCGGCCGGAGCGCCGGCGGCTGCTCGCGGCGCTCGTCGGCGGCCGCCTCGTGGCGCGGGCGGAGGCCTCCGCGTGACCGCCCTCGCGGAGGAGCCGGCGGTGCGGCGAACGAGCCGAAAGGCGCTCCTCGAGCTGCGGCAGCTCGCGGTCGAGTACGGCAGCGGCGCGAGGGGCGTTCGGGCCGTCGACGGCGTCGACCTCGAGATTCGGGAGGGCGAGGTCGTCGGGCTCGCCGGCGAGTCGGGCTGCGGCAAGACGACCGTCGCGAACGCGGTGCTCCAGATCCTGCGCCCGCCGGCGCGGATCGTCGGCGGCAGCGTCCTCTACCAAGGCGAGGACCTCGTCGGCAAGAAGCCCGAGGAGCTTCGCCGCTTCCGCTGGCGCAACGTCTCGATGGTCTTCCAGAGCGCGATGAACGCGCTCAACCCGGTGATGCGCGTGGGCGACCAGTTCGTCGACGCGATGCGAGCGCACGAGCGCATCGACCGGCGCCGCGCGCTTGCGCGGGCGGGGGAGCTGCTCGAGCTCGTCGGGATCGACCGGCGCCGCGTCCGCGCCTACCCGCACGAGCTCTCGGGCGGGATGCGCCAGCGCGTGATCATCGCCATGGCGCTCTCGCTCAACCCCGACCTCGTCATCCTGGACGAGCCGACGACCGCACTCGACGTCGTCGTGCAGCGCGAGATCCTCCAGCAGGTCGAGGCGCTGCGACGCGACTTCGGCTTCGCGGTCCTCTTCATCACGCACGACCTCTCGCTGCTGCTCGAGTTCGCGGACCGGATCGCGATCATGTACGCGGGCGAGCTCGTCGAGACCGCCCCGGCCGAGCGGCTCGGGACGAATCCGCGGCATCCCTACACGCAGCGGCTGCTCCAGTCGTTCCCGCCGCTCTCGGGCCCGCTCGAGCGGCTGAGCGGCATCCCGGGCTCGCCGCCCGACCTCAGCGATCCGCCGAGCGGCTGCCGCTTCCACCCCCGCTGCCCCCACTGCGGGCCGGAGCGGCCGGAGCTCTACGGGCGGCAGACGACCGAGCGGCCGGTGCTGCGCGAGGTCGAGCCCGGCCACCGCGTCGCCTGCCACCTGGTCGAGGAGGAGGAGGAGGTCGCGTGAGCGCGCTCGAAGTGCGCGAGCTCTCGAAGCACTTCTCGATCGGCGGCGCCCTGCGCCGCTCACATGTGCACGCGGTCGAGGACGTCTCCTTCGCGCTTCGCCCGGGGACGATCACGGCGCTCGTCGGCGAGAGCGGGAGCGGCAAGACCACCGTCGCGCGCCTGCTCGCTCGGCTCTACGACCCGAGCTCGGGCGCCGTTCTCTTTGAAGGAAGCGACGTCTCGCACGTCCGCCGGCGGCGCGACGTCCTCCACTACCGCTCGCAGGTGCAGATCATCTTCCAGGACCCGTTCGGCTCGCTCAACCCGGTGAAGACGATCCGCCACCACGTCGAGCGGCCTTTGCGGATCCACCACATCGTCCCCTCCGCGCAGGTCGAGGAGCGTGCGCACGAGCTGCTCCGCACGGTCGGGCTCGTGCCGCCGGAGGAGATCGCGGCGAAGTACCCGCACGAGCTCTCCGGCGGCCAGCGGCAGCGGGTGGCGATCGCGCGCGCGCTCGCGGTCGAGCCGAAGATCGTGCTCGCGGACGAGCCGACGAGCATGCTCGACGTCTCGATCCGGATCGGGATCCTGAACCTGATGGTGAAGCTGAAGGAGGAGCGCGGGATCGCGTTCCTCTACGTCACGCACGACCTCGCGAGCGCGCGCTACGTCGCCGACGAGATCCTCGTCATGTACGCGGGCCAGATCGTCGAGCGCGGCCCGGTCGAGCAGGTGCTCGCCGAGCCCCTGCACCCGTACACGCGGCTGCTGCTCGCGGCGGTGCCCGATCCCGCGAAGCGGGATGCCGAGCGGATCGGGACGCGCAAGGGCGTCGCCTCGGCCGCGGTCGATCCTCCGGAAGGCTGCCGCTTCGTCTCGCGCTGCCCGCTCGCGATCGACGTCTGCTCGCACGTCACCCCGCCGCTCGTCGAGGCGCGGCCGGCACAGGCCGCCCGCTGCCACGTCACCGCCCCCGCCCCGTCAACCCGCTGATCGAAAGGACGCGATGCGCACCGACAACGGCTCCTTCCCACCCGACTTCCTCTGGGGCGCGGCCACGGCGTCGTACCAGATCGAAGGCGCCGCGCACGAGGACGGACGGGGAGAGAGCGTGTGGGACCGGTTCGCCGCCACCCCCGGGAAGGTGCGGAACGGGGACTCGGGCGAGATCGCGTGCGACTTCTACCACCGCTACCGCGACGACGTGGCCCTCATGCGCGAGCTCCGGCTCGACGCCTTCCGCTTCTCGATCGCGTGGCCGCGCATCCTCCCCGAGGGGCGCGGGCGGGTGAGCCAGGCGGGGCTCGACTTCTACGACCGGCTCGTCGACGAGCTGCTCGCACACGCGATCGAGCCGTTCGCGACGCTCTTCCACTGGGACACGCCGCAGGCGCTCGAGGACGCGGGCGGCTGGCCGGCGCGCGCGACGGCCGAGGCGTTCGTCGAGTACGCGGAGGCGGTCGCGTCGCGGCTCGGCGACCGGGTGCGCCACTGGATCACCCACAACGAGCCGTGGGTCTGCGCGTGGATCGGGCACGCGTGGGGACACCATGCGCCCGGCCGCACGAGCGAGGCCGACGCCGTCGCGGCGGCTCATCACCTGCTCCTCTCGCACGGCTGGGCGGCGGAGGCGATCCGCCGGGCCGCGCCGGGCGCTCGGGTGGGGATCACACTCAACCTGGCGCACTCGTATCCGGCCACGAAGTCGCCGGAGGACGAGGCGGCGGCGTGGCGGGTCGACGGCGAGGGGAACCGCTGGTTCCTCGACCCGATCTTCCGCGGCGCCTACCCCGCCGACCTGCTCGAGCGGAACGAGATCGTTGCCGGCTTCGTCCGGGACGGCGACCTCGCCGCGATCGCGGCGCCGCTCGACTTCCTCGGCGTCAACAACTACTTCCGCTTCGTCGTGAGCGCAGGCGCAGACGGGCCGCAGATGGTGCGCGACCCGGAGGCGGAGCAGACCGACATGGGCTGGGAGGTCTACCCCGACGGCCTCCACCGCCTGCTCGTGCGCGTCGCGGAGGAGTACGCGCCGCCCGTGATCTACGTGACCGAGAACGGCGCCGCCTTCGGCGACGTCAGGACGCACGACGGGCGCGTGCACGACCCGGAACGGACGGCGTACCTCGAGTCGCACATCGGCGCGGTGCTGCGGGCGGTCGCGGACGGCGCGCCGATCGGCGGCTACTTCGTCTGGAGCCTGCTCGACAACTTCGAGTGGGCGCACGGTTACGCGAAGCGGTTCGGAATCGTCTACGTCGACTACCCGACGCTCGAGCGCGTGCCGAAGGACAGCTTCTACTGGTACCGCGACTTCATCGCGAGCCGGCGCGGCGCGCCGCGCCCCTCGCCGATCGCGACGGCTTGAGGTGAAGGCCGGCGCGGTCGCCGTCGTCGTCGCGGCGCTCGCGGCCGCCGGCTCGGCATCGAGCGCCCGGCCCGACCGCTTCGTGCTTCATCGGCTCGTCTCCGACCGGACCGACGCGCAGCTCGTGAACGCCTGGGGACTCGCCGCGCGGACCGGCGGGGCGTGGTGGGTCGCGAACGAGGCGCGGAGCTCGAGCACGGTGTACGCCGCCGACGGACGGAAGCAGACGCTGACGGTCGCCGTCCCCGGCGGGCCGACCGGCGTCGTCTTCAACGGCGGCCGCGGCTTCGTCGTCCGCGGCGGCGGGGCCGCTGCGCCCGCGCGGTTCGTCTACGCCTGCGAGGACGGGATGATCCGAGGCTGGTCGCCGACCGTGCCGCGGGGGTGGTCGACCGAGGCCGAGGTCGCGGTCGACGTGGGAGGCTCCGGCGCCGTCTTCCGCGGGCTCGCTTTGGCATCGGGCCGGCTCTACGCGACCGATTTCCACAACGCCCGCGTGCTCGTCTTCGACGCTCGCTGGCGGCGCGTCCTCCGTCGCGGCGCGTTCGTCGACCCGGCGATCCCCGCCTGGTACGCGCCCTTCGGGATCGCGGCGCTTCGCGGCCACGTCTTCGTCACCTACGCGTGGCGCGCGCCGGTGAACGGCAACGACGCGCCCACGGGCGGGTACGTCGACGAGTTCGACCTCGACGGCCGGCTCGTCGCCCGCGTCGGCCGCACGCGCGAGCTCGACGAGCCGTGGGGGCTCGCGCTCGCGCCGCCGGGCTTCGGCCGGCTCGGCGGCGACCTCCTGGTCGCGAACTTCGGCAGCGGATGGATCGACGTCTACGCGCGCCGCGACGGCGGGTGGACGTTCCGCGGACGGCTCCCGATCCGAGTGCCGGGTGTCTGGGGGATCGCCTTCGGCACCGGCGGCCTGAGCGGCTCGCGGAGGACGCTCTTCTACGCCGCCGGCCCGCACCGCTGGCACGGCGCATCCGAGGTCGACGTCCACGGCGTCCTCGGTTCGATCTCGCCGGCCTAGCGAACGGCGGACGACGCCCGGACGACCAGCTCGACGGGGAGGACAGTCGTCCGTGCCGTCCCCTCGGGATGCTCGATCAGCTCGATCGCTCTGGTCGCGGCGAGCGTGCCGAGCTCCCGGCGGTCCTGGCGGATCGTCGTCAGGGGCGGGTACGCGAGCGCGGCCGCCTCGAGGTCGTCGAAGCCGACGACGGCGACGTCGCGCCCAGGCTCGAGGCCGACCTCGCGGATCGCCTGGAGCGCGGCGAGCGCCATCAGATCCGATGCGGCGACGATCGCCGTCGGCCGCTCCCGTAACGCCAGGAGTGCGCAGGCCTCGCGGTAGCCCGACGCGGACGAGAAGTCGCCCCGGCGGACGTACTCGTCGGGAAGGTCGAGCCCCAGCCGGTCGGTCTCGCCTCGAAACGCTGCGAGCCGCTCGGAGCCCGCGAGGGTGTTCGGGGCGCCGGCGACGTGCGCGATCCGGCGGTGGCCGAGCGCGTACAGGTGGGCGAGGGCGAGGCGGACGCCCTCGGCGTGGTCAGAGCCGACGTAGGCGGATCGGTCGCCGGAGCACCTGACGTCGACGCCGACGAGCGGCACGTCGCGCCCCGCGAGCTCCGCGACGAGCGCGTCGTCGTCGTCCACCCCGATCAGGACGGCCGCGTCGAACCGCTGGTGCGGATCGACGTCGAGCGGTTGGAGCAGCACGGCGTCGTAGCTCGACTGCGCCAGCCGGTGCGAGAGGGCGGCGAGCACCTTGCCGAAGAAGATCAGGGACAGGTCCCGGTGGCCGGCGTTGTCCCCGACCACCGTCGCCACGAGCCGCGTCTGCTGCGTCACCAGCGCGCGCGCCGAGCGATCGACGCTGTAGGCGAGCGAGGTCGCGGCCTTCCGGACGCGCTCGCGGGTCTCGGCGCTCACGTCGCCCCTGTCGTTCAGCGCGCGCGACGCGGTCGCGATCGAGACGCCTGCGCGCTCGGCGACCTGGCGGATCGTCGGGCGGTCGCTCACAGCCTCGAACGATATGGCGCTGATGCGTAGTGTGGGGGCAATCGAGATGGAGGGCACAACATGACCACCGAGAACGGCCGGATCCCGATGATCCTGATCCACGGCGCGTGGCTCTCGGCGCGCAGCTGGGAGAACTTCGCCGACTACTTCGAGAAGCGCGGCTTCGACGTGTCCGTTCCGCAGTGGCCGCGGAAGCACGGTGACGTCGAGGAGCTCCGCGAGTCCGGCGACGAGCTCGCGGGCTTGGGCCTGGACGAGCTCGTCGCCCATTACGAGGGGGTGATCCGCGAGCTCGACCAGCCGCCGGTCCTGATCGGGCATTCCTACGGCGGGCTGATCGTCGAGCTGCTGCTCGACCGCGGTCTCGGACGGGCGGGAGTGGCCATGAGTCCCGCACCGCCGAAGGGCATCCTCAAGCTGCCGCTCTCGACGCTGAAGGCTGCGTCGCCTGCGCTCGCTCATCCCTCGAAGCGGCACGGCGTCGTGACGCTGACGCCGGAGCAGTTCGCGTACGGATTCGTGAACACGTTCTCGCCCGAGGACGCCGCCGCGGCCTACGAGCGCTACGCCGTTCCGGACACCGGCCAGATCTTCTACGAGGCCGGGTTCGCGAACTTCCACCTCCACCCGCCGAGCGAGGTCCACTTCAAGAACGCCGAGCGGGCGCCGCTGCTGATCGTCGGCGCCGAGCACGACCAGACCGTGCCGGCGTCCCTGTCGAAGGCGCAGTACAAGCGGTACGAGCGCTCACCGGCGAAGACCGAGTACCTCGAGCTCGAGGGCAAGCCGCACCTGTTCATGATCGGCGAGGGCTGGGAGGAGGTCGCGGCGGCGATCGACAGCTGGCTCGACGGGGTGCTCGACGCGCCGAAGGCCGCCACGGAGCAGGCGCCCGCGTAGCGTTGGCGACGGCGATCCTGTACGACGTCCACGGCAACCTCGCGGCGCTCGAGGCCGTGGTTGCCGACGCCGAGCGCGCAGGCGCGACCGTCTACGCGCTCGGCGGCGACTACGCCGCCTTCGGGCCGTGGCCGCGCGAGACGGCGGAGCGGCTCGAGACGCTGCCGGCGGTCGTGCGCATCCGCGGCAACGCCGACCGCTGGCTACGTGAGGAGCCGGAGGTGCCGCCGGAGGCCGAGCCGCTCGTCACGGCCGCGGTGGCGGCGGCGCGCGAGGCGCTCGGGCCCGCGCTCGTGGCGCGGCTGTACGAGCTTCCGGAGCGAGCGGAGCTCGACGGCATGCTCGTCTCCCACGGCTCGCCGCTCTCGGACGTCGAGAGCTTCGCGCCGGAGCCGCAGGCCGGCGAGGAGCGGCTGCTCGCCGGCGAGGCGCGGCGGACGATCCTGTTCGGGCACAGCCATCAGCAGTTCCGGCGGCCCGGACCGGACGAGACGCTGCTCGTGAACCCGGGCAGCGTGGGCATGCCGCTCGACGGCGAGACGCGTGCGGCCTGGGCGCTGTACGAGGACGGCGAGATCGAGCTGCGCCGAACCGAGTACGACGTCGAGCGAGCCGCGGCGCGGATGCGCTCGCACGGGGACTGGGCCGAGCCGATCGTGTACCGCCTCGAGCATGGAGCCGACGCCCCCAGCCCTCCTCCGCCCAGCTAACGTCACTGCGATGCTGACGCTCTACCAGGCGGAGTGGTGCCCGTTCTCCTCGGCGGTGCGCGAGGTGCTGACGGAGCTGGGGCTCGACTTCGTCGCGCGCCAGGTCGAGCCGTGGCCGAGCGAGCGGAGCGGGCTGCGGGAGGTGGCGGGCACGGACCAGATCCCCGTGCTCCAGGCGGAGGACGGCCGGCTCTATCGCGGCACGCGCGAGATCTTCGGCCACCTGCACGAGCGAGATCCGTGGCGGTTCGCGGCCACGCATCGGCATCGGTTCGCCGACCACCGCGACGCGCGCGAGTCGGACGCGCCCGGGCAGCTGATCGAGTACTTCCGAGGGACCGACGAGCTCGAGTCCGCGGCCGGGTCGCCCGCCGACGCCGAGGTCGTCGACGTGCCCGAGGCGAGCCGCTACGAGCTCCGGCTCGACGGGCGCCTGATCGGCCTGGCCGCGTACCGGCGGCGCGAAGGGCGCATCGCCTTCACGCACACCGAGGTGGAGGAGTCGTGCGAGGGGCGCGGCTTCGGCAGCCGCCTTGCAGCGGCGGCGCTGGACGACGCCCACCGAAAGGGCCTCGAGATCGTCCCGCTCTGCCCGTTCATCGCCCACTACGTCGAACGGCACCCCGAGTACGAGCAGCTCGTGACCAGGAGGTGACGATGGAGGACGAAGGGATCCACAACCGCATCGAGCAGCTCGTCGCCGAGGAGCACGAGCTGTACGAGCGCGGCGCGGAAGGCGGGTTGAGCGACGTCGAGCACCGCCGGCTCGAGTCGATCAAGGTCGGTCTCGACCAGTGCTGGGACCTGCTGCGCCAGCGCCGAGCGCTCCGCGAGGCGGGCTACGACCCCGCCTCCGCAAGCGTCCGCGATCCCGAGGTCGTGGAAGGCTACGAGCAGTAAGGGGGACGCAATGCGAGGAATCACTCCGTGTCTGTGGTTCGACACCGAGGGCGAGGAGGCGGCGACGTTCTATTCGTCGGTGTTCCCGAGGTCGAGGATCACGGACGTCGCCCGCTACGGCTCGGCCGGCCCTCGGCCCGAGGGGATGGTGATGACGGTGAGCTTCGAGCTCGACGGCCTGAAGTTCGTCGCCCTGAATGGCGGGCCCGAGTTCACGTTCAGCGAGGCGGTCTCGTTCCAGGTGTTCTGCGAGACCCAGGACGAGGTCGACTCGTACTGGAGCACGCTCTCCGAGGGCGGGCAGGAAGGCCCGTGCGGCTGGCTGAAGGACAAGTTCGGCCTGTCGTGGCAGATCGTCCCGACTCGGCTGACGGAGCTGCTCGAGGATCCGGATCGCGAGAAGTCGCAACGCGTCATGGCCGCCATGATGGAGATGAGGAAGATCGACGTCGACGCCCTCGAGCGGGCCGCGGCAGCGGCCTAGGCGTCACGTCCGCCGCCGTCCACGACTGGCTCGGCCGGCTCGGGGTCGAGCCGACGGCGCCGGTGGAGGTGGTGCACGACCGGCCGTGGTCGCGGGTGCTGCGGATCTCGACGGCGGAGGAGGACCTGTACCTGAAAGCAATGCGCGCCGGTGCAGGCCTTCGAGGTGGAGGTCGTCGCGGCCGACGTCGAGCGGGCATGGCTCCTGCTGCGGGACGGCGGCACTCGGCTCCGCGAGGGCGGCGAGCCGGACACGTTCGCCCGCGCGCTCGAGCTCTACGGCGAGCTCCAGCGCGACGCGGCCGCGCACGTCGACGAGCTGCTGGCGCTGGGCCTGCCCGACGTGCGGCTGCCGGTCGTCGCGGCCGCGTACGAGCGTTCTTCGAGCACGACCACGGGGTCGAGCCGGACGAGGTCGCCCGGCTGCGCGCCCTCGCGCCGCGCTACCGCGAGCTCTGCGAGGAGCTCGAGGCGTACGGCCTGCCTGCGTCGATCCAGCACGACGACCTGCACGACGGCAACGTCTTCGTCCGCGACGGGCGCGTGGCGATCTTCGACTGGGGCGACTCGAGCATCGGGCACCCGCTCTGGTCGTGGATCAAGGCGCTCGGCGTCGCGCGCCACCGCGGGCTCGACACCGAGATCCTCGCCGCGGCGTACCTCGCCGCCTGGATGACCGTCGCGCCCGAGGAACGGCTGCGCGCGGCGCTGCGCGTCGCCGTTCCCGTCGGCACCTTCGCCTACGCCCTCCAGTACCGGCGCCAGCTCGACTTCATGCCGGCGGAGGCGCGGCTCGCCTACGAGGCCTACATGCCCGAGCAGCTCCGGCTGCTATCCGCGCGGCTCGCTTCAGCCTGAGAGCACCCGGCGAAGCCACGCTCGCACCGTCTCCGTCACGGCGGCGAGGTCGGACTTCAGCGCGTGGTCGCCTCGCACCGGCACGATCGTCCGCCCCGGGCCTGCGGGAGGCATGCCGAACGGGTCTCGCTCGCCCTGGACCACGAGGACGGGGACCGTCACCGCCTCGAGCTCCGGGAGTCGGCTCGCGTCGGGCCGGCCCGGCGGGTGGAGCGGGAACGCGAGGCAGAGGACCGCGACCGCTCCTGTCCGTTCCGCGGTTCGGCAGGCCACGCGAGCTCCGAGGGAGCGGCCTCCGGCGACGAGCGGGAGCCCGCCGAGCTTCCCTTCGACCAGGTGGTCGACGACGGCGGTCCAGGCGGCGTCCAGCTGGTGCGCCGGAGCGGGAGATCGCCGGCCGGCGACGCGGTAGGGCTGCTCGACGAGCGCGACCGAGACGCCTTCCGCCAGCGCGGCTTCCGTCGCGGCGACGAGATCCTGCGACGTCACCCCGCCGCCCGCCCCGTGACCGAGGACGAGCGCGGCATGGGCATCGTCGGCGGGATGCAGATGCACCCTCGCAGGCCCGTGCGGCGTCTCGACCATCATTGGCGCCGTGACCCTACTCGCCGACCTCGTCGCCGCCTCGAACGACGTCGCCGCGACGAGCTCGCGCTCCCGGAAGATCGCCGTCCTCGCCGACCTGCTGCGCAGGCTCGACGCAGGCGAGGCGCCGATCGCGGCGGGGCTCCTCTCCGGCCTCCCTCGGCAGGGCCGGGTCGGCGTGGGCTACTCGACGATCTACGCGCTCGAGCAGGCGCCGGCCCGGGAGGCCTCTCTCACGATCGGGGATCTCGACTTCGCGATCGTCCAGATCCAGCGGGCGACGGGCAGCGGATCGGCGGCGCGGCGCAAGGCGCTCCTCGTCGGGTTGCTCGGCCGCGCGACCGCGGCGGAAGCCGACTTCGTCAAGCGTCTCTTCACCGGCGAGCTGAGGCAAGGAGCGCTGACCGCCCTCGTTGCGGAGGCGGTCGCCAAGGCGGCGGGCGTCGCGCCCGAGACGGCACGGCGCGCGCTGATGATGACGGGCGACCTGCCGCGCACCGCCGAGATCGCGCTCTCGAGCGGCGAGGAAGGACTGCGCGCCGTCGGCTTCGAGATCTTCCGCCCGATCCTGCCGATGCTCGCCGCGACGGCCGAGACGGTGGCCGGCGCCGTCGCGGGCTTCGAGCGCGCCTCGGTGGAGTGGAAGCTCGACGGGATCCGCATCCAGGTGCATCGCCGCGGCCCGGAGGTGCGCGTCTTCACCCGCAACCTCAACGACATCACACACGCGGTGCCGGCGACCGTGGCGGCCGCGCTCCGCCTCCCGCTGGAGCAGGCGGTGCTCGACGGCGAGGCGCTCTGGATGGGCGACGACGGCCCGGCGGCGTTCCAGGACACCGTGGCGCAGATCGACCGCCAGGCCTCGCCGGAGGGAATCACGACCTTCTTCTTCGACCTCCTCCACGTCGACGGCGAAGACCTGCTCGACGTGCCGCTCGAGGAGCGAGCGCGGCGGCTCGCCGAGATCGCGCCGGAGCTCGAGGTGCCCCGGCTCCTCACCTCCGACCCCGCGGAGGGAGAGCGCATCCTGGACGAAGCCCTCGGCGCCGGACACGAGGGCGTCGTCGTGAAGGACGCCGCGTCCCCGTACGCGGCCGGCCGGCGCGGCAAGGCCTGGCGCAAGGTGAAGCCGGTGCGGACGTACGATCTCGTCGTGCTCGGCGCGGAGTGGGGACACGGCCGCCGGCAGGGCTGGCTCTCCAACCTGCACCTCGGCGCCCGCGACCCGGCGACGGGCGGGTTCGTGATGGTGGGGAAGACCTTCAAGGGTATGACCGACGAGCTGCTCGACTGGCAGACGAGGGAGCTGCTCGAGCGCGAGACCGGCCGGCGCGGGATCGCGGTGCTCGTCCGCCCGGAGCTCGTGGTCGAGGTCGCGCTGGACGGCGTGCAGTCCTCGACGCGGTACCCGGGAGGAGTAGCGCTTCGCTTCGCGCGGGTGAAGCGCTACCGGCCGGACAAGAGCCCGGAGGAGGCGGACACGATCGACGACCTGCGCGCGTTGCTGAGCACACGATGATCATCGAGACGGAGCGACTGCTGTTGCGGGTGCCGGAGGACTCCGACGTCGACGCGTGGACGGCGATGCTGACCGACGAGGAGGTGGCGCGCTACCTCGGCCCGCCGTTCGACTCACGCGGCTCGGTCGCAGCCCATGTTCGAACCGTTCGGGAGCGCCACGGAGCAGACGGATTCGGTCTCCTGGCCGTCGTGCGGCGGGAAGACCGTCTCGTGATCGGTCGCTCCGGGTTCCTCGTCTGGGACACGGGCACCTGGACGACGAGCACCCGCCGAGACGCCGACGAGCGCGCCGAGGTCGAGATCGGATGGACGCTCGCGCGCGACTGCTGGGGCTTCGGCTACGCGACCGAGGCAGGTGAGGCCTGCCGCGATCACGGCTTCACGGAGCTCGGACTGACTCGGATCGCCGCCGTCATCCAGCACGGCAACCGACGATCCACCGCGGTCGCGCGCCGTCTCGGCATGAGGCACGAGCAGGACATCCGAACCGCGAAGGGCTTCGAGGCAGAGCTTTGGATCGTGAGGCGCCGCTCAGCCGGGGAGCTCGGCCAGCGCCGTTCGAGGAAGCGCCGCTCCGCGTCCGAGTGGACGAGCTCGAGCGCGCGCTCGTAGGCCGGACGAGCCTCGTCGACGCGATCGAGCCGGCGCAGCAGCTCGGCGCGCGTTGCGTGCAGATAGTGGTACGAGTCGAGCTCGAGGCGGTCGACCAGTGCGAGCGCAGCCTCGACC
>VAXK01000154.1 GCA_005885565.1 Actinomycetota bacterium
AGCTCACGCCGCTCGTCGCGATGCACACGCTCGGGCACGACTTCGTCCCGGCGCCGATCCACGCGGGCGGCCTCCGCTACCACGGCGTCGCGCCGCTGATCTCGCAGCTCGTGCGCGACGACCTGATCCGCGCCGAGGCCTACCTCCAGAACGACGTCTTCGCCTCGGCCGTCCTCTTCGCGGGGAGCGAGGGGATCCTGCCCGCGCCCGAGGCCGCCCACGCGATCCACGGGATGCTCCAGGTCGCGAAGGCCGCGGACGAGGCGGGGGAGGAGCGCACGATCCTCTTCAACCTCTCCGGCCACGGCCATTTCGACATGGGCGCCTACGACAAGTACTTCGCCGGTGAGCTCGAGGACGTCGACCTCGACGTGGGCGAGATCGACCGGGCGCTGGCCGCGATCGAAGGTCTGCCGGCTCCGGCCTGACCTCTACTTCACGGACTGTGGCGGGAAGTCGCCGAACGACCGGCTGCTCGTGACCTGCCTCGAGCTGTCGACGTGAAATTCCCAGGTGTGACTGAGACCCGGCTTCGCGGTTGACCCGGGGCCATGGAAGGTCCGTCCATCCCACGTCTCGACGAAGCTCACCACTGAGGATCCGTCACCGATCGTCTTCACGCGGCTCGCACACGCACCGCGCACGCGAAGACCAGGCCCGCCGCCCCGGATGACGCAGGGGGTGGAGACGGGCTGCTTCGGGAAGAGCTGCTCAATACCGACAGCCATGCCCGCCGCCGACGACATCACGGCACGGATCAATGCCTGCGGATCGGGGCTTCGGCTTCCGGATGAATGGCCGCCGCCGCACGCCGTGAGAATCACCGACGACAACATCAGGAACACACCACGGCTTCGCATCGCTACACGGTATACGCCGCCGCGCACGGTCGCGGCACTGTTGTCGGCAAGACCTTGACTCTTACACGGGAAGGTGCTTGAGTCCAAGCGCATTCGGCTGGCGCGTCGTCTCGCCAGGGTAGACGCGAGCGGGCCAGTTCGAGGGGAGACATGAGTCGACGCTTTGGAGGTGCGCGTGAGCGTTCTTGGACGAATCCTGCCTGAAGGCCGGCGTCGCGGGGTGATCGCGTTGGTCGCAGCCTCGCTCGCCGCAACGGCCGCCCTCGCCGTCGCTGTCAGCCCTGCATTCGGCTGCAGCCAGGGCTCGCACTGCTACGGGACCGTGAGATGGCTCTCTTCGCCCGATTACTACGGTGGTGTGGCCGCGCTTCAAGTGGCCCGGTTAGAGCAGAGCAACACGCCGACCGTGGACACCGGCGATTTCGCGAATCAGGAGATGTGGGTAGGGACGAACGGCAGTGGCGGGGGCGCCTATTGGGTCGAGGACGGCATGTCTCGGGGGTACCCGCAGAGCGCCGGAGCGGGCATCTACTGGTTCTGGGCCGACAACCGCCCGTGCTGCGGGTACTTCGAGCACGATTTCATCGTCACGATCCGAACAAGCACCACCTACAACGCCAAGATCAACTTCATCGGCAACAACTCGTGGAACGTCTACCGCGATGGGAACCTGCTCTCGCCTGGTACCTCTACGTCGAATCCCGCTCCCTCCAACTTCCTGGAGTCGGGGCTCGAGGCGACGAATACGAACGCGCACGTCAACGGGACCGGAGCGGCGCTCCAGAAGCGATCCGCGGGCGGGTCGTCGTGGAGCTACGGGTGGTCGGGTGCCAATCCCTACTACATCTCCCCTGCGTTCTCGCAGTGGACCGCTTCGCCAACCGACTACAAGGACACGATGAATCCGAATACAGCGTCGCTGCTCGCGCATACTCCGCATACCGTGACTTCGACGCTCGCGGGTCCGCCCGACCCGGTCGCGCTGATCATTGAGGCTGCGCGCCTGAACGGCGAGGCATCGCCAAGCACGATCCGGACGATCGCGACAACACGCGCCGCGGCGTTCGCGGCAGTCGGGTCCGGAGCGGACGACGTTCCGCAGACGCCTACCGAGCTCGTCGTTGCTCACGGCGCCTTCACCGGATTCGAGGCTAAGGTGCCGCCCGGGGCTCCGGCTCCGCGCGGTCGCGTGCTCTACCTCTTAGTCGACAGCGGGTCAGGCGTCGTCACCGACTGGGGAATTAGCAACGTGGATCCCCAGATTCAAGCTGTTCATCATTGACGCCACTGAGGAGGTACGGCGGCTCCGTCGCGAATGCACCGAGCGGCGGGGTCGTCGTGCTCCTCGGACTGGCGATGCTCTTGGCGGGCTGCACGAATCCGAGGGATGCGCGGCGGCAGGCACGCGATCATCGTGCGAGCGCAGCCCTCGAAGCGGCCGTTCATCGTGAGACCTCGGCCAGGATTCGGAGCATCGGCTGCGTCCAGCTCGGCGACAAGGGGCAGGTCTGCCGCGTCTCCTTCCGTGGCGGCCGGCCGGCCGAGCGCTGGCGGCTGACCTACACCTCCGACTCCGCTCGCGTCCGCCGGATCGGTTGACCACCGACGAAGCTCCGCGCCTCGCTCACATAGGCGGCGCACTCTGCCTCGTCGTCGGGTCGCAGCGCGACCCACTCCTTCATGAGCCGGCCGTGGCCGGGGTCGAAGCGATGGCCCGCCTCGGCCTCGACGAGCTCCTCGACCCGCTCGCGCGGGAGCTTCACGACGAGCTCGCCCCTCGAGACCATCGCGAAGAACTTGCCGCCGGTCTTGAGGCCGTCGGAGCCCATCATGCGCGTCTGCTCGACGGCGTCGTCCTCGGCGAGCAACCGTGCGGCCACCTCGTCGAAGAGCGCCTGCACCGTCACATCTCTCCGCTGATCCACGGATCGGGGCCGGGGTCGTCGCCGCGGGCTGCGACAACCAGCCGCTCGAGGTAGTGGTCCCAGCCGTGCGCGTGCGACTGCGCGGCTTCGGCGCTCGGCAGGTCGCGATGCGTGAACCGCAGCGTCGTGCCGTTGCCGGCGGGGACGAGCTCGATCTCGATCGTGCTCGTGCCGGGCGGCACGGGGTTCGGCCCGTCCGGGCCGGACTCCCAGCCCCACGTGTAGACGAGGCGGCGCGGCGGATCGAGCTCGACGAACTCGCCGGCCGCGGTGTGGCCGGGAATGACGCCGATGCGGTACTCGCCGCCCGGCCGCGCGTCGAACGAGGCGGTCTGGCCCATCCAGCGGATCGCCTTGTCCGGGTCGACGAGGAACTGCCAGACGGTCTCCGGGCTCGCCGCGATCGCGATCTCCCGCTCGACCGAGGTGGTCTCAGTCGTCGTCTCCATGCTTCTCCCTCTCCTCTCTTTCGGCCTCGGCCTTGAGGGCGTCGAGGCGTTCGTCCCAGAACTCCTCCAGGAACGCCTTCAGCTGCGCGAGCCCCTCGGGTCGCGCCCGGTAGAGGCGCCTGGTGCCGTTGCGTCGCTCGCTCACGAGGCCGGCCTCCTTCAGGACGTTCAGGTGCTGCGAGACCGCCGGCCTCGTCACGTCGAAGTGCCCCGCGATCTCACCCGCGGAGAGCTCGCCGTCGCGGACGAGCGAGAGGATCTGGCGCCGTCGTGGCGCGGCGATCGCTCTGAGCGCGGCCTCCATGAAGCGCTAGTGTAAGCAGATTCTTACGTAAGAAGCAACTTAACTTCGGGAGCGCGGGTCGAGCTCCTCTACGAGCCGTCCTTCCTCGCCCGTCTTCTCGATCACCGTGAAGGCCCCGTGCTCGCCCAGCACGCGGTCGTCCGGATTCTGGTGGCCGGACGCGACGACGAACCGTCTCGAGTCGCTCCGGACGTCCTCGTACTGCTGCGCCGTCAAGAGGATGACGGTCGTGCAGTCGCGGACATCACATTCGCAGAGATACGGACTCGGCTCCTCCCGCCCGCCGAGCTCGAGGGCCTTCTCCCGGATCCGTTCGTTCGCCTCGCGAAAGCGTGCTTCGTTCGCCGCGGCACGCTCTACGCTCGACTCCACCGGTCGGGTCTTCCACCCACCGCGCGGGCGAAACTCGTAGAGAATGCTCCTGTGTCGGCGAGCGAGGAGCGGATCGCCCGGAACGAAGCGCTCTTTCGGGAGTTCAACGAGCGGGTCGAGGACGTTGCGGGCGCCTTCGACCTCCGCGACGAGGGCGACGTGCTCCGCATCGAGTTCGTGTGCGAGTGCGGCAACCTCGACTGCCTGGACCGGATCGAGCTGAGGCGCGAAGCCTACGAAGCGGTGCGCGACGACGCGAGGCGCTTCGTCGTCGTCCCCGGCCACGAGGACATGGACATCGCCCGCGTCGTGGGACGCGGTGAGGGCTACCTCGTCGTCGAGAAGGTCGAGGAAGCGGCCGAGGTCGCGATCGAGCACGACCCCCGCTCGTAGCCCTCCGAACCGCGCCGTTGACGCCTCCGGATGGCCCGGTTGACTGTCGCTCGACAGAGGTGTTTCATGGTCGGAAAGCCGCCAGCGCCAAGGGGAGAGGGAGCCTGAATGAAGAACTGGAAGGTCGTCGCCGACTGGGCGGAATCGATCGACAAGTCGATCGGCTGGGCAAAGCTTCCCACCCCGCTCGCGCTGCCCGTCCTCATCGGCCTGCGTGACCGGCTGCGGGCGAAGAACCTCTACGACACCGGCCGCGGGCCGCTCGACAAGCCGCCCTTCACCGACCCGAACCAGGCCGACTACCGCGGCGCCCGCACCCTCGACGGCACCTACAACGACCTGAACGACCCGCTAATGGGGGCGATCGGGAGCAGGTTCGGCCGCAACGTGCCGCTCCAGTACAGCTGGCACGAGGAGCTGCCGGAGCTCCTCGACCCGAACCCGCGCCTGGTCAGCCGCAAGCTCCTGACGCGCGAGAGCTTCCAGCCGGCGACGACGCTGAACCTGCTCGCGGGCGCGTGGATCCAGTTCGAGGTGCACGACTGGTTCAGCCACGGCGACAACGACCCGAACGACCGCTGGCAGGTCACGCTCGAGGCCGACGACCCGTGGCCGGACCATCCGATGCAGATCGACAAGACGCTTCCCGACCCGAGCTACGAGCCGGGCAAGCCGAAGACCTTCGTCACGAAGGACACCCACTGGTGGGACGGGTCGCAGGTGTACGGCAGCACGCCCGAGTTCGCGGACGCGCTGCGCACGCACGAGAACGGCAAGCTCAAGATCGACGAGCACGGCCTGCCGCCGAAGGAGCTCGAGGAGGCGGCGCACATCGACTTCCGGGGCGTGGCGGGGAACTTCTGGATCGGGCTCGCGCTCCTGCACTCGCTCTTCATGCGCGAGCACAACACGGTGTGCGACCGGCTGCACGAGGCGTACCCGGAGCTGACCGACCAGCAGCTCTACGAGAAGGCGCGGCTCGTGGTCGCGGCGCTCATGGCGAAGATCCACACCGTCGACTGGACGCCGGCGATCATCGCCCACCCGACGACGGTGCTCGCGCTGCGCACGAACTGGTACGGCCTCCTCGGCGAGCGCTTCGACAAGCTGTTCGGCCGGGTGACGCAGAACGAGGTCATCCGTGGCATCCCCGGCTCGCCGACGAACCACCACGGCGTGCCGTACTCGCTGACGGAGGAGTTCGTCGCCGTCTACCGCATGCACCCGCTGATCCCGGACGACTTCGTCTTCCTCTCGCTGCGCGACGACTCGGTGCTCCAGCGGCGGGAGCTTCCCGAGGTGGGAGCGCTCGAGGTCCGGAACCGCTTGGACGAGATGTCGATGGTCGACGTCTTCTACTCCTTCGGCCGCGCGTATCCGGGCGCGATCACGCTGCACAACTTCCCGCGCTACCTCCAGGACTTCCACCGGCCTGCGGGCGACCACGTCGACCTCGCCACGATCGACGTCGTGCGCACGCGCGAGCGAGGCGTGCCGCGCTACAACGAGTTCCGGCGGCTCTTCCACCTGGACCCGGTCTCGTCGTTCGAGGAGATGACCGACAACCCGGTCTGGGCCGAGGAGCTGCGCCGGGTCTACGGCGACGTCGAGAAGGTCGACCTGATGATCGGCATGTACGCCGAGCCGAAGCCGCGCGGGTTCGGCTTCAGCGACACGGCCTTCCGCGTCTTCATCCTGATGGCGTCGCGGCGGCTCGAGAGCGACCGGTTCTTCACGGTCGACTACCGGCCGGAGGTGTACACGAAGGTCGGCTTCGACTGGGTCGAGTCGAACACGATGCGGAGCCTCCTGCTCCGCCACTTCCCCGAGCTCGAGCCGGCGCTCGAGGGCGTCGCGAACCCGTTCGCGCCCTGGACGGCCGTCGGCGGAGGCGCGCATGGGTAGGGACAAGGCGCGCATCTGGCTCGCGCTGATCCGGATCTTCAACGGCGCGGGCGGGCTGCTCGCGCCGAAGTGGCTCGCGAAGCGCGTGAGCCCGGAGCCGGAGCCGAACCCGGCCGCGATCTACGCGTTCCGCCTGTTCGGCGTCCGCACGGTCAAGATCGGCACCGACCTGCTGAGCGGCGACGCGGCCGTGCGCGAGCACGCGGCCCGGGCGGCGCTCGGCATCCACGCTTCGGACACCGCGACGGCGGCGATGCTCCTGCTCCGCGGGCTGGTGACGAAGCGGGCCGGGATCATGCTGACCGCGATCTCCGCGCTGAACACGTTCCTCGCGCTCAAGGCGCGCCCGCCCGAGTGAGCGCCGCCACCCCGGACTTCGACTACGTCGTCGTCGGGTCCGGCGCGGGCGGCGGGCCGCTCGCCGCGAACCTCGCCGAGGCCGGGATGCGCGTGCTCCTGCTCGAGGCGGGCGGGGACGAGGAGAACCTGCACTACCAGGTGCCGTGCTTCCACGGCGAGGCGACCGAGGACGACGCCTTCTCGTGGAAGTTCTTCGTCCGCCACTACGCCTCCGAGGAGCAGAGCCGGCGGGACTCGAAGTTCGTGCCGGAGCACGACGGCGTCTTCTATCCCCGCGCGGGCACGCTCGGCGGCTGCACGGCGCACCACGCCCTGATCACGATCTACGGCTCCGACACCGACTGGGACGCGATCGCGAAGGAGACGGGCGACCGGTCGTGGCGCAATCCCAAGATGCGCTTCTACTTCGAGCGCCTCGAGCGCTGCAACTACATCGCTCCTCCGAGCGGGCTCGCCGCGCTTGCCTTCCGGGTGCCGTTCATCTCGCGCTTCTTCAGCCCGCGCCACGGCTACAACGGCTGGCTCTGCACGCAGACCGCCGACGCGAAGCTCGCGCTCGGCGACTCGCAGCTCGTCGGCGTGATCCTGGACGGCGCCGCCTCGGCCCTCGAGGCCTCGCTCGGCCGTGCGCTCCACGCCCACGAGCGGCTCGAGAGCTACCTCGACCCCAACGACTGGGTGACGCACCGGATCGGCCTCCAGGGACTGTGGAACACGCCCATCTCCACCGTGAACGGCCGCCGGAACGGGACGCGAGAGCGGATCAAGGCCGTCGCGGAGGCGCACCCGGACAGGCTCGTCGTGAAGACGCACGCGCTCGCGACGCGCGTCCTCTTCGACGGCGACACGACGGCGCTCGGCATCGAGTACGTCGACGCGCCGCACGCCTACCGCGCCGACCCCCGGTCGAACGGCGCCGCCGCGCTTCCCGCGCCCGAGCAGGTGCGGGTTCGGCGGGAGGTCATCCTCTCGGGCGGCGCGTTCAACACCCCGCAGCTCCTCATGCTCTCGGGGATCGGGCCGCGCGAGGAGCTCGAGCGGCACGGCATCGACGTGCGGGTCGACCGGCCCGGCGTGGGCGAGAACCTCCAGGACCGCTACGAGGTCCCCGTCGTCTACGACCTGCCCGAGGACTTCAAGCTCCTGTCGGGCTGCTCGTTCGAGCCACCAGCCCCCGGCACGGAGCCCGACAAGTGCTTCCGGGCTTGGGAGCAGGGCGAGGGCCTCTACACGACGAACGGCGTCTCGCTCGCCATCATCCGTCGCTCGCTCCCGCAGATGCCCGTGCCGGACCTCTTCATCTTCGGGCTGCCGGCGGCGTTCCGCGGCTACTACCCCGGCTACTCGGGCGAGCTCGAGCGGCACAAGGACAAGTTCACGTGGGCGATCCTCAAGGCGCACACGCGGAACAGGGCCGGCACCGTCCGGCTGCGCTCCGCCGATCCGCGCGACACCCCAGACGTCAACTTCCGCTACTTCGACGAGGGGAGCGACGCGGCCGGCGAGGACCTGGACGCGCTCGTCTCGGGCGTCCAGTTCGTCCGCCGGATGATGAGCGACCACATCGACATCGGCGCCGAGGAGACGGTGCCCGGGCCGGGCTACGGCTCGGAGGACGAGCTCCGCAGCTTCATCCGCGACAACGCGTGGGGCCATCACGCGTCGTGCAGCTGCAAGCTCGGGCGCCCGGACGACCCGACGGCCGTCCTCGACAGCTCGTTCCGCGTCCTCGGCACGAAGAACCTGCGGGTCGTCGACGCCTCCGTCTTCCCGCGCATCCCGGGGTTCTTCGTCGTGACGCCGGTCTTCATGATCAGCGAGAAGGCCAGCGACGTGATCCTCGCCGACGCGCGCCCGTGACCGACCCGGCCGCGACGGCCGCGACGAAGGAACTGCGGCTCGCGCTCGTCCTGTACGGCGGCGTCTCGCTCGCGATCTACATGCACGGGATCACGAAGGAGCTGCACAAGCTCGTCGCGGCCTCCCGCGCGCTCGACGTGGACGCCGCCGCGAACCCGTTCCCGGCGGCGACGACCGAGCACGTCTACTGGAAGACGCTCAAGCGCCTGGGCGACGACTCCGGCGTGCGGACGCGCGTCGTCGTCGACATCGTCTCGGGCACCTCGGCGGGCGGGATCAACGGCGTCTACCTCGCGAAGGCGCTCGCGCAGAACCTCCGGCAGGACGAGCTGCGCGACCTCTGGATCAAGAAGGGCGACATCCAGAAGCTCCTGCGTGGACACGTGCCGGGGCGCGGGAAGGTCCGGCTCGGTCTCGCGCTCCTCGCGGCGATCCGGCGCGGGAACCGCAACGAGCCGGTGCTGAAGGGCGACGTGCAGTCCGTCTGGTACGTGGAGGCGCTGGAGCAGATGGACGGGCACCCGTACGTCCAGGGCGTGGACACGCTCATGCCGGACGACCACGACCTGGAGCTGTTCGTCACGACCACGGACTTCTACGGCTACGACCGCGACATCCCGCTCGCCGACGAGGTCGTGACCGACCGCCGGCATCGCCACGTGTTCGCGTTCCGGCGCACCGGCGACCGCAACCAGTTCACGCCGACGTACAACTACGGCCTCGCCTTCGCGTCGCGCGCGACGTCGTCCTTCCCCGGCGCCTTCCCCGCCGTCGGCTTCGCCGACTTCGAGCGCTACTTCCACCCGCCGATCTCGCTCGGCGACTTCGACCGGGAGTTCTGCCGGATCTACGAGCTCTCGGGCTGGTCGGCGAAGTACACGTACTTCATGGACGGCGGAGTGCTGGACAACTACCCGTTCGACCACGCGATCGACGCCATCCGGGGCCGGCGCGCGGACGTCGAGGTCGAGCGCAGGCTCCTCTACGTCCAGCCCGACCCACGCGCGCCGGAGCGCCGGCGGGGGCAGGAGCCGGCGCCGGGCTGGATCCGCACGTTCTGGGGCGGCACCTCGGCGATCCCGTCCCACGAGCCGATCTTCGACCAGCTCCTGCGCATCATGGAGCGGAACGAGCGGGTGGCGGCGATCCGCGAGATCATCGAGTCGAACTTCGAGTGGGTGCGCGGCCGGGTCGAGGAGCCTCTGCACGGCGGGAGCCTTTTCGCCGCGTTGCCGGAGGCCGACGACGCGCTCCTGCTCGACCTGCGAAACGCGGCCACGACGGCCGCGAACGCCGGCCTCGGCCACGGCTACGCCACCTACGTCCGGCTCAAGATCCGCGCCGTCGTCGACGAGTTTGCGAGCCTCGTCAACGCCGTCCTCGACTATCCGGACGACTCGGACCACGCGTTCTTCGTCCGCGCCGTCGTGAGCCAGTGGGCCGACGACGGCGGGCTCTTTGCCCGCGCCCCCGGGCCGACCGACGAGCAGCTCGACTTCCTGCGCCGGTTCGACCTCGACTACGGGCTCCGCCAGCTCCGGTTCCTGATCGCCGCGGTGAGCTGGTGGTACGGCGTCGTCGACAAGGACGACACGCCCACGCGCGAGCAGCTCGGAGCGGCGAAGAAGCTCCTCTACGACCGCATGGAGGAGCTCGAGCGGACGACGAGCGGCGCCGCGCTCCCGCCGGCGCTGCGCGGGCAGCTCGTGGCGGTCTTCGACGAGCAGGCGATCGCGACGGCGATCGCCGAGGACGAGCTCGACCCGAGGCCCTTCCTCGCCGCCCGACACGCCGACCTCGACGCCGTGCGCGCAGAGCTCGGCACCTTCCTCGACGACACCTTCGGCGACTTCACGCCGAAGCTCACGCACGACCTGCGCGAGCTGACGGCGGGCTGGCCGCCGGCGCCGCGCGCGGACTTCTTCGTCCGCTACCTCGGGTTCGCGTTCTGGGACGTCCTCCTCTTCCCGGTGCAGTCGCTGAGCCGGGCGGGCGAGCGGGACGAGGTCAAGGTCCTGCGCGTCAGCCCGCTCGAGAGCGACCTGCTGAAGCCGCTGCCCGGGACACCGAAGCTCCGCGGCACCGGCTTCCGCCACTTCGCCGCCTTCTTCGACCGTGCGTACCGCGAGAACGACTACCTCTGGGGCCGCCTCGACGGGGCGGAGCGCCTTCTCGGCCTCCTGCTCCCGTCCGCACAGGTCGCCCCGCCATGCGCCGACGCCTTCGACGCGATCCTCACCGAGGAAGCGCCCGACCTGCCGACAACAGGCCGCCTCGTCGACCATCTGCGGACCCAGCTCGGCGCGCTCCGAAGCGGCCCACCTGCGACCTAGGAGGACCTCTGTGGCCGACCACAACGACCCGAACGCCGTCAACACGATTTTCTCCGACATCGACGTCAGCGCCGCCGACGTCTACGACATGTTCGGCTACCCGAGCGACACGACCGAGGGGAGCGTCGTCATCGCGCTGACCTTCGCATCCGTCCCGGAGGCGGGGGTCTTCGACACCGACATGCTCTACCGGCTCCAGCTCGCCGCGCACCCGCGGGTCGCGCGCCACCCGAGAGACTGGTCGCTCGACGCGCTCCTCGACTACGCCACCGGAATCAAGGACAAGTACCTCGGCGAGCTCAGCGTGGCGGAGATCCGCGCACGTTCGCACGAGGAGGGCCGCGCGAAGGTCGACTTCTCGAACTTCCCGGGCGGCAGCTTCTCGACGGTCGTCGAGCTGAACCAGGTGGTCGAGACGGAGACGCCGAGCGGGCGCTCTTCCTCGGCGGCCGCGACGACGCGTTCTTCAACGACCTGCCGGGCTTCTTCCGCTCGATCAACTACGCGCCGCAGTTCTACCACGTGCCTCACACCATGCCCGACCTGCGCGAGCTGCCGATCCCGAAGACGTTCCTCGAGCTCGAGGGGAACGACCTCTTCAACTTCGATCCCGAGAACCCGATGCTCGGCCGCGGCGTGAAGAAGGACCTGCCGCCCGGGCCGCTGACCTGGGACGGCGACCGCTTCGCCAAGGACGAGCAGGGCAACTTCCGCTTCGTCTACAGCGGCGTCGACGCGCAGGCGGGCAAGAACGTGAACGCAATCGTGCTCGAGTTGCCGCTCGACTTCGTCACGAACGACCCCGAGCGCGACCGGATCGTGAACGTGTGGGGCGAGAGCTGGGTGCTGAAAGCCGCGAACAAGGTCGAGACGATCCCCGACCACCCGTTCTGGCTCGAGCACCCGTGGGCGCTCCTCGACCTCGTCCGGCTCGACGACGAGCTGAAGCAGTACAAGCTCGTGGACACCGTCGGCCAGCCCTTCGCCGACGCGGCGCTCAGCGAGCGGGAGAACAACCGCCAGCTCGGCGCGAACAACTTCTGGCTCGCGCCCCACTTCGTGAAGCGGCTCGGCCACCTCGGCTGGGGCTTCGGGCCCTCGATCAGCGCGCTCGGCTTCGAGACCTCGTTCGACCACGAGCACTCTCCGGTCTCGGTGCACCGCACCTATGCGACGGCGATCCAGGCCTTTCCGCGCACGGCCAAGACGCTCTTCCAGGAGCTGCGCCTGCCGGACGACTCCTGGAACAAGCACGGGCTCGACATCCCGCTCAAGCGGCCGATCGACATCTTCGTCCCGAACGTGTGCCCGATCGACATGGACACGACGGGCACGTGGCCGTACGGGCGGCGGCTCGAGGATCAGGTCGCGACGCGGTTCCTCTCGCTCTTCCTGGACATGGAGGCCGAGCTCGACGGCAAGCCCTACGACCTGGAGATGCTGAACGACCAGGCCCTGTGGGACAAGGTGCCGATCGTCCCGAAGACGCCGCCGAACCCGTTGCAGAACGACGTGGACTTCCTGGCCGAGTTCCCGTACCTCGCCGAGCCGCATGCCCACTGACTACGAGCGCGACCTGGCGCGAATCGCGGACGAGCTCGCGAGCCTCGCCGACGAGCCTGCGAGCGCGGACCGCGCGACGCGGATCGCGAACTGCCTCTACCGCCGCGCCTCGATGACCGGCGACCTCGGCGAGCTCGAGGAGGCGGAGGCCGCGGTGGACGCCGGGATCGAGGAGCTCGGGCCTTGGCCGGATCTCTGCTTCTTGAAGGCGAACGTCGACTTCAAGCTCCACCGGCTCGAGCGAGTGAAGGCCGCCCTCGAGCTGTCGCCGGCCCTGCGCGCGTCGTCCGAGGGCCGGGCTCTCCAGGCCGACCTCGACCTCGAGGAGGGACGGGACGAGGAGGCGCGGCGGGGCTACGAGAGCCTCGTCGAGGACGACCGGTCGTGGTCGGCGCTCGCGCGGCTCGCGAACCTCGAGGCCAAGCTCGGCGACCCGCAGCGCGCCGACGAGCTGTACGCGGAGGCGGTGGACGAGCTGACGGCGAAGGAGCTCCGCTCGTACTGCTGGGTCGAGCTCCAGCGCGGCGAGCTCGACCTCGCCGCCGGCCGCTACTCGGACGCGGAGGAGCACTACGACCGGGCCGAGAGCGCGTACTCGGGCGACTGGCTCGTCGACGAGCACAGGGCGAAGCTCTGCGCGGGGCGGGGTCGGCTCGACGAGGCGCTCGCGCTGTACGGGAGCGTCGCCGCCCGGGCGTCCCGGCCGGAGCTCCACCAGGCGCTCGGCGACGTCTACCTCCGCGCGGGCTCGCCGGAGGAGGCGCGGCCGTGGCACGACCTCGCGCTCGCCGCCTACCTCGACTCGGTCGAGCGCGGCGGCGTCCACTACTACCACCACCTCGCCCATTTCTACCTCGAGTCGCGGCCCGACCCGGAGGAGGCGGTGCGCTGGGCGCGCGCGGACCACGAGCTGCGCCCGAACCTCGAAACTCGCGCGCTATGGAATCGAGCGGTAGAGGCGGAGGAACGTCGTGCGGAAGCCGCGGCGAGGCCAGAAGCGCGACGAGAGGAGGTTCGTCACCCGCCAGTCGGTGACCATCGTCTCGTAGCCGGCTCGGCGCGCCCAGGCGAAGGCGGCGCCGGTCAGCGCGACGCCCACGCCTGAGCCGCGCACCTCCGGGAGCGTCGCCGCCCAGGCGAGGTAGGCCGCCCGCTCGGGCCTCGCTAGGCCCGTGACCTCGTGCGGCGCGTCGCCCGCCTGCTCGCCCGACGCGACGACGAAGCCGCCCACGAGGCGGCCGCCGACCTCGGCGACGAGCGTCCCGACCTCGTCGGCGGCGACGTCCTCCTCGATCGAGGCCCGGATCGCCCGAGGATCCTCGACGCGCAGGTTCGCCGAGAAGACGGGCGCGCCGGCCTGGTGCCGGCGGATGAGCGGCGTGAGCTCGAGGACGCCCTCGACGTCGTCCGGAGTCGCCTCGCGTACGGCCTCGGGCCACGGAGCGTCCGGCACCTCGACCACCCCGGCGGCGTGCTGCTGGCCGAAGCCGACGCGGTACCAGGCCTGGAGCAGCTCGCCCTCCGAGGCCGGAACCTGGACGTAGTGCCGCGGCCGGCCCTCGTCCACCCAGCGGTCGGCCGCGAGGCCGTAGAGATCGCGGACGAGCTCCGGCTCGACGGCCGCATGACCCGCGTGCCCGACCCAGACGTTGGGGCCGCCCCAGTGCGCCTCGTCGTCGGGCGCGCCGAAGAGGTAGCCGACGAGACGCCCGTCGAGGAACCCTGCCGCCCCGCTCGCTCCGTCGCGGCGCCACGCGGCCTCGATCCCCTGCCGCGCGCCGGCGGCGTGATCGAACCGGGCGGGAAGCATCGGCTCGGCAGTGCGGTGACGGCGATGGCGCTCCGCCAGGAGCTCGGCCGCCGCGTCGAGATGCTCGTCGGCGAACGGCCGCAGCTCGAGCCTGGACACGCGGCGAGCATACGACTACAACGAGAGGGAGCTGCGGCTCGAGTGAGGGGACGAACGAGGAGGGGAACATGAGCGAGTCGCAGCGACCTTTCGAAGACGATTTCGTCGAGTTCTTCCGCGCCGGTGATCCCGTTGCGGGCGACTTCCAGTGCGTCGCCTGCGGCCGGCCCGCCGTGCACCGCGGCCTGCTGTCGCGCTGCGCGAGCTGCGGGAGCGCGCTCTGGGAGCGCGGAACCCGGACGCCGTTCGCGGATGTGTTCAGCGGTCTCGGCCGCCGCCTGGCTCTCGTCAGTGGTGAGGAGCCGCCACGCTTCGATACGCCGCGTACGCCGGCTTTCGCGACCAGTCGAAGCGGACGAGACCGAAGTTCTGCTCGCGGTCGCTGAGGTTCGTGCCCTTGTCGCGGAAGTTGTAGAGGAACGAAGGCCCCGCCCAGGACCACGCCCTCAGCTTCGCGAGGCCGGCCCTGATCAGCTCGGCCTGCGCCGCCTCGCTCATGCTCTGCGACGAGGTGCCGGTGGGCGCGCCCCACTCGGTCGCCCAGATCTTCTTCTTCCCGTCGCCGTTCGCCTTCATGATGCTGCGCGCGCTCGGCGACGTGGCAGACATCTGCGACCACGCGCTCCAGGTGAAGAAGCCGAGCCCCCATGGGAAGTTGTAGGGGTGCCAGCCGACCGCGTCCATGCTTCCCCGGGCGCCGTTCGCGTACATCCGCTCGAGGAAGGTGAGCGGGTTCATGCTCTGCGCGTCGGCGGCGCCGTAGGACGCGAAGGGGGACAGCCCCCCGGAGACGACGGTGGCGCCGCGGTCGGCGCGCTTGATCGCCCTGTACGAGGCCCGGAGCAGCTGGGTGTAGCGCGCCGGGTCGGGGCCGCCCGCCCAGGAGCCGGCGATGTTCGGCTCGTTCCAGATCTCGTACGCGTGGACGCCTCTCGGGCCGAAATGGCGGGCTGCTCGGCCGACGAACGCCGCGAAGGTGGCCGGGTCGGCCGCCGGAGCCGAGCTCGGCGTGCCTGACGCCCTCGCCCAGGCCGGCGCGTAGACCATCGTCCCGAGCACCCGGAGCCCGCGCCGCCGCGCGGCCTTCACCACGCGGTCGAACGGCGCCCAGTCGTAGGCCGTCGGGCCGCGGCGCTGGATGACCGACCAGTAGATCCCGATCCGGATCCATCCCGCCCCCACGCCCTTCACGGCGTCGAGGTAGCGACTGCGCTCACGGCTGCCGAGCGCCTGGAGGTCGCCGCCGTCGGCGATCCCGAACCGGCTCGCGGAAGGAGCGCCCTGCGCGCAGCCGATCGACCCCGCAGACCCCGCAGCCGCAATGCACGCGACGAGGGCCGCGACGTAGCAGGCTCGCCTCACCGACACGATCCTAGGCTTGTCGGCAGATGGGTTCTAGGTTCTTAGTCGTCGTTCAGGATCGTGCCGACGCCCTGCGGGTCGAGGACGTAGGCGTTCGGACTCGGGTTCGAGAGGTTGACGAAGAAGGTCTCGTTCGGCTCGGGGTCGGTGTCGCCGACGACCGAGATCGTCACGGTCTTCGTCGTCACACCCGGAGCGAAGCTGACGGTGCCGTTCGCCGGCACGTAGTCCGTCACCGGAGACGCCGTGCCGCCGCCGGTCGCCCAGTCGACGGTGACGGTGCTCGTCGGCGAGCCCGAGACCGCGACGGTGAAGACGAACGCCGTCGTGCCGGAGTCGCCTTCCTTCTTGCTGACGTCGCTGATCGTGATCTTGCACTCGAAGCGGCGGTCGTGCAGGTGGTTCTTGTCGCCGCACCCCTTCCCGGGCTTCGTCGTCGTCGGCGTGGTCGTCGTGGTCGTCGACGTGGTGGTCGTCGTCGAGGTCGTGATCGTCGTCGAGTACTCGTACGCCTCCGCGACGCTGCTCAGGCTCGTGACGCCGACTCCGGCGGCCAGCCCGAGCGCCACCAGCACTGCGAGGGCGAAGCTGACGGCCAGCAGCACCCGGACTCGTTTTGCGTCGAGCCTCTTCATACGCTCAGTCGTCGTTCTGGATCGTCCCGACGGCCAGGGTGTCACCGAGGTAGGCGTTCGCGCTGGGGTTCGAGATCTTGACGTAGAACGTCTCGTTCGGCTCCTTGAGCTTGTCGCCGATCACCGTGACGTTGATCGTCGCCGTGCTCGTACCGGTCGGGAAGGTGACGGTGCCGCTCTTCGCGAGGTAGTCGCCCGGGGCGACGGCCGTCACGTTCGCGGTCGTGTAGCTCACGGTGACGGGGCTCAGCGCGGTTGCCGAGAGCGTGATCGGGAACGAGAAGGTGGTCGTC